>JBEGTX010000157.1:0-6147 GCA_041179165.1 Pseudomonadota bacterium | reverse complement strand
CTGGGCGATGATGTCCGCCGCGAACCGTCACATCACCCTCTGGAGCCCGCATGATCGAGCTGATCGACATCCCCCTGCCACACGGCATCACCCTCAGCTGCCGCGTCAGCGGCCCGAAGGGCGCGCCCGTGATCATCTTCTTGCACGGTTTTCCCGAAGCGGCCTTCGTGTGGGATGAGACGCTCGCCCACTTCAGCAGCCGCTACCGCTGCATCGCGCCCAACCTGCGTGGCTACGAGCGCTCGTCTGCGCCGACCGAGGTGGCCGCATACCGGCCCAAGCACCTGGTGGGCGACATCCTCGCGCTGGCCGCGACCCAAGGGACCGGCCCGATCGAAGCCCTGGTGGCCCACGACTGGGGCGGCGCGGTGGCCTGGAACCTGGCCGCCCAGCACCCTGACGCACTGCGCCGCCTGGTGATCTTCAACTCGCCGCACCCTGCAACCTTCTTGCGCGAGCTGCAGAACAACCCCGAGCAGCAAGCCGCCAGCGCCTACATGAACGAGATGCAGGAGCCCGACGCCGAGGCCCGTTTGAGTGCCAACGGGTTCGAGCATCTCTTCGGTGTGCTGACCGCCATGGGCAACACGCACCCGACGACGTGGCTCACCGAGGAGCTCAAGGACACCTACCGCGCGATCTGGTCGCAAGGCCTCAGCGGGCCGGTGAACTACTACCGCGCCTCACCGCTGCGCCCGCCACTGTCGCCGACCGACCCCGTGATGGCGCTGCAATTCCCGATCGAGTTCGTGAAGGTGCGCGTGCCCACGCGTGTGGTGTGGGGCGAAGACGACCGCGCGCTGCGGCCGTCATTGCTCAACGGCCTGGAGGCCTACGTGCCTCAGCTCACCGTGGTGCGCATTCCGGGCGCCACCCACTGGCTGATCCACGAGCAGCCCGGTCTCGCCGCCCGCGAGATCGAAGCTGCCCTCAAGGACGGCCGATGAACAGGTAGAGGCCGGTGGACCCGCGCGGCGCGTGGGTCAGGCCCAGGTAGACAGGGCCCAGGCCGGTGTCGGCCCCTGCGAACAGGCTCATGCCGGTTCGCAGGTCGCCCAGGCTCACCTCACTGCTCTTGTTCCAGGCGTTGCCGGCCTCCAGCGTGCCGCCAAGGAACAGCCCGCGAGTCAGCACGGGCACGTACTCGAGCCGATGGTAGTAGGCCAGGCGGCTGAACAACAGGTAGTTGCCTTCGATCTGCCCTGGCAGGTAGCCCGACATCTGCTGGAAGCCGCCCAGCGAGTAGCGGCCGAGGCCCGCGCCGGGCGTTTGATCGGCATGCAGCACGCGGGCGTTCGCGTTCAGCGTGTCGTTGCCCCAGCTGCCCACCAGGCTGCCTTCAGCTTCAAGCCGCGTGAAGCGCTCGGAGCCATCGCCCGTGAGGCTGTCTCGGCGTCGCCCGTGCACCAGCTCGCTGTTGATGCGGTAGCCGTGCTGCGGGAAGTTGGCGAAGTCCAGCTGGTCCACCACCACACCCAGACGCAAGCCGGTCTCGCGCGTGGTGAACGAGTTGGTGGGGCCGGTGTAGTCGACGGACAGGATCTGCGGCTCCACCCTCAGCAGGAGGTGGGTCAGGCCCAGGCGCAGCGAGCCCCATTGGCCCCAGCGCTGCCCCAGGTCCAGGCCCACGCGGCCGGTGTTGCGGTAGAAGCGGCCTTGCTCTTCGCCATCGGTGCTGTTGTACACCGCCATCTCGCGCCGCTCGGCCTCGCCGTGGCCGGCCACGAACCAGTCGTTGCTCAGGCCCACCGTCCAGTTGAGCGGGTGGTACAGCTCGCTGAAGATGCGAGGCACCTTGCCGATCTGCAGCTGGTTGCGCCATTCGGTGCCATTGCGCGTGAGCCAGTGTCGGTTGTGGCTGATCTTGATGTTGAAGTCGCTCTTGCCCCGCAGGTCGGTGCTCATGTCGAGCCCGATGCGGAAGTAGTGCGGCCCCCACGGCTTGTCTTCAAGGTCGAAGACCAAGGTTTCGCCTTCGGGGCGCGACACGAGTGAGTAGTCGGCCCGCACGTAGTCGTCGCTCGCCGCCAGACGCCGCGCATCGCGCTCGGCCTGTGCGGGGTCGAAGGGCTGGCCCACAGCCGACTCGAGCAGCGAGGCAAAGCGGCTGGGGTTGGTGAGGGTGGTGCCTTCAAACCGGATGGCCGCCACCGTGCCCTGAGGGGCGGTGTCACGGGCCTTGCGGGCCTTCCAGCGCGCGTAGTCTTCTGGCGACAGGGTCAGCGTCTGCAAGCGGGCCGCCAGGGCTTCGGCACCGAGTTCGCCCAGGTCGATGAGCTCGCGCGTCTTGTTGAAGTCGCCTGAGGTCAGCTCGCCCAGCTGCGGCAGGATCAGCACGTCGGTCGGCTTCATCGAGGCCAGACTGCGCTGCACGTTCTGCTCGGTGAGGATGTTGATCATCTGCGAGGTGAGCCCCCCGAGCGAGCCCAGCGTGCTGCGCCCGGACAGCGGTGTGCCGATGTTGACGACGATCACGATGTCGGCGCCCATGGAGCGGGCCACGTCGATCGGCAGGTTGTTCACCAGCCCGCCGTCGCCGAGCAGCCGCTCGCGCACCTCGGTGGGCGCGAACACACCGGGCACGCTCATGCTGGAACGCAGGGCGAGCGCGAGGTCGCCTTCACTCAGCACCACGGCCTGGCCGTTTTCCATGTCTGTTGCCACCGCGCGGAACGGCGTGGGCAGGTCGTCGAACTTCTGCACCGAGCGCACTGGCAGCGTGTAGCGGCGAAGCAGGGTTTCCAGCCCGCGGCCCGAGATGGCCCCCAGCGGCACCCGCCACTCGCCATCGCGCATGCCGATCTCGATCACCGGCGAGATGTCGAAGTCTTCCTCCTTGCGCCGCTGCGACAGCTCCTGGCGGCTCACGCGGTTGGCGAACACCGCGTCCCAGTTCACGGCGAGCAGCTCTTTCTCCAGCTCCTTCGCACTCATGCCACTGGCATGCAAGCCGCCGATGATGGCACCCATCGACGTGCCTGCGATCACATCGACCGGCACGCGGTGGCGCTCCAGTACCTTCACCACCCCTACGTGCGACAGTCCGCGTGCGCCGCCGCCTGAGAGGACGAGGCCGATGCGGGGACGGGGAGCAGACGCGGTGGCGTTTTCAGCGCCCAGTGCAGGGGCGACGAGTCCGGCACCCAGGGGCAGCAGGAGTGCGATGGCCACTTGAGCAAGGCGGCTGCGTGATGAAGAAGAGGGCATTGCAGAGGCCATCGGGTCCCGGGGGGAAAAGGTGGTGCGTGGGAATTATCGCCGTGAGAGAGTTCAAGCCGAGGCGAAGCGAGGCCCGGCTGGTGTTGGCTGGTGTCGCGGCCATTGAGCGTCGGCTGTGAAGCTCGGCAAGAACCAACCGGTTTGCGTTCAGCCCAAAAGACTGCCGGAACGCGATGTCGAGCAGCATGGCGTCCACATCGGAAGAGTGGGCGCCGACGCCCTTGATCGCCCGAGCAGCCCATGGGCGCACAGCACCATCCAAAACCCAAAACCCAAAACCCAAAACCCAAAACCCAAACTGCAAAAGGGCTGCCGAAGCAGCCCTTTTGCAGTTTGGCAGACCGAGCCCGAAGGCCAGGTCCAGCACAGACAAATTACATGTCCATGCCCATGCCGCCCATGCCACCCATGCCGCCGCCCATGCCACCGGCGCCAGGTGCGTCGTCCTTGGCGGACTCGGCAACCATGCACTCGGTCGTCAGCATCAGCGAAGCGACCGACGCTGCGTTTTGCAGAGCCGTGCGGGTCACCTTCGTTGGGTCCAGAATGCCCATTTCGATCATGTCGCCGTACGTGCCGTTGGCAGCGTTGTAGCCATGGTTGCCCTTGCCGGCCAACACAGCAGCCACGACCACCGAGGCTTCGTCGCCTGCGTTGTAGACGATTTCGCGCAGAGGAGCTTCGATGGCGCGCAGGATCAGCTTGATGCCGGCGTCCTGGTCAGCGTTGTCGCCCTTGATGGTGCCGACAGCTTGCTTGGCACGCAGCAGAGCCACGCCGCCACCAGCCACGATGCCTTCTTCCACAGCAGCGCGGGTAGCGTGCAGTGCATCTTCAACGCGGGCCTTCTTTTCCTTCATTTCGACTTCGGTGGCAGCGCCGACCTTGATCACGGCAACACCGCCGGCCAGCTTGGCCACGCGCTCTTGCAGCTTTTCACGGTCGTAGTCGGACGAAGCTTCTTCGATCTGCACGCGCACTTGCTTCACGCGGGCTTCGATGTCAGCAGCAGCGCCGGCGCCGTCGATGATGATGGTGTTTTCCTTGCCCACTTCAACGCGCTTGGCTTGGCCCAGATCGGCCAGCGTGACCTTCTCGAGCGTCAGGCCGACTTCTTCAGCGATGACCTTGCCGCCCGTCAGGATGGCGATGTCTTCGAGCATGGCCTTGCGGCGGTCGCCGAAGCCAGGAGCCTTCACAGCCACGACCTTCAGGATGCCGCGGATCGTGTTCACGACCAAAGTGGCCAGGGCTTCGCCCTCGACTTCTTCGGCAATGATCAGCAGCGGACGGCCGGCCTTGGCCACTTGCTCAAGCGTAGGCAGCAGGTCACGGATGTTGCTGATCTTCTTGTCGAAGAGCAGAACAAACGGGTTGTCCAGCAGGGCCGATTGCTTTTCTGGGTTGTTGATGAAGTAAGGCGACAGGTAGCCGCGGTCGAACTGCATGCCTTCAACGACGTCGAGTTCGCTTTCGAGCGACTTGCCGTCTTCAACGGTGATCACGCCTTCCTTGCCGACCTTGTCCATCGCGTCAGCGATGATCTTGCCGATGGTTTCGTCGCTGTTGGCCGAGATGGAGCCGACTTGCGCGATTTCCTTGGAGGTCGTGGTGGCCTTGGAGGCCTTCTTCAGCTCTTCCACGAGGGCCGTCACGGCACGGTCGATACCGCGCTTCAGGTCCATCGGGTTCATGCCGGCGGCCACGTACTTCATGCCTTCGCGAACGATGGCTTGTGCGAGCACGGTGGCGGTGGTGGTGCCGTCGCCAGCGATGTCAGACGTCTTGGAAGCAACTTCCTTGACCATCTGCGCGCCCATGTTCTGAAGCTTGTCCTTCAGTTCGATTTCCTTGGCCACGGACACACCGTCCTTGGTCACGGTCGGGGCGCCGAACGAACGCTCGAGCACCACGTTGCGGCCCTTAGGACCCAGGGTAACCTTGACGGCGTTGGCCAGGATGTTCACACCCTCGACCATGCGTGCGCGGGCTTCGCCGCCGAAAATGACGTCTTTTGCTGCCATGTGATAACTCCGAATTTCTGTATGGACTGAAACCGCTTTCTTTCACCGCACGGTTGTCGGAAAAGAAAGCGTAGCGAGCGGCTGTCAGCCTAGGCGGACGGAGCACAGGAACCGGAACGGGGTAGACCCCCGTGAGGATTCCGAGCACCGCCCAACGACGGATGGCAGCCGCGCAGTAGCTTTATTTTTCGACAACAGCGAAGAGGTCTTCTTCGCGCATCACGAGCAGCTCATCGCCATCGACCTTGACGGTCTGGCCGCTGTACTTGCCGAACAGAACGCGGTCACCGACCTTCACGTTCAGGGCAACGAAGTCACCCTTGTCATTGCGCTTGCCGGTACCGACAGCCAGGACTTCGCCCTGGTCCGGCTTTTCAGCGGCTGCGTCAGGAATGACGATGCCCGAAGCGGTTTTGGTTTCTTGTTCAAGGCGCTTGACGATCACGCGGTCGTGCAACGGACGAAGTTTCATACCCATCTCCTTGGTGTCTCAGAACGAGAGTTCTACAGTGGAAAGAGCGCGAGTGTGCGCTCATGAACTTGCGCAAGCGCCCAGCCGGTTCAACCCCGCAGAACGCTTTGGCACTCAACTGCTTGGAGTGCTAGCAGGACGAATTATAGGGCGGAGTGCCTGGGTTTCAAGAGCTGTTTGGTGGATTTCTAGCAAGGGGTGCTGCGGAGGCGGTTGATGTCGAAAGTCGTTCGGCGCTGAATTTTCACCATCCAAGGCCGAAGGGTGGCTTTGAGTGGGGCGCCGCTGACCTCGCACAATAGATGCACGCCCGGCGCCGTGCTGCCCAGGCCTACGGTCACAATCCATGGCAACCCGCCAGCCGCATTGCCTCCGGTCCACAGCCAACGCACGTTCCTCGCTCATGCCTTCATCCAAGTCCACCTACGATCT
>JBEGTX010000156.1:0-15503 GCA_041179165.1 Pseudomonadota bacterium | reverse complement strand
TGAACCACCCTTCCCGCCTGGGCAAATATCCAATCACCGGCGTGCTCGGCGAGGGGGCCATGGGCGTGGTCTACAAGGGGTTCGACCCGATCATCCAGCGGCCGGTGGCCATCAAGACCATCCACCGCCAGTTGGCCGGCAGTGGCGACGATGCCTCAGGCACCTCGGCCGCCGCCCGCTTTCGCAACGAAGCGCAGGCCGTGGGCCGGCTGTTGCATCCCGGCATCGTGGCCATCTACGAATACGGCGAAGACGACACCACCGCGTTCATCGCGATGGAGTTGGTGGAAGGCCGCACGCTGTCGCAGATTCTCGAAGGCTGCCCCAAGCTGCCCGAGGCCGACGTGCTGCGCATCATGGACCAACTGCTCGCCGCGCTCGACTGCGCCCACCACCATGGCGTGTGGCACCGCGACATCAAGCCCGCGAACATCCTGGTCACGTCCACCGGCCAGCTCAAGGTGACCGACTTCGGCATCGCGCGCATCGAGTCGATGGCCCTGACGCAGATCACTGCCACCATCGGCACGCCGGGCTACATGTCACCCGAGCAGTACCGCGGCGAGGCGGTCGACCACCGCGTGGACCTGTTCGCCTGCGGCGTGATGCTCTACCGCATGCTGGCTGGCGAGCAGCCCTTCAAGGGTTCGGTCGAGTCGGTGATGTACCAGATCCTGCACAAGGAACCGGTGCCTCCCAGCCAGGTGCCTGGCGCACTGCGGCCCGCCTTCTACGACGCCATCGTGGCCAAGGCCTTGGCGAAAGACCGCAACCAGCGTTTCGCCAGCGCCGCGCAATTTCGTGCCGCCCTTGCGCAGCAGGTGGAGAACATCCCGGAGGCGGAGGCCCAAACCACGGTGATCGTGGGCCACACGATGCCGGCCGTCCCGGACAATCTGCGCGCGACCGAACCCGCTGCCCCACCCCCAGTGGCCTTGCGTTCGGCGACCCTGCCACCCGGCTGGACGGCCGAGGAGTTGAGCCGCCTGGAGCTGGTGCTGGCCTCGTTCGTGGGGCCGATGGCGCGTGTGTTCGTGCGTCAGGCGGCCAAGACCTGCGGCGACTTGACCGCCCTCACCACCGCCGTCGGCGCACAGCTCGCCAGCGACAGCGACCGTCAACAATTTTTCACCCGCATGGCCAGCAGCGGTACCCGTGCGACAGCGGCCCCCTTCATGTCGACCGTGCTCAGCACCGCCAATGCCCGCACGCAAGGCACAGCCA
The DNA here is from genome assembly GCA_041179165.1 of Pseudomonadota bacterium. GTDB lineage: Bacteria > Pseudomonadota > Gammaproteobacteria > Burkholderiales > Burkholderiaceae_C > Rhizobacter. Next base: position 14,279 of record JBEGTX010000156.1, on the reverse strand, counting down.
CGACGCAAGCCACCGCCTCGGCCACCGGCAGCGCCATCGTGACGGCTGAAGCCGTGGCCCACGCGCTCAAGGTCCTGACCAGCCACATCGGCCCCATCGCCACCGTGATGGTGAAGAAAGCCCAAGGCAAGCAGCCCACCGAAGAGCAGTTCTACCGCATGCTCGCCGAGCACGCCTCCGAAGGCCCCGACCGCGACAAGTTGCTCAAGGCGCTGTTCCGAAAATAAGTCCGCCGCCGCGGACAACAAGTCAAGGCGACGCGAGACCGCTTCCCCACGCAGGCAAGCAGAGGGAGCGCCAGTTCACACCGCGCATCGCGCCGAAGCGCTCGCGAAGCGGCCTCCGGAATACCTCCGGGGCCTCTGGCCGGGGCCGCCAGCGTATGGACAGCAACCACACGAGATCCGGCGCTGCACTCCATCGGCAGGTCCGTGAATGTGTGGGTCGAAGCAGAGCGCAAGTTGCACGGCCTGAGAGGTCAAAGCGAAGCGAGGCCGACCCATCAAGCCACTCGCGAAGGAACGGGTTTCCCGGCCCTATGCGAGGCGCCCCCTCGGGGGGCAGGACCGAAGGGACGTGGGGGCTTCATCACCAGTTGGCTTCGCGCTCCGGCGTCGCGGTGATGCGATGGATCGACAGGTCGGCGCCCTCGAACTCTTCCTCTTGCGACAAGCGCAGGCCGAGCAGCTTCTTCAGCAGGCCGTAGACCACGAAGCCCGCTCCACCGGCCCACACCACGCCGAGCACCGTGCCGATGAGCTGGGCCACGAAGCTCACGTCACCCAGGCCGCCGAGGGCCTTGCTGCCGAAAATGCCGGCCGCCAGTCCACCCCAGGCGCCGCACAACCCGTGCAGCGGCCACACGCCGAGCACGTCGTCGATCTTCCACTTGTTCTGAGTGGCCGTGAACATGCAGACGAAGATGGCACCCGCCACGCAGCCCGTCACCAACGCGCCCAGTGGGTGCATGACATCGGAGCCTGCACACACGGCCACGAGACCGGCCAGCGGCCCGTTGTAGACGAAGCCAGGATCGTTGCGTCCCATCACCATGGCAACCAAGGTGCCGCCCACCATGGCCATCAGCGAGTTCACGGCCACAAGCCCCGACACCTTGTCGATGCTCTGCGCGCTCATCACGTTGAAGCCGAACCAGCCCACCGCCAGGATCCATGCGCCGAGGGCCAGGAACGGAATGCTCGATGGCGGATGCGCGGAAATGGCGCCGTCCTTGCGATAGCGGTTGCTGCGCGCGCCCAGCAGCAGCACGGCCGGCAAGGCCAGCCAGCCGCCCACGGCGTGCACCACCACCGAACCCGCGAAGTCGTGGAACTTGTGGCCTGTGGCTGCCAGCAGCCAGGCTTGCAGGCCGAGGTTGTCGTTCCAGACCACGCCCTCGAAGGCCGGATAGATCAGGCCCACGATCACCGCGGTGGCAATGAGCTGCGGATAAAATTTCGCCCGCTCGGCGATGCCACCCGAGATGATGGCGGGGATGGCCGCGGCGAAGGTCAGCAGAAAGAAGAACTTGACCAGCTCGTAGCCCTGCTTCTGCCCCAGGGTCTCGGCCCCGCTGAAGAACTGCACGCCATAGGCCACGGTGAAGCCGACAAAGAAGTACGCGATGGTCGACACACTGAAGTCGACCAGGATCTTCACCAGCGCATTGACCTGGTTTTTCTTTCGGACCGTGCCCAGTTCAAGGAAGGCAAAGCCCGCGTGCATGGCCAGCACCATGATGGCGCCCAGCAAAATGAAAAGGGTGTCGGTGCCCTGTTTGAGTTGTTCCATGAGGCGTCTCGGCTGCAAACGACGCCGGCGAAGCGCACCACATTGGCACACAAACCACCTAAAGCGTCCCAAAAGCACCATGCGGAAGCAGAAACTGTGCCAAATTGGGGCGAACAAAGAACCCGTTCTGGGCGTGTTTTGGGCACCTCGGGGCACGACATTGGCGCATCCGGCGCCCAAGACGCCTCTTTCAGGTGCGCCGGCTCAAGCAGTCTGTGCGCGCAACTTGAGCCTCATGCGCAGGCCGATGGGCGACATCGTGAAGGCCATCAGCTCCTCCGCCTCCCGGCCCGAAGGTGCCTCCACCGACTGGATCTCGAAATGCTGCAGCAGCGTGGCCATGGCCATCTTCATCTCCAGCAGCGCCAGGTAACGCCCGGGACACACGCGCGGCCCCGCGCCAAACGGCATGGCCACCCGCTTGGCGCTGCTGTGGGCTTGGGCATCGCTCTCTGCCGTCAGCCAGCGCTCGGGGCGAAAGGCGTGGGCTTCAGGAAAGTGGGTGTCCGACAGGCTGTCGTGCCGCAGCACACACCAGACGTTCCCCCCGGCCGGCACCCGCACATCACCGATCACCGTCTCGTTCACCACCGTCACCGGCATGAAGGGCGCGACCGGCTTCAGGCGCATGGTCTCCATCGCACAGGCATCGAGGTAGCTGAGCGAGTCGAGTTGCTCCAGCGTGGGCTCGCCGTCGGCTGGCAGCAGAGCCCGCACCTCCGCCTGCGCCCGCTGCAGCGTCTCAGGGTGCCGGTGCAGCAAGTGGATCATCCACGCGAGCGTGTTGGCCGTGGTGTCTTCACCAGCCACGAGCATGGTGATGACGTTGCCGGCCACATCGGCATCGCCCACGCCGCTGCCCGGCTCGTCAGCCGCCACCAGCATGGCTTCGAGCAGGTTGCGCGGCTGGGCGCGGCGGGCAGGGTCGGCCTCCAGGCGGGCCCGCGCCGCCGCGATGAAGCCCGCAATGGCCTCTTTCAAGGCCGCCACGCTGCGTTCGAGCCGGCGGTCGGCGGGCGTGCGCAACACACGCCACCAGGGCAACAGCGAGAAGGAGCGCGTGAACAAGGCAGGCAGAACCTTGTCGAGGTGCCGCTGAATGACCTCGCTGTCCGATTCCAGGGTGTTGATGTCGGCCCCGAAAGCCAGGCCGGCGATGGCGTCCACCGTAAAACGCATCAGGTCGGCCTGAAGGTCGATCTCGCCCCCCTGGCGAAAAGCCAGTTCCCATCGGCCCTTCAGGCGCTGAGCCACCTTGTTCAGCGAAGGCAAGTACGAACGCACGTGACCGGGCGCAAAGCTCGCCATCACCATGCGGCGCTGGCGGCGCCAGACCTCACCTTCTGCATCAAACAGCCCGACGTCGAAACCCAGCTCTGCCGCAATGGCGGCGGTGCGGCCCAGACGCAACACACCATCGGGGCGATCACGCAGCAACTTGGCCACGTGCTCGTGGTCGGTGACCACCAAGAACTCGGCTGGCCCGAACTTGATTCGAAACAAAGGGCCGAACTCATGCGCCCATCGCTCCACGTTCTGATGCACGCGGTTGCGTTCGATCTGGAAAACATTGCCCACGAGCGGCAGCGTGCGGGGACCGGGCAGCTCGTTCATCTCGCGAAGTCGAGTGGCCGGGGCCGTCGTGGACAGTGAAGTCATGGCGAGTCGTCTTGCGAAAGTTGAACAATGTGAGCATTATTCAGTTTTGTTGGAGCTCCTCCAACTCGCTTCCCGCTCAGCAATTGCTCAGGTTCGAGACCATGCCGTTCAGCTCCCGCACGCCCCCGTCTGGCACCCCATCTTCCCCAGCATCCGTGATGCGCAAGCAGCCTACGCAAGAGCGTGCCCAGCAAACCATCGCCACCATTTTCGAGGCCACCGCTCAGATTGTGGAGGCCGAGGGCGAAGCGGGATTGAGCACCAACAAGGTGGCGAAGAAGGCGGGCTTCTCGGTGGGCACGCTGTACCAGTACTTCCCGACCAAGGAGGCCATCCTGGTGGCCCTCATTGCCCGCGAGCGGCGCCGGGTGATGGACGAGATGCAGGCCATGCTGTTGAAGGCCGTGCAGGAGAAAAGCGACCCGAAGGTGGTGATGCGCCAGCGCGTGCGGGCGCTGATCGAAGCCTTCGGCACCGGCCATCGCGTGCGGCGTTCGATGATCCGCCTGGCCTGGCGCATGGACCACCACGACAACATCACGCAAGCCCTGCGCGAAGGCGCCGATCACATTGCGGTGGCCATGTCCCAGCTGCAAGACCCCGCGCTGCGCCCGCCCTCGCCGGCCATGATGTTCGTGGCCACGCGGGCGGTCATGGGGGCCATCCGCAGCGCCTCGCTGGAAGAGTCGCCGCTGCTCGGAACTCAGGACTTCGAGGACGAGCTGGTTCGCTTGGCGTGGGCCTTGATGCGCGCGGAGCCCGAGCAACAGCCGGGCCGCACACCGGACACGCTCAGTTCGGCCCCTTGATCAGCCGGCCGCTGGCCGCCTGAATGGGCCGTGCATTCATCGGGTAGAGGCGCGAGAACACGGCCAGCTGCTCGCTCGACACCGAGATCGGCTGCTTCATGACCATCCACAGCACGCCCTCCTGGCAGGGTGGCGTGGTCATGGAGCCCATGTAGGTGAAGTAGCGGCGGTCCGATGGCAACAGGGTCGTGAGATCGACGCCCGTTTGCGCCGCGAACTCCTCGCCCTTTTCCAGCGGCAGGTTGTTCCAGACCGACTGCACGACCGGCTGCTCGGCACCGCGTTCCAGCAGCACCGCCACGACGGCTGTGCGGCCTTCGGCATCCTTGTGAACCAGGTGCACGCCCATGTCGAACTGGCGGCCGTTGATGCGCTCTTCAGACGGGCGCTGGAAATCGAAACGCACGAGGTCATAGCGACGGCCCGCCACATGGATGAAGTTGCCCTTCTCGACGTTCACCTGCACGGTGCGGCCGGTGTCGATGACACCGAAGCCGCTGGGTTTGTAGTCGAATTGAACCGGGTCGAGCTGCACGGCGATGCCGTCGCGGATGTCGATGGGGCTCTGGCGCTTGCCAGTGGAACAGCGCGCGTACTCGGGCCGGAGCTGGCCCCAGCGATCGGGTGCGCCGGCCCCCTCGTACGACCAGGCCACCACCGGTGCCCGGTGAGGCACGGCGCGAACAGGCCCCTGCCCGCCACGAGGGCGCAGCGTGATCGTGCCGTTGTCGCTCACACCGCCGTGCCCGGTGCCAGAAGGGACCATGGCGCGTGTGGCACCTGCGGCCGGGCTGGCGCTGGAACGTGCCACGACGTGCACGACACTCGGGTCGGTGGATGCGGCAGGCGCAGCCCCCAGCTTCTCGGCCAGACGCTGGCGAACGCGGTCCAGAGGATCGGCTGCGGGTGCCGCCTTCACCTCACGCGGCGGGACCGATTTCACTTCCTTGGTCGCATCGGGCCGTTCGGTCAGCTGGGCCGGCTTGCCGGGTGAGGTTCTGATGGCGGGCGCATCGAGCGCGTGGCTGGCCCACGGCAGGGCCAGCACCAGCGGAAGAAGGGCCGCCACCCAGGGGCGAGCTTGGAATCGCATGACAAATCTCCAGGGCATTGCGCACAGAGCGACCCGGCAACAACAGGGCCGTCTGATTCGGTTATCGGTTGCCCCCGCCAAAGGCTTGAGGCCGACCATTGGCGGGTTTTACTCCAGGATGTTGGTTTCAGGGGTGACCAGACAAGTCCGCAGGGCCAAAACCCCCCGGCTTCGGGGCGTCAAAGCGCAGCGGATGGGACTTTGGTCATGTGGGTGCACTCACTCACCCTGCTCTGGCGCGGCTGCAGATCGATCGACTCAGGGGGCTTGTTGAGAGGATGCCGAGGCGAAACGCGGGCCTCATCGAGCACGATGCGAAGCGAGGCCCGGCTGGCGTTGCTGGTGTTGCTTTGGCTGGTGTGGCGGCCATTGAGCGTCGGCTGTGAATCTTGCGTTTTGGGATGGCGCGCGCAGCGCGCTTCAACTTCTGACTTTACGGCGACTGTTTGAGCGGAGGGGCCGCAGGCCACGCAGCGAGTTTCGCCCGGCATCCCAAAACGCAAGCTTCACAGCTTCCCCGCAGGGGCGACGCTCACAGGACGCACCGCTTGCCCACTTGGCGGTTTCCAAGCGGATCGCCTGCCGGGGCGAAATCCCGGCGCGGCAGTGCCATGAACAAACCGGTTTGCGTTCAGCCCAGAAGACTTCACGCAGTCGCAGCCGGCAGGATGGCTTCACATCGGATGCGTTCGCCGGAACGACTGAACGTGGAGGTCAGGCGAGCCGCGGCTTCACCCACAACCAAGACACGAGCCCAATGCACATGAGGCCCAGCGAGGTGGCAGCCAGGGCTTTCGGCGAGTGCATGACGAGCGGCGCCAGCACCCCGGCCACCACCCCATTGGCCAGGCTGCCGATGCAAGCCTGGAATGACGAGGCCATGCCACGCCGCTCGGGCACCAGGTCGAGCACCATCAGCGTGACCACGGGCACCATCAACGACCAGCCAAAGGCAAAGATGGCGATGGGGAACATCGACCACCACACGGACGGCGAGAACACGAGGTTGAGTGCGAGGTTGAGCAACCCGATCGCGCTCATGATCAAGAAGCCGCTGCGGATCTGCACCTTGGGGGCCATGCGTCCGGCGAGCCGCCCCGACAGGAACGCGCCAGCCATGATGCCGCTGATGGTCAGCGTGAAGAACCAGAAAAATTGCCCGGGGCTCAACTGCAGGTGTTCCCCCAGAAACACCGGGGCCGACAGCACATACAGAAACATGCCGTTGAACGGAATGCCGCTCGCCAAGGCGAGTGTCAGGAAGCGCGGGTTGGAGCCGAGCTGCCAGTAGCCGCGCAGCAGATTGCGCACCTCGAACGATTGCCGGTGGTCGACATGCAGCGTCTCGGGCAGCAGCTTGTAGTTCGCCAGCCAGAGCAGGCAGCCCACGCCCGTGAGGAACCAGAAGATCGCATGCCAGTTGGCATGGACGAACAGGAACCCGCCCACCATGGGCGCCACGGCCGGTGCGACGCCGAAGTAGATGGTGACCTGCGACATCACGCGCTGCGCATCGGCGGGCGGGAACATGTCGCGGATGACCGCACGCGACACCACGATGCCGGCCCCGGCCGACATGCCTTGCACCGCACGCCAGAACACCAGCATGCCGATGCTGTCGGACAGCGCACAGCCGGCCGAAGCGATGGTGAACAAGGCCACGCCCCACAACACCACGGGCCGCCGACCGAAGCTGTCGGACAGCGCGCCGTGAAACAGGTTCATCATTGCAAAACCGAACAGGTAGGCCGACAGCGTCTGCTGCATCTGCACCGGCGTGGCACCGACCGACTGTGCAATGCCTGTGAAGGCCGGCAGGTAGGTATCGATGGAAAACGGCCCCAGCATGCCCAGGCAGGCGAGCAAGACCGCAAGGGCCCATCGCGGGGCGCGCCAGAGAGTGTGAGCGTCGGGATTCATGGAAGCGACGGAGTTTATAGGCCGGCGCACATTCGCGCTCGGCCCGCCCCTCGCAGCCCTCAGTGCAACTGCAAGCGTGTGAGCAGCGAGCGGCGCGAGGCCGCGAGGATGGCCTCGGAGGGCTCTGGCGCTGCGATCGACCGCGCCAGCACCATGGCCCCCACCAGCTCGGACAGCACCGACACGGCGAGCGGCCCGGCGTCTTCGCGGCCCATGGCCTGCAGGCGATCGGCGATGAGGGTGGTGATGCGGGCGGCGCCGCGCTCGAAGGCGTCGCGGGCATCGTCTTTCAGGCGAGGCAAATCGGCGGCCATGGCCGGCAAGGGGCAGCCTTCGTCGCGCTGATCGCGGTGCGTCTTCGAGAGATAGAACTTGATGTAATCCGCGAGCCCACGCTCGGGCGACTGGCTGGCGAAGAAGGCTTCCACCTGGGCCGAGGTCTCGGCGAACATCTGCGAGATAGCGGCCACCAGCAGGTCGTCCTTGGAGCCGAAGTGCGCATAGAACCCGCCATGCGTGAGCCCCGCCCGCGCCATGATGCCGGCCACGGCCACGCGGTCGGGGCCGTCACGGCGGATGGCCGCGGCGGCCTCCTTGAGCACCCGCAGACGGGTGCGTTCCTTGTGGTCAGCGTCGTATCGCATGGCGGCTCATGGAATGATGTGCGACATGCTAACAGCCAGGAACGTGGCGCGCCAGTACCCCGGTTGGTCCGACAACGCCGATCAATAAAGTGCAAAGCATAAAGTGTGAAGCGAGCCGATAGGCCGGATTCTGTGCACCCGGCATCTCCGAAAAAATGCCGGGCGTGACCGCCATTCCTCTGGGCCGTGCATCACTGCACGGCTCGGTGCCACCTACCCGCCAGCTCCGCGGAGCCACATCAACGCTGGCCTATTTGGTGTTGCTGCGCGCAGAGATTGCCCGTTTCACCTCAAGCAGACGTTTTTCCTCACCAGTTGCCATGAGAACCCGCTTGCGCGTGCTCCACATCGCCCCTCGATCGGCGTTCCGCTTGAACTCGTCTCTGTTGCTCTGATCCTCACCTCGCGGTGGACAGCCGTTAGCTGCTGCGCCGCCCTGTGCAGTCCGGACCTTCCTCCAGTGCGGCCTTTCGGCGATTGCACCAGCGGCGGTCTGGCCCGCTTCACCCCGTGATTATCCCTTCAACGGACGGAACACCGACACGTCGTCATAGAAATCAGGTTCGGCGTTGCCAGTCCACCACCCCGGCACACCGAGCACCGGCAAGGGCAGCTGGGTCTTGGCAGCGAGAAAGTCCGGCGTGAGGCGCTCGATCAGATGATCCTCGAGATCCACATCCATGGGCACCAGCCACACATGGGCCGTGATGGGCTTTCGGGGTGTCACCAGTTTTTCGAGCAGCGCATGGCCGAACAGCGTGAACTGCGCTTCAGACCACAGTGCGCGATGGCCGATGAACAAGGCCTTCCAGTCGCGAACCCGCAAGGCGTGGACCAACTCGTCCGGCGCCTGCAACACGGCAGCGTTCTCGTCGAAAACCGTCAGCGCGTCGCGCACAGGACCGCGCGTGCGCCCCACTCCGGCCTGCGCGATCTGCGACGCCTGCAAGGCGTTGAGGTGGCGCTTCAGGCGCGGAAAGCGCCGCCAGACCAGCGCGTTGAAGAGGTCATGCAGGTTGTCGCGCGTGGGCACGGCCGCCTGCCGATGGATGAAGGCCTCGTAGGCCTCACCCTCTGAGAGCACGTCCTGCGGCACGAACCGCAAGGGACCCGCGTGAAGGCCGATGCCATCGGGCCAGGCCGCATTCAGCGTGTCGGCGAGTGTGCCGTGCCACGGCGTCTGCGCGAGTTCGCCCGCGGCAACACAGTAAGGCGCCATCCACGGGGCCTGCGCCGCTGTCGAGGCCAAGACCTCGAGCAGCGGGTTCACTCGCGTGGCAGGCCGCGGTACTCGACCTTGTTGGGCTGGCGCTCGGGCGACAGCGCGAACCAGTCGGGGTACTTGCGAAAGAGCTTGGTGGCCGGCGCATTGGCGCCGAGCAGCTCTTCAGACCGCAAGCGCTCGGCGGCCACACCGAGTTCCATGCGGGCGCCGCGCGCGAGCTCGGGCAGCACCGCGAGGATGCGGCGCAGATCGTCCGGCATGACGGGACGGGGCGCCGGCGCCGGAGCTTGCACAGGGGCTTGTGACTGACCACGGGCGGCCGACCTTCTGGAGGCGGGTGTAGCCGCTGGTGCAGATGCCGATGCTGCCGTTGGGGCAACTGTGGGTGCTGCCGGAGCGGCCTCGGCAGCACGGCCTCCGCGCTGACGTCGGGCGGGCGCCTTGGCTTCCGCAGGTGCCTGCGCCACAGGCAACGCCGCGCGCACCGGCATCGGAGCAGGTGCACTCTCCTGCTCCGCTGCACGGCCACGCGATCGGGCCGGCGCGCGCTTGCGCGCAGGGGCCTCGGCCGCAGGGCGCGACTTGCGGTGTTCGATGTCGACAAAAGCGTCGTACACGCCCTTCGAGTCTTCGCCCGTCTTGCCGAGCTGGCCGATGCCTTCGACACGGCAGCCCTTTTCACGCAGGCGGATGACCAGCGGCGCAAAGTCGGAGTCGGACGACACGATCACCGCCACATCGGGCCGCTCGGAGATGGCGAGGTCGATGGCGTCCACGGCCAGCGAGATGTCGGTGGAGTTCTTGCCCGTCGACAGGTTCACGATGGGGCGGATGGAATGCGCCTTGAACAGACGCAAGTTGGCGAGCGCCGATTCAGGCGTGCAGTAGGCGCGGCGCACGTGGATGGCCCCGTGATCGGCACGCACCTTGTCGACGGCCTGGTCGATCACATCGGCCGACACGTTGTCGGCGTCGATCAGCAGCATCACGCGTTTTTGGGAGTTCATGCGAGTTTCCAGGCCAGGGTTTCACCACCGCGCAGCGGCTTCAGCTCGGCCGCGCCGAAGGGCAGGGTTTCGGGGAGCGTCCATGGCTCGCGGCGGAGCGTCACCGTGCCGGTGTTGCGTGGCAGGCCGTAGAAATCGGGGCCGTGGAAGCTGGCGAATCCTTCGAGCTTGTCGAGCGCGCCTGCAGCGTCGAATGCTTCGGCATAGAGCTCGAGCGCACTGAGGGCCGTGTAGCAGCCCGCGCATCCGGACGCATGCTCCTTGAGCACGGCCGGGTGCGGTGCACTGTCGGTGCCCAGGAAGAAGCGGTCGCTGCCCGACGTCGCGGCGGCCACCAGTGCCTGGCGGTGTTCTTCGCGCTTGAGCACGGGCAGGCAGTAGTAGTGCGGGCGGATGCCGCCCATGAACAAGGCGTTGCGGTTGTACAGCAGGTGGTGCGCGGTGACCGTGGCGGCAGTGTGGGGGCCGGCCTCGGTCACGTACTGCGCGGCTTCACGCGTGGTGATGTGCTCGAACACGATCTTCAGCTCAGGGAAGTCGCGACGCAGCGGAATGAGCTTGGTGTCGATGAAGGCCTTCTCGCGGTCGAACAGGTCGATGTCGCTGTCGGTCACTTCGCCGTGAACCAGAAAGGGCATGCCCACTCGCTGCATGGCTTCGAGCGTGGCGTAGGTCTTCTTGAGGTCGGTGACACCCGCATCGCTGTTGGTGGTGGCGCCTGCGGGATAGAGCTTCACTGCGGCCACGCCGGCATCGCGCGCCAGCAGGATCTCTTCGGGCGGCAGCACGTCGGTCAGGTACAGCGTCATCAGCGGCTGGAAGTCGAGGCCGGCAGGCACCGCGGCGAGGATGCGTTCGCGGTAGGCCAGCGCCTGCGACGCGGTGGTCACCGGCGGCTTCAGGTTGGGCATGATGATGGCGCGCGCGAACTGGCGTGCGGTATCGGGGATCACGGCGGCCATGGCGGCGCCATCGCGCACGTGCAGATGCCAGTCGTCGGGACGCGTGATCGTCAGGGAATCGGGAGCGGAGGAAGGTGCAAAAGAACTCATGCGCTCGATTCTCTCACCGGCGCCACACACTGCACGAGCCACCGAAGGTGAATGCGTACACCGCGTTGGAGTGCGCTCCCCACATCATTTCTTTGAACATTCCGCACAAGCGCGATTTTTCATGTAGAGTATCGGCAACAGTTCTACGCAAGACAGTGGTTGTTTGTGATCTCGCTCGTGCTGTGTCGGTTCTCGACACAGAGTTCGTTAGAAATCCCCCCTGATCGTTTCTTGAGTCTTACTGCGTGCGAAGCATGTGCTTCTCACTTTTGTCGATTAGGAGATTAATCATGACGACGCAAACCGGCACCGTGAAGTGGTTCAACGAAAGCAAGGGCTACGGCTTCATTGCACAAGACGCAGGCGGCGCCGACCTGTTCGCTCACTTCCGTGACATCGCTGGCACGGGCTTCAAGACCCTGGCTGAAAACCAAAAGGTCGAGTTCGAAGTCAAGCAAGGCGAAAAAGGCCTGCAAGCAGCGAACATTCGCCCGCTGTAAATCCAGCTGATGGCGCTTCGGCGCCACGCTGACCGAAAACGCGGCTTTGCCGCGTTTTTTTTCGTCCGCAATTTGGCCGCGCTGGTTCACCGTCTTCTGCTCAGGCCCTGCTTGCCATGCGCTGAAGCGTGCTGCAAAGTATGAGCACACCCACCGCCCATTCGCCCACGAACCTCACCATGAGACACCCCCTTCACGCGCTGATGGCCGCGTGTGCACTCACAGCCAGTGCACCCACCCTCGCGGGGCCCATCGAGCCTCTGTCGTGTCCAGCCGGGATGACACTCCGAAGCGTGATCATCAAGAAGCAGAACGCTCGTGTCGAGTCCTGTCTGGACGCAGAGGGCCGCAGGCAGGGCCTGTGGCGCATGACCAACCTCACGTGGGGATCGGTGGAAGGTGAGTCCGTGTATGTCGATGGACTGCAGCATGGCAGCTCGAAGGCCTTCGACAGCAAGGGCCGCCTGCTCAGCACCACCGAGTACGAGCAAGGCGAAGAGAAGGACACCCACTTCAGCGACGAGGGCCTGCGCCAGATCTACGAGACCGAAAACCGCAAGTTGATCGCTGAAAAATCCATCCGCCGGCTGCGGCTGGACCCAGGACGGCGGATCGTCTACGAACTGCACGGCAAACAAGCCGGCGCCTCTGAGACGAAGAACTTCGATGCCAGCGTCTTTCCGCAGCGGCTTCGCGACATGCTGTGCGGTTTGATCATCGAGCAGAACCTGTCGGGTGCTGACGTCGAGATCTACAGCCGCTCGGGTGCGTTGTCGGAGAAAGTGCGATTCGAGCCGGCCGATTGCCAGGCCTTCGGAACGGCAGCGTCCAAGTGAACGACCTTCACGCCGAGTGAATGCATCTGGCGCGTCTACTCGCTACGCGCTTTCCCCGCCTCCTGCAGGAATTGCCATAGCGCCTGCGCCACCGGCTTCGCGCGCCGCGCCATCTCCGGCCGCTCACGGTACATCCGCACCTCGATTTCCAACTCGCAGGTGCCCGCAGCCGAGGCGCGCACGAGCCGCTGGTCATCGAGTTCCTTGCGCACCGAGCTGCCCGGCAGAAACGCCACGCCGTGGCCTTCGATGGCCATGGCCTTCAGGCCCTCGGCCATGTCGGTCTCGTAGATGGGATCGAGGTTCAGCGTGACGGGCGAGAGCTTGATGATCTGCTCCACCAGGCGGCCCAGGTACGCCCCTGACGCATAGCTCAGGAAAGGAACCCGGTCGGTACTCGCCCCCGGCAACTGGAACAGCGGCCTGCCCGCGCTGTCACCGCGCGCATACGGCGCCAGCACCTCGTGCCCCAGGCTCAGCATCTGGTAGCGGTCGGAGCTGAGCTGCAGCGGCTGTGAGGGATGGTGGTACGAGATCAGCAGGTCGCAGTTGCCTTCGCTCAGCTGCAGCACGGCGTCGTGCACGTTGTGCGCCACGAGGCGGCTCTTGAACTCGCCGAAGCTGTGCCGCAAATCCATCACCCAGTGCGGAAAGAACGTGACCGAAAGGGAATGCGGTACTGCGAACTCCACCACGTCCTGCCCCGCCGCTTGGTGGCCGTGCATCATGTTGCGCGTGCTCTGCAGCGCGGCCAGGATGTCGAGCGCTTGGGCGCGGAAAGTCTCGCCCGCAGGCGTGAGCCGCGTGGGGTAAGAGGAACGGTCCACCAAATCGATGCCGGCCCAGGCCTCCAGCGACTGGATGCGCCGCGAGAATGCCGGCTGCGTGACGTGCCGCAGCTGCGCCGAGCGCGAGAAGCTGCGCGTCTCGGCCAGGCTCACGAAGTCTTCAAGCCACTTGGTTTCCATGTCTGCCGGCTCCGCTGCTCAAGAGGTGGCTGCCGGGGCGCTGTCGCCCTCGGCCGAAGGGGTGTCGTCGGAGCCGCTCTGCTGCAGGCGCCACATCTCGGCGTAACGGCCGTTGGCGGCGACCAGCTCGCCATGCGTGCCACGCTCGAGAATGCGCCCATGCTCGAGCACGAGAATCTGGAAGGCATCGACCACCGTTGACAAGCGGTGCGCGATGACCAGCGCCGTCTTGTTGCGCGCCACGCCTTGCAGCTCGGCCTGGATGGCACGCTCGTTGGCTGAATCCAGCGCCGAAGTGGCCTCGTCGAAAATGAGGAACGGCGGGTTCTTCAACAGCGTGCGCGCAATGGCCACACGCTGCTTCTCACCGCCCGAGAGCTTCAGGCCGCGTTCACCCACCATGGTCTCGTAGCCCAGCGGCGTGGAAACGATGAAGTCGTGGATGCGAGCGGCCTTCGCCGCAGCCTCCACCTCCTCACGGCTCGCGCCCGTGCGGCCGTAGGCGATGTTGTAGGCCACGGTGTCATTGAAGAGCACGGTGTCCTGTGGCACGATGCCGATGGCCTGGCGCAGGCTCGATTGCGTCACCTGGCGCAGGTCCTGGCCGTCGATGGTGATGCGGCCCCGCAGCGGATCGTACGCGCGATAGAGCAGGCCGAGCGTGGTACTCTTGCCTGAGCCGGTCTCGCCCACCAGCGCGATCGCCTGCCCGCGCGTGGCCTCGAAGCTGACGTCATCGACCGCCAGCCGGCGCTCGTCGTAGCCGAAGCTGACG
>JBEGTX010000155.1:0-15790 GCA_041179165.1 Pseudomonadota bacterium | reverse complement strand
ACGTTCCAAGTCCGACAGGCTCCTAGCGCCTCATCGAATTGCGGTGTCAGAAACCACAGCACGACCGGCGAGGGGCCGGTGGTGGGCAGGCTCAGGTGCGGGTGCTCGTGGGCATCGGCGTCGTGCAACTGCAGCACCATGCGCCCCTCGAACATCAGTTGTTCGTACTCCGGGCCGCCGTGTCCGTTCTGCAGGCCGAGCGTGGCCTGATACCAGCGGCTGCTGGCTTCGACATCGCGGACGACGGCGAGTGGCTGGGGTGTCATGGTCCGGCGCCGACTGGCGAGACGCCGATGCGTGTTCAGTCTTGCTGAGCAGCGTGGAACAGCTTGGTCGACCGTGCACCCGAGCGGCAGAACATCAGCAGCGGCCGAGGCAGGGTGGCGAGCAGCCCGGACATTTCAGCGATCTGCTCGGGCGTTTGCACGGCCGGGCTCACCGGCAGGTAGGCATACACCAGGCCCGCTGCCTTGGCTGCCGCTTCAATGGTTGCGCTGGTGGGCTGCTCAGGGCCGCCTTCACCATCAGGGCGGTTGTTCACGACACTCTTGAAGCCGGCTGCAGCCACCTCGGCCAGGGCCGAGGGGTCGAGCTGAGGCGAGGCGCAGACGTCGGCGCTGATGGGGTTGGCGGTGAGGCTCATGGTGTGTCCGTTGGTGGGTCAGTCCGGAATGGCGTTCAGCGTGGCGTGAGGGCTTGCTTGACGGCGGCAGACACGAGCGCCATGTCGGCCTTGCCCGCGAGCTGCGCCTTGACGGCACCCATCACCTTGCCCATGTCGCCGGGGCCTGTTGCGCCCAGCTGGGCCACGATGGCGGCCACGGCCGCGTTCACCTCGTCGGCACCCATGCGCTGCGGCAGGTAGCCTTCGAGCACGGTGAGTTCGGCGGCTTCTTTGTCGACCAGGTCGGTGCGGCCGCCGGCCGTGAACTGGGTGATGGAGTCTTTGCGCTGCTTGACCAGCTTGTCGACGATGGCGATGACCGCGGCGTCGTCGAGTTCGATGCGCTCGTCGACCTCGCGCTGCTTGAGGGCAGCCAGCAGGCCGCGGATGGTGAGCAGGCGGGGCGCATCTTTGGCGCGCATGGCCGTCTTCATGTCTTCGGTGATCTGCTCTTTGAGGGTCATGTCAGGCTCGCATGCAAAATGAAATGTGGGAATCAGGCCGAGGGGACCTGGGAAAGTAACGCAGAACCAGGGCAGAAACAACCCGGCCCGCTTTCACGGGCTGGCAAACAACCGGGGTAGAAACAACAAAGCCCGCAGAAGCGGGCTTTGATGACGACTGAGCCACAAGGGCTCAGTGCAAGCGCTCAATACATGCGCTTGGGCAGTTGCATGCTGCGAATGCGCTTGAAGTGGCGCTTCACGGCAGCCGCTTTCTTGCGCTTGCGCTCAGCGGTTGGCTTTTCGTAGAACTCACGGGCGCGGAGGTCCGTCAGCAGGCCGAGCTTTTCAATGGTGCGCTTAAAGCGGCGCAGGGCCACGTCGAACGGCTCGTTTTCTTTAACGCGAATCGAAGTCATAGATCCAAAGGTATGTGCGCTCGGTGTTCGCCCGGTGTCTCGAAGTGGAGGTTCCGGATTCCAGCCTCGTGGCCTGGACGAATCGATGCGCGGGTTTGCCGGCAAAGACGGCGATTATAGCCACGCCGCGAAATGAGTGCAACACTTCTGTGAGCAACTGCTCGCCGGCGGGTGAAATTTCTGGTTGGCCATGTGCCTCAAGGCACTGCGAGGCTGGGGCTCTCGGCGATGGAGCGGGCACAGGCTGCGGCGCTCGCCCAGGCCCATTGGAAGTTGTAGCCGCCCAGCCAGCCTGTCACGTCGAGCACCTCGCCGATGAAGTGCAGCCCGGGCAGCTTCTGGCTCTCCATGCGCTGCGAGCTGACGTCGCGGGTGTCCACGCCGCCCGAGGTGACCTCGGCTTTCTTGTAGCCCTCGGTGCCGTTGGGCACGAGCTGCCAGGCTTGCAGGCTGCTGGCGAGTTGCTGCAGGTCCTTGTCGCGCACCTCGGCCAGCAGGCGCTCGCCCAGGCCCGGGCGGGCGGCGAGCCAGGCCTCGGACAGCCGGGCGGGCAGCAGCGCACCCAGTTCGTTGCCGAGCTTGCGCCGCGAGCCGAGCTTGGTTTGTTTCAGTGTGTCGAGCAGGTCGGTGCCGGGCGCAAGGTCGATCTGCAGCGGGGTGTTGGGCTGCCAGAAGCTCGAAATCTGCAGCACACCCGGGCCGCTCAAGCCCCGGTGGGTGAAGAGCAGGTCTTCGAAGAAGCTGTCGCCCGCCTTGGCCGAGCCGGTGCTGATCTGCACGGGCAGCGACAGGCCGGCGAGCGACACGAAGGGCGCCCACTCGGCCGCATCGAAGGTGAGCGGCACGAGCGCTGGGCGGGTCTCGATGATGCGGTGGCCGAACTGGCGTGCGAGGCGGTAGCCGAAGTCGGTGGCCCCGATCTTCGGGATCGACAGCCCCCCGGTGGCAATCACCAGCCGCGCGGCACGCACGGGCCCTTGGGCGGTGTCGATCTCGAAGCCGGCAGCGCTGTGGCGCACGTCCGTCACCTCGCAGCCGTGCCAGCGTGTCACGCCGCCCTGGTCGCATTCGCGCAGCAGCAGCTTGATGATGTCTTCGGCCGAGTCGTCGCAGAAGAGCTGGCCTTTGTGCTTCTCGTGAAAGGCGATGCGGTTCTTCTGCACCAGCGTGATGAAGTCCTGCGACGAATAGCGTGCCAACGCCGAGCGGCAGAAGTGCGGGTTGGCCGACAGAAAGTTGGCCGGGCCCACATCGCGGTTGGTGAAGTTGCAGCGGCCGCCACCCGAGATGCGGATCTTCTCGGCCACGCGTGTTGAATGGTCGACCAGCAGCACCTTGAGGCCGAGCTGTCCGGCCATGCCGGCACAGAACAAACCCGCTGCGCCGCCACCGATGACGACCGCGTCATAGTGCGACAAGGCTCAGCCCTTCCAGCGGAACGGAAACTGCAGCTGCTTCCAGAAGCCATCGGGAACGTAGTCGCCCACGACCCCGTATTGATCGGGCCAAGGGCGGTCCGACTGAACCGCGGTGCCGAACAGGTGGTCGAGGAAGGCGAAGTGCGCTGCGTAGTTCTTGTCGATGGCCTCGTCGTCTTGCGAGTGGTGCCAGTGGTGGAAGTTGGGCGTGACGATGAGGTAGCGCAGCGGCCCCAGGCGCACGCTCACGTTGGCGTGGTTGAACACCGCCTGGAAGCCGACCACCACGATGTAGGCGTCGATCACTTCCTTGCTGAAGCCCAGCACGAAGATGGGCGCGAGCACGAGCGTGCGCGTGATGAGCAGCTCGAGGATGTGCTGGCGCGAGCCGGCCAGCCAGTCCATGCTCTTCACGCTGTGGTGCACCGCGTGCAGCCTCCACAGCACCGGCACCTCGTGGTACGCGCGATGCGTCCAATATTGAACGAGGTCGGCCACGAGGATGATCAGCAGCAGCGCCACCCAGAAGTTCAGGCCCTGCACCCAGCCGCGCACGCCGTCGTTGGCGGCCCAGCCGAAGAGCTTGTGCACCAGCAGGTTGGTGGCCAGCAGCACGAAGCCCACCACCATGTGGTTGACGATGAAGTGGTGGAAGTCGGTCTGCCATTCGGCGCGGAACACCGGCTGGTCGCGGCGCAGCGCGAAGAGCTTCTCGATGAAGATGAAGATCAGCGTGGAGCCGAGAAGGTCGAGGATGAACCAGTCGAGGCCGATGTAGGGCGTGTTGTCGGCGAAGTCGTTCACCGGCACTTTGTGGCCGCCGAGCACGAGCGTGAGCGCCACCACGGCGAAGGCTGAAGCCGACAGCCAGCGCACGCGTCCGCGGATGATGTTGAACAAGGCCAGGCTGCCAGCGAGCACCATGGCCGCCAGCATGATCCAGCGGATCACGTCCACGTTGTACGACTGGCGCAGCTGCGGCGTGGTCAGGTACTCGGGGAAGTGAAAGGCCAGCACGCCGAGAAAACACAGGAAGGACAGCGACAGCGCTATCACGCCCGACACCATGCCTTGCCCCGATTGCAGCGCACCGTGCGAGGACGACAGCTCATTGAGTTTCGTGAGGCCCTCGGGCTTGAGTTTCTGGAGCTGCTTGAGTTTGCGCATGGGAGGCCTCGGTGTGCCCTCGATTATCCCGTGTGCACGGCGCCTCGCCATCCACCCGTTGGCGGGGGTGTGGTTTGCAGCGAGGCCATGAGCCCTGACGACCAGAGAACGGGGCTCAGCGGCGCGCCCCCATGGCACGTGGGCGCTGCGCTTTGATGGTGCTGTCGCCCCAGGCCTCGGTGGGGTGGCCGAGCGCAAAGCCTTGCACCTGGTCCACACCGGCTGCGCGCAGCCGGCTCAGCGTGGAGGGGTCTTCGGCCATCGGGGCGATGACGTCGATCTGCATGGCGTGGGCCAGGTCGGTCATGGCGCGCACCACGGCCCCGCCGCTGTCGGCGTGCTGCAGGCTTTGCACCAAGGGGCCGTCGAGCTTCACGGCCGACAAGGGCAGGGCGCGCAGGTGGCCCACGCCACTCATGCCCAGCCCGTACTCGTCGAGCACCAGGCGCAGCCCCAGCTGGGTCAGCGCCTCGAGCGCGGGCACGAGCGTCATGAGTTCGTCGATGGCATCGCTCTCTTTCACCTCGATGCTCAACTGGCCGGCGCCCAGCACACCCGAACGCAGGAAGTCAGACAGCTGGCTGCGGTAGGCCGGGCTGGCCAGGGACATCGTGGCCACGTTGAGGTGGAAGTTCACGCCCTGGCGCGGCGGGCGTTCGGCCAGCAACAAGGTGAGCCGCTCCAGCACCCAGCCATCGAGCGCCGGCAGCAGCTCGAAGCGTTCGGCATGGGCGAGGAAGGCGCGAGGTGCCAGCGAGGTGGCGGTGTCGTCCAGGCGCACGAAAACTTCGTAGCCATGCAGCGCATGTGGAGCAGCCAGCTGCAGCCGCGCGCTCCAGTCCTCGCCCTCGAAGGCATCCGCAGGCAGGCGGCCGAGGTCGAGGATGGGCTGGAAGCGCAGTGAGAAGTCGTTGCCTGAGAGCGCCGACCGAAGCCGCTCGGACCACGAAGCCTCCAGGCTGGCCAACGCCTCGGCATCGCGGCGCGGATCGAACAGGTGGATCTGATTTCGGCCTTCGCGCTTGGCCACCTGGCAGGCGGCGTCGGCACGGTTCATGGCCTGCGCGGGGGTGCCGGTGTGGCGGTCGAGCAGGTGAATGCCCACGCTGCCCGAGACGTCGTAATCGCGCCCATCGTGCGAGAACTGCATGTCGTCGAGGATGGCGCGGAATTTTTCGGCCAGGGCGATCACGCTCTCGTCGTCGACATTGCGCAGCAGCACGGCGAATTCGTCTCCGCCCAGCCGCGCCACGATGTCGGACTGCCGCGAGCGCGACTTGAGCCGCTGGGCAATGGTGACGAGCAAGGCGTCGCCTGCGGCGTGGCCGCCCGTGTCGTTGATGTGCTTGAAGCGGTCGAGGTCGATGAAGAGCAGCGCAGAGCGCTCGGCACTGCGCTTCAGGCGGAACAGCTCCTGCGCAAGCATGTCCTCGAAATACGGCCGGTTCGACAGCTTGGTGAGGTGGTCGTGGTGGACCTGCCACTGCAGCTCGGCCTCGAAGCGCTTGCGCTCGGCGATGTCGCGGAAGGCCACGACAACGCCCGTGCATTCGCCCGCCTCTTGCAGCGGCCGAACCGTGCACTCCACGATCAGCGCCTGGCCGTCGGCGCGCCAGAACACGGTTTCCCAGTTGCTGAGCGAGTCGCCCAGTTCATAGGCCTGTTGCAGGAAACAGGTTTCCGACGACACCGGCCGGCCGCGTTCGTCGGCATGGTGAATGCGCTCATGGGCGCGCTGGCCGACGAGCGTTTCGTTGTCGGGGCACTGCAGCAGGCGCAGGGCAGCAGGGTTGGCAAAGCGGATGCGGCCCGTGCGGTCGACCTCGTAGACGCCGTCGCCCACTGAGGTGAGGATCATGTCGAGCCGCAGGCGCTCGCCTTCGAGCCGAAGCTCGCGTTCTCGCAGCTGGGCCATGGTGCGCACGCGGGCGAGAAAGAGTTCGTCCGACTCGTTCTTGAACATGCACTCGGCGGCGCCTGCATCGAGGCAGTCTGCAATGAGGCCTTCGTCGTAGGAGCCGGTGAGGATGGCCAGCGTGAGCTCGCGTGTGGACGGCAGCGCGCGCAGCGCACGGCACAGCATGGCGCCGTTCTGGCCGGGCATGTAGTAGTCGATGATGGCCAGATCGAAACGTTCGTCTTTCACCCGGAGCAGCGCGGCGCTGGCGTTTTCGCAGGTGGTCACCAGGTAGCCGTGGGACTCCAGCAGACGGCGGTGCTTGAGCAGGCTGGTGCGCGAGTCGTCGACCAGCAGCACCTTCAGGGCGGCTGGGCCGTCGAGGCGCGGACGGGTTTCTCGGGCCACCTGGGCCAGCAGCGCGCGGGTGTGGCGCGGCACTTCGGCAGGGGCCTGCCAGGCGTGAACTTGCGTGAAGGCGCGGTTTTTCCACAGTGCGTCGTCGGTCAGCTCGGGCTCGTGGGCGAGGACGAGCACTGCGACCTTTCGGGCGTCAGGCTGTTGCAGACGGGCGAACAGCTTGCGCAGGCCGGGCGCGGCCTTGCCGGGCCAGCCAATGATCACGGCACACAGCGGCGCTCCCAACTCGCGTTCGAAGGCCGGCACCGCGGCATCGCCCGGAGCGGCGCACACCACATCGAAGCCCTCGCGCCCCAGCAGTTTTTCCATGCCGCGGCGCAGGGTGGCTGACGATTCGATCAGCAGCACCCGGTGGCGAAGGGGGTCGGCACGCGCGTTCATGGGGGCAGTGTCAGGCGGCGGGCGGGCAGATGGGCATCGGGATGGGTGTCATAACAAGGATGGCAGGGGCAGTGCGTCATCAAGGTGATTCACGGTGTGCCAACGAAGGGGATGCGGCAAATCGCGTTCCTGCCCAACGTACGGCAAAGCAACTGGGCACACATCGTCGCAATCATTGTGAACTTGATCCTCCCTGGCCATTCAAACCTTCGCGTCGAAGGTGAATGTGCACAAGCGTCCATTCTTCACTTCTCATCGCAGTTACAGGTCTCTTTCTGTGTGAGAAACTGGGAGTTCCATGACAAGTCGACCCTGGGTCAGGTGGTTTCGCTTTCTGCTGGTGCCGGTGCTCACGCTCGGCCTGGTGATGGGCGGGTCCGCGTTCGACGAACAACAACGCCGCTGGGTGTTCCAGCCGAGCAAGGCCACTTGGTCGTCTCCGGGAGCGTCCAAAGGGCTGCAAGAGCAGTGGATCGCCTTCGACTCCACGGCTTCCGGTGCACCCGTGAAGCTGCATGCGCTGTGGCTGCCTCAGCCGTCGGCCCAGGCCCCCGTGCTGCTTTATCTGCATGGTGCTCGCTGGGACGTGCGCGGCAGCGCCGAACGCCTTCGGCACATGCATGCGATGGGCTTTGCGGTGCTCGGCATCGATTACCGGGGCTTCGGCCGAAGCACCGATGCCGTGCCGTCCGAGGTGACGGCCCATGAAGACGCGCTGGCCGCTTGGCATTGGCTGGGAACGCAGCGTCCGCAGGCGCCCCGCTATGTGTTCGGACATTCGCTGGGCGGGGCCATTGCCGTGCACCTGGCGTCCGACGTCAAGGACGTGTCGGGCCTCATCGTCGAGGGCACCTTCACCTCGGTGCCCGATGTGTTCAGCACCTTCAAGTGGGGCTGGCTGCCTGTCGGGCCACTGATCACCCAGCGCTTTGATTCGGCGTCGCGCATGGCCCAGGTCAAGGTGCCGGTGTTGGTCATTCACGGCGCCAACGACCGCTACATCCTGCCCTCGCTGGGCAAGGCGCTGTATGAGCGTGCGCCAGGTCCCAAGCGCTTCTTGCTGGTCAAGGGGGGCACACACCGCAATGCCAATGCCCTCGGCAAGCCGGAGTTTCGCAAAGCGATGGACGAGCTGTTCGGGCTGTCGTTGCCCAGAAAAGCGGTCTGAGCGATCAGTTCCGCGGCAGCGCAGCCAGCGTTTTCATCAGACAAGCCACCTGCTGCACGATGGGCGCCGGGGCGGGTTTTTCGCCGCTCAGGACCGACTGGATGTACATCGCCGTGGTGGGGGCGTCACAGGTGCGGGGCAATACGGGCAGCTCTCGCAGCACCCCTTCGTGCGCGCGCACCGAGAGGTCCTCGCTCAGCAGCCCATTGACGAACACATCGAGCTTGGGTTGGCGGCGCGGGTCGGCCACCGGCTCGCCTTCGGTGCCCCGCATCAGCACGGCGTTGGCCGAGGTGTGCTGCAGGAAGTTCGTCAGCATGATGGCGTATTCGGGGTGCGTGTAGTTGACCACCCGCACCGCAAGCGCGTCGGCGGATGCCGAGGCGAAGGGGTCGAGCAGCTTGGCAATCGTGTGGCCGGAGTTGCGCAGACCGATGGTCCAGCGGGCATCGAGCAGACGGGCCAGTGGCGGGCACAGCACATCGGTGCGCATGAACACGGGCTCTCGGCGTTGCCATGCTTGCGCGGCTTCGTCGGCGGTGCTTGCGATGGGCAGGCCGAGGTCGTGAAAGATGTCGGACGTGGTGACGCGGCCCGGGTCGTCGGGCATGCCGTGCACCAGCACCGGAATGCCTTCTTGCGCGAGCATCAGTGCAAGCAGCGGCGTGAGGTTGGGTAGCTTTCGTGCGCCGTTGTACGAAGGCAGCACCACGGCAGGGCGGGGCGCCTTGATCGGAATGCATCGCTCGGCCGTGGCGAGCAGGAAGCCCGACAACTCGTCGATCGATTCGCCCTTGATGCGCATGGCCATGGCGAAGGCACCGAGCTCGAGATCGGTGATCTGACCCTCGAGCACCTGGCTCATCAGGTCGTGCGCCTGCACCGGGCCCAGTGAGCGAGCGCCTTCTTTGCCACGTCCGATTTCTTTGATGTACTGGCTGATGCTCATGGGATGTCCTGCCTGGATTCAGCAAGACCCGGGCCATGCGGCCAGGGTCTGCGCGAAGGGGCTGATTTTAGGCAGACCCCGAGAGACCTCGGTGAGTCATCGTTCGGGCCCTCGTCAGGCTCGGGCGCGCACGCGCATCGGATACTGAAGAGCAAGGGCGGGCATCAACAATCAGTCATTGGCGAAGGCCGGTACCCACTCCATGCGGGCCACTTCGCCGTGTTCACCGCTCGGTCATGCGCAGTGTGGGTACCGACCTTCGTCGGTAAGACCAGTGGTTGAGTTGGCTCGACTTTCCGCCAGGTATTGCGGTAACCGGCGGCCTCGGGCTCGATCACCCGGCAGCCTTCGGGCTCAAGCCACCCGGAGTTGGGCCACCACCATGCGTTTCAGCTCAGGGATGCACGAGCCGCAGTTCGTGCCGCACTTGCGCACCCCTTGCAACTGGGCCAGTTGCTCATCGGCCGTGCCGCTGCAGACGGACAGGGTCTCCAGGATGTCGGGCTCGGTCACGTTGAAGCAGGTGCAGACCTGGCGGCCGCGGGCTTTCACCGCCACAGGCGGCTTGCGGCCCGGGATGAGGAGCATGCGGCCGTAGGCGTCTGCCGGCAGCTCGTCTTGCAGCAGCGGCTTGATCCAGGCTTCGGCGCTGATGTCGCCGGCCAGCAGGAAGCCTTCGAGTTGCGTGTGGCCGTCTTTGGACGTGAGGCGCATGCTGCGGCGCTGGCCACGGCGCTTGTCGGCGTAGTGCAAGACCTCCTGACCGCCCAGGCCCAGCAGGTTCTCGATGCGCACGAGCAGCTCGTCGGGCGCGGTTTCATGAGCGGCCGCGCGGAACAGCAGGCCGCTGCGCTCGCGCCCGAAGGGCACGCAGGTGGCGAACGGGAAGGCCGCCATCAGCGTCTTGAGTTCTTCGCGCGCTGCAGCGGCGCGCTCTTGCGGCAGCCAGGCCGCGCCGAGCAGCCGCCACGGTAGCTCGGCCTTGAGCACCTTCACGGCCGCATGCTTGAGCTCGGGCTGCTTGGAGGAGGGGCAATAGGCTGGCGAGGTGAGCGAGTTGACACCGCCCATCGGCGTGCCGGTGGAGCTGCTGCCGGAGACGAACTCTTCGCCCCAGTGCATGGCGATGAAGGCATGCGTGGCGTTGACCTGATCCGTGCCTTGTGCGGGCAGCACGATGGAGCCGCGGCGCGAGGTGACGTACACCAGGTCGCCATGGACGAGGTTCAGCCGCACCATGTCCTGCGGGTTCAGGTCGATGGTGGGCTCGGGCACATGGCCGAACAGGCGGCCGATGGTGCCGGTGCGGCTCATGCCGTGCCACTGGTCGCGCAGGCGGCCGGTGTTGAGCGAGAACGGGTAGCGCGCGTCGCTTGGTTCGGCTACGCCGTTGAAGGCGGTGTCGACGAACTTGGCGCGGCCGTCGGCCGTGGGGAAGATGCCGTCTTCGTAGAGCCGCGCGCGGCCGGTGGTGGCACCTTCAGGGAAGGGCCACTGGGTGGGCGCCAGCTCGATGGCGGCGTAGCTCAGGCCGGTGATGTCGAGGTCTCGGCCGCGGGTGCTTTCGCGGTGTTCGTTCCACACCGACTCGGGCGAGTCGTAGGGGAACAGCGTGGGCTGACCCGGTCGCAGGCGCGCTTCGAGGCGGCGTGAGAAGTCGACCACCGTGGCCCAGTCGTGGCGGGCGGCGCCGGGGGCCGGCACGGCAGGCCGCACGCGGCTGATGCGGCGCTCGCTGTTGGTGACGGTGCCGTCTTTTTCGCCCCAGGTGGTGGCAGGCAGCAGCAGGTCGGCGAAGTCGCAGGTGGCGGTGGTGCCGAAAGCCTCTTGCACGATGACGAACTCGGCGCGCTCCAGGCCGCGGCGCACGGTGGCCTGGTCGGGCATGGACTGGGCGGGGTTGGTGCACGAGATCCACAGCGCCTTCACCTCGCCGTCGGCGGCGGCTTCGAACAGTTCGACGGCCGTCTTGCCGGGTTTGGACGGCACATCGGGCAGGCCCCACAGCGCGGCCACTTCCGAGCGGTGCGTGGGGTTGGCCATGTCGCGGTGGGCGCTCAGCAGGTTGGCCAGGCCGCCCACTTCACGGCCGCCCATGGCATTGGGCTGGCCGGTGAGCGAGAACGGGCCGCAGCCCGGCTTGCCGATCTGGCCGGTGGCCAGGTGCAGGTTGATGAGCGCGGCGTTCTTGGCCGTGCCGCTGCTGCTCTGGTTCAAACCCTGACAGTAGAGTGACAGCGTGCGACCCTGGGCCTCGCCGAACCAGCGGGCAGCCTGCACGAGATCGGCCTCTGCGATGCCGCAGATGCGGGCGGCGTCTTTGGGAGAGAAGTCGCGCACGCGGGTGCGCAGCGCCTCGAAGCCGTTGGTGTGTGCGGCGATGTAGGCCTCATTCACAAGGCCTTCGGACAACAGCAGGTGCAGCATGCCGTTGTAGAGCGCCACGTCGGTGCCGGGCTGGATGGCCAGGTGCAGGTCGGCGGCTTCGGCGGTGTCGGTGCGGCGCGGGTCGACCACCACCATCTTCATGGCCGGATTGGCGCGCTTCGCGTCCTCGATGCGGCGGTACAGGATGGGATGGGCCCAAGCCGTGTTGGAGCCGGTGATGAACAGCGTGCTGGCGTGGTTCAAGTCGTCGTAGCAGGCTGGGGGCGCGTCGGCGCCCAGCGTCTGCTTGTAGCCGGCCACTGCGCTGCTCATGCACAGGCGCGAGTTGGTGTCGACGTTGTTGGTGCCGATGAGGCCCTTGGCCAGCTTGTTGAAGACGTAGTAGTCCTCAGTCAGGAGCTGCCCCGAGATATAGAAACCCACGGCGTCGGGGCCGTGGGCCGCGATGATGCGGGCGAACTCGTCGGTAGCAAACGACAGCGCCTTGTCCCAGGTCACGGCGCGCAGCGCATCGCCACGGGCCATGCGGCGCGACGGTTGCAGCAGACGCGCCTGCATCGTGATGGGCGTGGCAGCGGTGTGGTGCAGCGTGCTGCCCTTGGTGCACAGGCGGCCGAAGTTGGCCGGGTGCGTGGGATCGCCACGCACGCCGGTGATGCGGTCGCCAGTGGTTTCGATGAGGACACCGCACCCCACGCCGCAATACGGACAAGTGCTTCGGGTTTCAGCCATGGGAGGGTTCAATGAGGTCACGTGTCAGAAGGCGCAGGTCAGGAGTGTGCAGCAACAACAAACTGCGGATCGGTGAGGCCTTGCGTCCGGTGTTCAGGGGGAGGGATCCGCACCGCCCACGGCTTGCCAACACCGGGCAGTGGTCGTTGGCGGGGTGGGGGCGGCCGGGGTTCAGGGGTCGATGGACTTGGAGGCGGCCTCGGCCTCAGCCAGCGCCGTGGCCTCGCCTTCGTAGCCCGCGTCGAGGCTGTTGGACTCACCGAACATCAGCTTGTCTCGGATGTCCGAAATTTTGTGGCCTTCGCGCAGCAGCTTGAAGTACCAGCTGCCATCGCCCGTGTCGCCGTACATGCAGGCGCCCACCAGCTGGTCGTCCTTGATGATGAGCTTCTTGTAGACGCCACCGTAGGGGTCATTCAGCACGATTTCCTCGAAGCCTTCGCCGCCGGTGAAGTTGCCGGCCGAGAACAGGTCGATGCCGGTGACCTTGAGCTTGGTGGAGGTTTGCGAGCCGAGGTAGCGGCCGATGCCCGATTCGGCAAGGTGGGTCGCGCAGACCTTGCCTTGCTCGAACAGCGGCGCCACGAGGCCGTAGGCGATGCCGCGGTGGGCTGCGCATTCGCCCACCGAGTAGATGCGCGGGTCGGTCACCGTTTGCATGGTGTCGCTCACGACGATGCCGCGGTTGCAGTGCAGCCCGATTTTTTCGGCAAGCTCGGTGTTGGGGCGCACGCCGGCCGCCATCACCACCAGATCGGCCGGCACCTCGGTGCCGTCCTTGAACTGCACGGCCTTCACGCGGCCGTTCTCGTCGCCGATGAGGGCTTGCGTGTTGGCGCCGATGAGGAACCTGAGCCCG
This sequence comes from Pseudomonadota bacterium, assembly GCA_041179165.1. Taxonomy (GTDB): domain Bacteria; phylum Pseudomonadota; class Gammaproteobacteria; order Burkholderiales; family Burkholderiaceae_C; genus Rhizobacter. Next base: position 2,885 of record JBEGTX010000155.1, on the reverse strand, counting down.
CGTTCTTCGAGCGACTTCTGCAGCAGCTTGCCCGCCACGTTGTCGAGTTGGCGCTCCATGAGCCACGGGGCCACGTGCACCACGTTGACCTGCATGCCGCGCAGGGCCAGGCCGTTGGCGGCCTCGAGCCCCAGCAGGCCGCCGCCGATGACCACGGCGTGCTTGTACTTGGTGGCCGCGTCGATCATGGCGGTGGTGTCTGCGATGTCGCGGTAGGCGATCACGCCGTCGAGGTCCTTGCCGGGGATGGGCAGGATGAACGGGTTGGAGCCTGTTGCGATGAGCAGGCGATCGTAGGCGGCCTCGGTGCCGTCGTCGGTGCGCACGATGCGGTTGCGGCGGTCGACCGAGGTGACCTTCTTGCCCAGGTGCAGCGTGATGTGGTTGTCGGCGTACCAGCTCAGCGGGTTGAGCACGATTTCATCGAGCGTTTGCTCGCCCGACAGCACGGGCGACAGCAGAATGCGGTTGTAGTTGGGATGTGGCTCCGCTCCGAACACCGTGATGTCGTACAGGTCGGGGGCGATCTTCAACAGCTCTTCGAGGGTGCGAACCCCCGCCATGCCGTTGCCGACCATCACCAGCTTCATTTTTTTCATGGCCCAGCTTTCTGCGTCATCTCTCAGTCCCGTGAGAGTAGCAATCGCAGTGCCAACGCAGGGCATCAGAACGGCTGCAACTTGGTGCCATTTGCACTGTTTGCGGGCAGGTATCTTGCTTGCACGACCTGCATTCCCTCTCAGGCACCCAAGCGGTGCACAACCGGACTTCACACCCTGCCATGAGTTTTGACATCGACATCGGACACTCGAGCGAGCGAGGCCAGCGCCAGACAAATGAAGATTTCTGCGCTGCCATGCGGCCAGCGGGGCACGAAGAGGCTGCCGGCTTCATTGCGGCGGTGGCCGATGGCGTATCGGCCGGCGGGCAGGGCCGCATGGCGGCGCAGACCAGTGTGATGTCGCTGGTCGAGGACTATTTCGGTGCACCGCCCACCTGGGACACCACGGTGGTGCTGGACCGCATCATCAGCGCCCAGAACGCCTGGCTGGCGGCCCACAACAAACGCCACACCGGTGCGGCCATGAGCACGCTGACCGCACTCGCCCTGCGCGGCCAGACCTGGACGGTCGCCCATGTGGGCGACTCCCGCGCCTGCCTGCTGCGGGGCAGCGAGTGGAGTCAGCTTACGCAGGACCACGCGCTCGATCACCCCGACCTGCGCAGCCAGCTCACCCGTGCCATGGGCCAGGACGACGCCGTGCGCGTCGACTACCTTCAGGGCGAGCTTCACATCGGCGACGTGTTCGTGCTGATGTCCGACGGCGTGCATGCCCATGTGCCCGCGGCCAAACTGCAGGCGCTGCTGACCCAGGGCAGCGCGCAGGAGGCCAGCGATGCACTCGTGCAGGCGGCACTCGCTGCAGGCTCCAACGACAACGTCACAGCACTTGTGGTGCGGGTACGCGGCCTGGCCCGTTCTCGGCTGGCCGATGCCTTGTGGCGGAGCAACCACCTGCCGGTGCCGCCCCGCCTTCGCCTGGGCGATCGGCTCGACGGCCACGTCGTGACCGGCGTGGTGGCCGACACCGGCGTGCACCTGCTTTATCAGGTGCGTCACACCGAGAGCGGCGCCTTGCGGGTCATCAAGACCTTGCATCCGTCGCGGGGCACCGACCCGGAGGAGCGCGCCATGCTGGCCCATGAAGCCTGGCTCGGCACGCGCGTGGGTGAGCGCGCCGACACCGGTTTCGTGCGCCTGCACGAGGTGCGCGACGCCACCGCGTTCTATTTGCTGTTCGACTGGCACGGTGGAAGCACGCTCGAGCAGCGTGCTTCCAGCGGTTCCCCGCTGTCGGTGGCCGAAGTGGTGGCTTGGGGCATCTCCGCCGCCACCACGCTGGGCCAGATGCACCGGCTGGGGGTTGTCCACCGCGACGTGAAGCCCTCGAACCTGCACCTCGGTGATGACGGCCAACTGCGTCTGCTCGACCTCGGTGTGGCGGTGTCGGGCCACGAACCCGTGGAGCAGCGAGATCTTCACGCTGGCACGCCGAGCTACATGCACCCTGAGTTGTGGGACGACCAACCGGTGAGCCCGGGCACCGACCTCTTTGCACTCGGCGTGAGCCTGTACCAGCTGCTCACCGGGCACCTGCCGTTCGGCGACGTGGAGCCGTACCAGAAGCAGCGCTTTCGCCGCGATCCCCGTCCGCCTTCACGCCTGCGACCCGACGTGCCCATCTGGCTCGACCACGTGCTGCTGAAGGCTGTGGCGATCGATCAGAAGCTGCGCTTCGAGACGGCCGAAGAGTTCATGCTGGCGCTGCAGCGCGGCGCCTCCCGGCCCCTGTCGGCGCTGCCCCCCACGGCCTTGGCCGCGCGTGACCCGATGCTGCTGGTGAAGGCGGGGCTCGTGGTCTCGCTGTTGTTCAACTTCTTGTTGATCTACTGGTTGCTGTTTTTGCCGCGGTGACTGGGCAAGACCGTGTGAATGCGAGGCACCCAGGTGGCACCACCGTAGGCAAACCAGAGGAACGGTTTCAGCCCGGCTCGATGCGAAGCGAGGCCCGGCTGGTGTGGGCTGGTGTTCGCGGCCCTTGAGCGTCGGCTGAGGCGCCCGGTCTTGGAGGGGGCGCGAAGCGCTTCTTAGACATGCGTGCGCCCAGCATGGGCGCGATCCTGGGGGTGCAAGTCCCCCCGTAAGCTGGCCATAGCGAACGAAGGCCATCACAACTGCGTGAGGGTGACCGAGCGTGGGAAGGAAGTGGGAAGCCATAAACCGTGAGCCGAGGAACACGAACCACATACAAGGCGATATCCGGCAGGGTGAGCGGGCGTTTGACCGCGAAGCTCTCTTGGCCAAAGGCCGGATGGCGTAAATG
>JBEGTX010000154.1:0-30972 GCA_041179165.1 Pseudomonadota bacterium | reverse complement strand
GCCATGGGCGCGCGGGCCACGATGAGGTCGCGCAACTCGTCGTCGAGCAGCAGCACTTCGGCCACCGCCTTGCGCCCCTTGTAGCCGGTGCCACGGCAATGCGAACAACCGGCGCCGCGGGCAAAGTGCCCTCCCCGGGCTTGCACATTCAACTGAACCAGCAGACTGTGCGGGGGAATGAACGGCCGGCTGCACGACGGGCAGTTCAAACGCAGCAGCCGCTGCGCCACCACCGCGTTGAGGGCCGACACCACGTTGTACAGGTCGAGGCCCATGTGCGTGAACCGGCCGATCACATCGAACGCGCTGTTGGCGTGCACGGTGCTGAAGACGAGGTGGCCCGTGAGCGCGGCCTGCACGGCGATCTGCGCGGTTTCGGCATCACGGATCTCGCCCACCATCACGCGATCGGGGTCGTGCCGCAGCACCGACCTCAAGCCGCGTGCAAAGGTCAGCCCCTTCTTTTCATTGACCGGTATCTGCACCACACCAGACAGCTGGTACTCCACTGGGTCTTCGATGGTGACGATCTTGTCCTGGCCGGTGTTGACCTCGCTGATGGCGGCGTACAGCGTGGTCGTCTTGCCGCTCCCTGTGGGCCCGGTGATCAGCAGCATGCCGTGGGGCTGGCGCGCGAGTCGCCTGATGGTCTCTCGCGTGGGTTCATCGAAGCCCACGGCATCAAGCGTGAGGCCGCCCTGCGACTGCGCCACCTGCGCGCGGTCGAGCACGCGCACCACGGCGTCTTCACCGAACACGCTGGGCATCACGGACAGCCGGAAGTCGATCTCGCGCCCTTGCATGCGCAGCTTGAAACGCCCGTCCTGCGGCAGCCGGCGCTCGCCGATGTCGAGCTCCGACATCACCTTCAAGCGAGACACCAACTGCTCGGCCACGGCGCTGCCATCGACTTGGTGGACAGGCAGCATCACGCCGTCGATGCGGTAGCGGATGGCCAGGCCGCGCACCGTGCATTCGAAGTGAACGTCGCTCGCCCCGTCCTGCAACGCGTTGTACAAGGTCGAGTCGAGCAGCTTGACGATCGGACTCGATTGTTCGGACAGATGGCGGGCAGACAACTCCTGCGTGCCGGTGTCGGCCCGCGGACCATCGAAGCCTTCGCCCAGAGGCGCCAAGGCGCGGAAACCGGCCTCCCCAACACCGAGCAGTTCTTCGATCGTCTCGGCATCGCACACCACCCAGCGCAGCGAACAGGCGAAGCGCGACTCGAGCTGCTCTTGCAAGGGGGCATCGACCGGGCGGTCGCTCAACAGCGCCTGTGTCACCCCACCGGTGGAGGCCATCAACACGACGCGCCAGCGCTGGGCGTCGGCCTGCGTCCACGTGTCAAAGACCGGGAGCCACGGCACGCCCTGTGCAGGCAGCCATCGGTCGGGACCCACCGCCACGGTGTCGTCCGCAGACAACCAGACCGCGCTCACTGCACCTGCTCCACGAGTTGGAAGATCGGCAGGTACATCAGCACGATGACGCTGCCGATGAGGCCGCCCATCAACAGCATGAGCACCGGGTTCACGAGGCGCGTGACCACCTCGGACAAACGGGTGAGCTCTTCATCGTAGAAGGCCGCCGCCTGCCCGAGCATCGTGGCCAGCTCGCCGCTGCGCTCGCCCACTCGCACCATGCGCAAGGACACCGGCGTGCAGAGCCCTTCGCGCTCCAGTGCGTCGGACAAGCGCTCGCCCCGGCTGACCGACACGATGGCGCGGTCGAGCGCGGGTCCCAAGCGGGCGGCGACCACACCGCGTGCAATCTGCAAAGCAGCCACCACCGGCACGCCTGCTGCCAGCAACATGCTCGCGGTGCGATAGAAACGCGCCAACGCCAGCAGCCGGAGCTTGCTGCCGAGCGTGGGAAGGGTCCAAAGCAGCGTGTCCACGCGGGCCTGCAACAGCCCCTGGCGCCACAACACCCAAGGCAAGGCAAGCAGGCCCATGCCAGCGGCCACCGTGAGCCAGGGGTGCTGGCCTGTCACGCGACCGAGGTCGATCAGCAAACGCGATGCAGCCGGCATCTCCCCGTTCAGACCCTCGAGCAGCCCGGCAAAACGCGGCACCACGAACACGAGCAGGAACAGCAGCACCGACATGCCGGCCACGATGAGCATCAACGGGTAGAGGCTCGCATTCACCAGCTTGCTGCGAAGGTCTTCCACCCACGCCAGGTAGCCGGCATGGGCGCGCAGCGCATCGCCGAGCTGCCCCGTGCGCTCGGCCGACGAGACGATCGCGATGAAGAGCGGATCGAACGACTCGGGCCGTGCCGCGAGCGATGCCGACAGGGGCTGGCCGCGCTGCAAGCCGTCGATCACACTGCGCAGCGACGCAGCCACCGAGGGCACGGCTTCCTTCTCGTGCAGGGTCACCAACGCTTCCATCAACGGCAAGCCCGCAGACAACAGCACCGACAGCTCCTGGCTGAACAGCCGCAGAGGAAAGCGGGAGCCGCGCACTCTGCCGGCATCGGAGGGCGGCTCCGAGGCCGTCTGCACCGAAACGATGTTCGACGCAGGAACGCCCAGCAGGCCCGCAATGGCGCGCGCATCGGGGGCCTGCACCTGGCGCTGCACCATGCGGCCGCCGTCGAACAATCGAACGTCGAAGTCAGGCATGTGGACAGCGCAGTGCGCAGGGCGGGAGCAAGAGCGGGAGCGGGGCCATCAACCGGCGATGTCGGCGTCTTCGGCGTCGCCGCCGGCCCGGCCGTCACGTCCGAGCGACATCAGGTCGTAGTCACCCTGTTCACCCGGGCAGCGGTACACATAGTCGTGACTCCACGGGTCCTTGGGAATGCTCTTGCTCATGTAGGGCCCTGCCCACTTCGTCTCTTCGGCCGGCTTCGCGTTGAGTGCCGACAGGCCTTGTTCGGAGCTGGGATAGCGGCCCACGTCGATCCGGTACTGGTCGAGGGCTTTTTTCAGCGCATCGAGCTGCGCCCGTGTCACCTTCACCTCCGACTTGCCGATCTGAGAGAACAGGCGCGGTCCCACATAGCCGGCCAGCAGGCCGATGATGACCATCACCACCAGCAGTTCCAGCAAAGTGAAACCACGGGGGCGGTTGAAGCGATCGCGAGGGGCAATGGAGATGGGCATGTCGGCAGTGCAATTCGGGCTGGTGCGGCATGCACCCGGCAAGCTGCGCAGGCTATCGATGGCCCATGACGCCGCCGTGACGCCAACGTGACGGGACGAAGTGATCCGCTGGCGGTTCGTGAGCGATGTCGTGGCCTGCTGCCCGTCAAAGGGTTCTGGATGACACGTTGATGACCCGCATCGTGAGCCGAACGAACCGCATGCAGGTGCCGGCCCTGGTGGTGAAAGCGCCACAGCGGTTGGCCGCTCGACGATGACGTCGAACTGTCACCACATCTTTCTAGACTCTGCTGTCTTGCGTGCGCCTGTTGGCAACGCCTCTCACGGAGACCCCATGACCGCCCCCGACGCTTCAGACCCGACCCTGACACGAGCCCCTCTGCGAACTGCACTCACGGCGCTCACCGCCGCCGTGCTGCTGTCGGCCTGCGGCAAGTCACAAGAACCCGCGGCCACCCAGATCGCCGCCCGCGTGAACAAAGAAGAGATCTCGGTTCACCAGGTCAATTTCATGCTGCAACGCCAGCCTGGTGTGAAAGCAGACCAGGTCGAGACCGCGAGCCGCCAGATCCTCGAAAGCCTGATCGACCAGTCGTTTGCCGTGCAACAAGCCGAGGCCATGAAGCTCGACCGGGAGCCCCAGGTGCAGCAGGCCCTGGCCGCAGCACGCCGCGAAATCCTGGCCCGCACCTATGCCGAGCGCAGCGCCGCGACGGTCGCCAAGCCCACCCCTGAGGCCATCACGGCCTACTACGACAGCAAGCCCGCCTTGTTCAGCCAGCGCCGCGCGTACTCGCTGCAGGAACTCCAGGTGCAGGCCGATGCCGACATGCTCAAGGCCTTGCGCGAACGCGTCCAAACCGCCAAGTCGGGGCAAGAGGTGACCGACTTCATCAAGACGAACAAGCTGCCTGCACGCGGCAGCCAGAACACCACCACCTCAGAGAACCTGCCCCCACCGCTGGTCGACCGCTTTGCACAACTGAAGGAAGGCCAAGCCGTGTTTCTGCCAGGCCCCGGTGGTGCACGCATCGTGCTGGTGGCAGCGGCGCAACCCGCACCGCTGACGCGGGAGCAAGCGCAGCCTGTCATCGAACAGATCCTCACGCGCGACTCACGTCAGCAGTTCGTGGCCACAGAGCTCAAGACCTTGCGCGAGGCAGGCAAGGTCGAGTACCTGGGCAAGTTTGCCGAGAAACCCGGCTCAGCGGCCTCGGCCCCGGTGAAGGCTCCGACCATGGCAGCCGCGGCTGCATCCGCGGCCGCATCGGGCGCACTCGACAACGACACCATCGCCCGAGGCATGGGTGCTTTGAAATAGCGTGGTGCCCCTGCACGGTGCAGCATGCACCGTGCCTTGGTGCTGCGCCTCTATGTCGTGCCTGGGGACATCGCTTTCAAGCAACCGGCACCCACGCTAGGATGGCCATGTTTGCCACTGACTCAGGAAGTACACGTCATGGACACCACGACCCACACCGTCACGGTTTATCACTTCACTCAAGCAGCGCGGGGTGAAACCATCCCGATGACTGCCGTCGGCAAAGCCACGCGGAACACCATCGTCGATGTCGTTCAAGGCGAGGTGCTTGAAGGCACGGCCGAAGACGTCGAGGTCTCGCAGCTGGACCCTCATGGCTTCTACCGGCGCGTGGCCACGGGCTGGGGCGAGCTGGACTGAGCGATCCGGCCGGCCGGCCAGGCGGCCGGCAGCCGCCGAAACCAGCCCCAGGCTGATCAGTAGGCGTTGCGATCCGCAACGACCAGCTTCAGGGTGCGCGCGATGATCTGCAAGTCGAGGCCCAGCGACCAGTTGCGCAGGTACTCGAGGTCGTACTCCACGCGCGAACGCATCTTGTCGAGCGTGTCCGTCTCGCCGCGATAGCCGTTCACCTGCGCCCAGCCGGTGATGCCGGGGCGCACCTTGTGACGTACCATGTACGCCCGAATCAACTGACGGTACTCCTCGTTGTGCGCCACGGCATGCGGACGTGGCCCGACGATGCTCATGTGCCCCTGCAGCACGTTGATGAACTGTGGCAACTCATCGAGCGAGGTCTTGCGAATGAAGGCGCCGAACGGCGTGATGCGCGAGTCTCCCTTGGTCGCCTGTTTGACGACACTGCCGTTGTCCTGCGTTCGCATGGAGCGAAACTTGTAGACCATGATCTCCTGGCCATCGAGCCCATTGCGGCGCTGCCGGAATATCACGGGGCCAGGCGAGCTGAGCTTCACGCCCAGCGCCAACACGGCCATCAAGGGCGAAATCAAGATCAGGATGAGGCCGCCCATCACGATGTCGCTCGCCCGCTTGACGACATCGTTGATGCCGGTGAACGGTGTTTCGCAAATGCCCACCATGGGCATGCCACCCACGTCTTCCAGGCGGCCTTGGATGATGCTGATGCCGAAGATGTCCGGCACGAAAAACAGCGAGGCCGTGGTGCCTTGCAGTGACTCCAGCAAGGCCACGATGCGTGGCTGCGAGCCGAGCGGCAAGGTGATGTAGACCTCGCGCACCCCTTCGGCATCAACGAACCGTGCCACATCGGCGAGGCGACCCAGCAGGCGGTCTCTGGAACCGACTGGCACACGCTCGTCATCGCGGTCATCGAAGAACCCAGCGACCCTGATCTGGGCATCCTCGCGGCCCGACAAGGCCGCGTCGACGCGCAGCCCGAGATCACTGGCGCCAACGATGACGGCCAGCCTGCGAGCCTGGGGTCGCTTTGCGCGCCAGCGGATCAATTCGCGCCCGGCATTGGCAGCCAGCCACTGCAACACCGGCGTAACGAGCGCCCAGATCAGGATCACGTCCAGGCGGTAGTGGCCGAGGCTGCGCGTGGCGTAGCCGCACAGCAGCAAGATGAAAATCAACGTGAACCACGCGCCGCAGATGCTTGCCGCCGAAGCCCAAGGGCTCGCCTTGAACAGATTGCGCCCCGGAAAGCTGACGGCGAGGACGAGCAGCGCCAAGGCCATTGGCGCTGGCGTCAGGGACTCATCATGCAGCACGTGCAACCCCAGCAGCACGCCAACGCTCATGAACGGCTCCAGCACCGCGGCGATGAAGCCGGGCACCGATTGCGGCGCGGCCAGAAATCGCCGATGCGAACGGCGTTCTGCCGGCAACTGACGGGCATGTGAGGGGCGCGCCGCGGTGAGTTCCGTCGCGGACGAGTCCAGCAATCTCGATGACAACGGCATGGGGGCACGATGAAAGCAGCGGGGCCCTGACGGTACTTCGGCGACGTGACCGCCCGATGCAGGTGCATTCGCCGCACAACATGAGCCAAACGGACTACTCCGACATCTGGCCCATCATGAGCGCCGCTTTCGATCGGGTGTCACACGGGCTCCACACCGCGTGCCTAAGCTTCATCGGATGAACAAGACCTCCTTTTCGAAGACCAAATGGATGATGTGTGCCGCAGTGGGTGCACTGCTGACGCATGCTGCGTTGCCCAGCGCGGCCACTCCGGTGGCGCTGCGGGCCGACCGGGAAGCGCGCGCTGCGGTGCCGAGCGACACCCTCTACGCCACACGCCAATGGTGGCTCGGTACCTATGATGCCGTCACGTCCGCAGGGCTGCCTGACCTTCCGCGCGCGTGGGACCGCAGCACGGGTTTTCCGAGCGCCGGCATGGGCCCGGTCGTCGCGGTGCTCGATTCGGGCATCACCTCGCACCCCGACCTCGATGCCCGCCTGGTGCTGCCTGGCTACGACTTCGTGAGCGACATCGCTTATGCCAACGACAGCGACGGCCGCGACAACGACCCCACCGATCCCGGTGACCGCCTCACGGCGGCCGAACGCGATGCCAACCGCGCCCTGTGGGATGGCTGTGCCGTCTCGGCCAGAAGCAGCTGGCACGGCACCATGATCGCGGGACAGATTGGTGCCGTGAGCAACAACGCAGCAGGTGTGGCCGGCATCAACTGGAACGGCCGCATCCTGCCCGTGCGCGTGGCCGGCAAATGCGGTGCCAGCGTGGCCGACATGGTCGACGGCATGCGCTGGGCCGGCGGACTGCCCGTGGCCGGCGTGCCGGCCAACGCCCATCCCGCCAGGATCATCGTGATCGGCTTTGCCGGCTATCAGCCCTGTGACCTCAACCACCCGGACGCCCAAGTGGCTGCGGCCGCACGGCTCTATGTGGACACCATCGCCGCGCTCCGAGCGCAGGGAGTGCTCGTCATTGCCGCAGCAGGCAACCAACGTGGACCGGTGGGGCGTCCAGCCAGTTGCGATGGAGTCTTTGCGGTGACGGCCTTGAATCGCCAGGGCTTCAAGACCGTGTACGCGAACTACGGCACGCAGGTCGCACTGGCCACGGTCGGTGGTGATGTCGACCGCGGCGGCAGCTGCGACGGGCTGGTGGCCGACACCGGCATCGTCTCGACCAGCAACGCCGGCTCGGCGAGCCCCGAATACGGGGTCGACAAGGTGAGCTATGGCGCAGGCGACGGCACCAGCTTCGCTGCACCCATCGTGGCGGGCGTGGCCTCCCTGATGCTGTCGTCGAACCCTGCACTGACTCTGGTCGAACTCGAAGCCGGGCTCAGGCGCAGCGCACGTCCCCATGTGCTCGCCCCGGCGCTTGGAGAATGCAATGCGGCCGTCAATCCAAGCCGATGCCAGTGCAGCACGTCGACCTGCGGCGCCGGTGTGCTCGATGCGAGTGAAGCGCTGGTCTATGCGGCCAACCCTTCCAACTATGTCGCACCTCCACGCAACGCGGTGCTGCTGGAAACCTCGGCATTGCGCCAATGCTCGATCGCCATGGGGCTGCCGCAGCCGCCTGCGCCACCGGCTTCATCGGCCTCCTCGCCCACGTTGAGCAGCTCAGATTCGGGCGGAGGCGCACTGGGCGCGAGCTGGCTGATCGGCTTGGGCCTGGGCACGTTGGCCCTGCTGCGAAGCCGCATGACATCCGGGCGCGCTTGAGCTGGACGACAACAAGCCATGAAACGCACAAACAAAAACGCCCCGGGTTGAACCGAGGCGTTTTGTTCGAGCTGAATTCTTTGGAGGCGCGACCCAGAGTCGAACTGGGCTAGACGGATTTGCAATCCGTTGCATAACCGCTTTGCTATCGCGCCCCGGCCATGACTTCGAGCAGATCTGGCGAGATCAGAGAGTATCTGATTTATCGAAAGACCTTAGCAAAAAGGGAAGCTTCGAAAAGCTTCCCTTTTACTTGTTTTGGAGCGGGAGACGAGGCTCGAACTCGCGACCTCAACCTTGGCAAGGTTGCGCTCTACCAACTGAGCTACTCCCGCTTGGTGTCTCGTTTAACTCAGCGTTTGCTGTATCAACCGAGAGCATGATTATAAGCCGCTTTTGCAAAGGTGCGCAAGGGGTTGTCTCAACTTTCTTGCGCACCTTTTTCAGAACCTCAACTCAGTGCTTCAGTGAGTCGACCGTGGTCGGTGCGGCCGGCGTGTCCGGCTTGGCATCGACCTTGGCTGGCTCTTCTTCCACGAGAGGTTGAGGCACGGTTTCAAGCGCCACTTCGAGCACCTGATCGATCCACTTCACAGGCACGATCTCGAGCTGGTTCTTGACGTTCTCAGGGATGTCTTGCAGGTCCTTGGCGTTCTCTTGCGGAATGAGCACCGTCTTGATGCCACCGCGGTGAGCTGCCAACAACTTTTCCTTGAGGCCGCCAATCGCCGTGACTTCACCACGCAGCGTGATCTCACCGGTCATCGCGACATCCGCGCGCACTGGAATGCCCGTGAGTGCCGACACGAAGGCCGTGGTCATCGCTGCACCCGCGCTCGGGCCGTCCTTTGGCGTGGCACCATCGGGCACGTGGATGTGGATGTCGCGCTTCTCGAAGAGCTCGTCCTTGATGCCGAGGCGGGCCGCGCGGCTGCGAACCACCGAGCGTGCCGCTTCAACCGATTCCTTCATCACATCGCCCAGCGAGCCGGTGCGGATGATGACGCCCTTGCCTGGCATCACAGCGGCTTCGATGGTGAGCAGATCGCCGCCCACTTCCGTCCACGCCAGACCCACGACCTGCCCCACCTGGTTCTGCTTTTCAGCCTGGCCGTAGGTGTACTTGCGCACGCCGAGGAAGTCGTTCAGGTTGTCGTCGGTGACGGTGACCTTTTCGGTGAACTGCTTGAGCTGGATGCCCTTGATCACCTTGCGGCAGATCTTGGAGATCTCGCGTTCGAGCGAGCGCACACCGGCTTCACGGGTGTAGTAGCGGATGATGCCGCGCAGACCCGACTCGGTGAGTTCCATTTCCTCGGGCTTGACGCCGTTGTTCTTGGACTGCTTGGGCAGCAGATAGCGTGACGCGATGTTGAACTTCTCGTCTTCGGTGTAGCCCGCGAGGCGAATGACTTCCATTCGGTCCAGCAGCGCTGGCGGAATGTTCATCGAGTTCGACGTGGCAATGAACATCGTGTCGGACAGGTCGAAGTCGACCTCGACATAGTGGTCACTGAAGGTGTTGTTCTGCTCGGGGTCGAGGACTTCGAGCAGCGCGCTCGATGGGTCGCCCCGGAAGTCCATGCCCAGCTTGTCGATCTCGTCGAGCAGGAACAGCGGATTGCGCGTGCCGACCTTCGACAGGCTCTGCAGCACCTTGCCCGGCATGGAGCCGATGTAGGTGCGGCGGTGCCCGCGGATCTCGGCTTCATCGCGCATGCCGCCCAGCGCCATGCGAACGAACTTTCGTCCGGTCGCACGCGCCACGCTCTGCCCGAGCGAGGTCTTGCCCACACCAGGAGGGCCGACCAGGCACAGGATGGGCGCCTTCACCTTGTCCACGCGCTGTTGCACCGCGAGATACTCGAGGATGCGGTCCTTGACCTTGTCGAGGCCGTAGTGGTCTTCGCTCAGCACCTGCTCGGCGAAGATCAGATCGTGCTTGATCTTGGTCTTCTTGGTCCAGGGCAGGTTGACCAGGATGTCGATGTAGTTGCGCACCACGGTGGCCTCGGCCGACATGGGCGACATGAGCTTGAGCTTCTTGAGCTCGGCGTCGACCTTCTTGCGCGCGTCCTTGGGCATCTTGGCCGCGATAATTTTCTTCTCGAGCTCCTCCATGTCGGCGCCTTCTTCGCCGTCACCGAGTTCCTTCTGGATGGCCTTGACCTGCTCGTTCAGGTAGTACTCGCGCTGGCTCTTTTCCATCTGGCGTTTGACACGCCCACGGATGCGCTTTTCCACTTGAAGGATGTCGACCTCGTGCTCGAGCTGCTCGAGCAGTTTTTCCAGGCGCTTGTCGACCGCGAACAGGTCGAGCACCGACTGCTTGCTCTCAAGCTTCAAAGGCAGGTGAGCGGCGATGGTGTCGGCCAGACGGCCGGCGTCATCGATGCCTGCAATGGAGGTGAGGATCTCTGGCGGGATCTTCTTGTTGAGCTTGACGTACTGGTCGAACTGCTGCGTGACCGCGCGGCGCAGGGCCTCGATCTCGGGCTTGGTGTCGGCCTCGGGCGGCACAGGCGTGACCTCGGCCACGAAGTGCTCGCCGTTGTCGCTGATGGAGTGCGTGTTGGCGCGCTGGATGCCTTCAACCAGCACCTTCACCGTGCCATCAGGCAACTTGAGCATCTGCAGGATGCTGGAGACGCAACCGACCTCGAACATGTCGTCGGGTTTGGGCTCGTCCTTACCAGCGGCGCGCTGCGCCACCAACATGATCTGACGGCCGGCCTCCATGGCGGCCTCCAAGGCCTTGATGGACTTGGGGCGCCCTACGAAGAGCGGAATCACCATGTGGGGGAAGACCACCACGTCACGCAGCGGCAGCAGCGGCAGCGTGATCGGCTCAGCGGGCAAAACAGGATGTCCGGACATTGGAACCTCTCTTTCTCAAACCCATGTAGGGGCTTGAGCGGTTAATTGCAAGAAGCCTGGGCAAAGACACCCCAGGCGCTTCAGGATCCCTGTCACTCATCACAAAAACACAGAACGCACACTCAGCACTGACCCACCTTCGTGCCTGATGCCGCCATGAGCACATGGCTCATGCGGCAAGCTCAGGCACTCGCCTTCGACTCGTGGTACACGAGCAAGGGCTTGGTGTTCTCTTCGATCGTGTGCTCGTCGAGCACAACCTTGGCCACGCCGTCGAGCGTGGGCAGATCGAACATCACGTCGTTCAATGACAGCTCCATGATGGAGCGCAGGCCACGGGCCCCGGTCTTGCGCGCCAGTGCCTTGCGGGCAATGGCTTGCAGCGCGGAGGGACGGATCTCGAGTTCGACGCCGTCCATGGCGAACAATTTCTGGTACTGCTTGAGCAGCGCGTTCTTGGGCTCGGTGAGGATCTGCACCAGCGCGTCGTCGGTGAGCTCACCCAACGTGGCCACGACCGGCAAGCGGCCCACCAGCTCGGGGATGAGACCGAACTTGATCAGGTCTTCGGGTTCGACTTCGCGGAACACCTCGGAGACACGCTTCTCGCTCTTGGTGTGCACGGTGGCGCCGAAACCGATGCCCGATTTCTCGGAGCGGTTCTGGATGACTTTCTCGAGGCCGTCGAAGGCGCCGCCGCAGATGAACAGGATGTTGGTCGTGTTGATCTGCAGGAAGTCCTGGTTCGGGTGCTTGCGGCCGCCTTGCGGTGGCACGGACGCCATGGTGCCCTCGACGAGCTTGAGCAGCGCCTGCTGCACGCCCTCGCCCGACACGTCGCGCGTGATGGACGGGTTGTCGGCCTTGCGGGAGATCTTGTCGATCTCGTCGATGTAGACAATGCCGCGCTGCGCCTTTTCAACGTCGTAGTTGCAGTTCTGCAGCAGCTTCTGGATGATGTTCTCGACGTCTTCGCCCACGTAGCCCGCTTCGGTCAGCGTGGTGGCGTCGGCAATGACGAAAGGCACGTTGAGCAGGCGTGCGAGCGTTTGCGCAAGCAGCGTCTTGCCGGAGCCCGTGGGGCCGATCAGCAGGATGTTGCTCTTGGCGAGCTCGACCTCGTCTTTCGACGTGGCCATGTGTTTGAGGCGCTTGTAGTGGTTGTAGACCGCCACCGCCAGCGTGCGCTTGGCGATGTCTTGGCCGATCACGTACTGGTCGAGGCTGGCCTTGATTTCGGCAGGCACCGGAAGGTCGGACTTGGTCGCCCGCGCTTCGGGGGTGTCGGCAGGCACTTCATCACGAATGATGTCGTTGCACAGCTCGATGCATTCATCGCAGATGAAAACGGAGGGTCCGGCGATCAGCTTCTTCACCTCGTGCTGGCTTTTGCCGCAGAAGGAGCAGTAGAGGACTTTTTCGCTGGAAGAGCCTTTTTTGTCGGCCATGTGGTGTGAGCGCTGAAGCGTGTAGAGGCTGAAGTGAATGATAGAGCAAAAGAAAACGAGGCCTGGACGGTAAAAAGGCCCCGTTTGCGTCGCTGTTGTCGGCCTCGCGGCGTCCGAAAATCAGGGATTGATCGGGTGATTGCGCTTGCTGATCACCTGGTCGATCAGGCCGTAGGTCTTCGACTCCTCGGGGTCCATGAAGAAGTCACGTTCCATGTCGGAGCGGATTTTCTCGATCGGCTGACCTGTGCGCTCGGCATAGATGCGGTTGAGCTGCTCACGGGTCTTGAGGATCTCGCGGGCGTGGATCTCGATGTCGGTGGCCTGGCCCTGCGCGCCGCCCGAAGGCTGGTGGATCATGACGCGCGAGTTCGGCAGCGCGAAGCGCTTGCCCTTGGCGCCGGCCATCAGCAGGAACGAGCCCATGCTGGCGGCAATGCCCATGCACAGCGTGGACACATCGGGCTTGATGAACTGCATCGTGTCGAAGATCGACATGCCTGCGCTCACCGAGCCGCCTGGCGAGTTGATGTACAGCGAGATGTCCTTGTCAGGGTTTTCGCTTTCCAGGAACAGCAGCTGAGCCACCACCAGATTCGCCGATTGGTCGTTGACGGGACCGACCAGAAAAATCACGCGCTCACGCAGCAGGCGGCTGTAGATGTCGTAGGCCCGTTCGCCACGACCCGATTGTTCGATCACCATGGGCACCAGGCCCAGTCCTTGAGTTTCGAGCGCGCTCATTGTGGTTGTCCTTGAGGAGTGATGTGTGCAGATTGGGACTGATTATGTCGTGACAAGTAGACCCTGCCGAAACAAACGATAAAAACGGAAAAGGGGCGCCAGACCGGACAGTCTGACGCCCCTTCTCACAGAATGGCGATCAGTTGGCGGTGGCCATCAGTTCGTCGAACGGCAAGGCCTTGTCAGTGACCTTGGCTTTGCCGAGCACGAAGTCGGTGACGTTGTTTTCAACGACCACGCCTTCGACTTCTGCCATGCGCTGACGGTCGCCGAGGTACCAACGAACGACATCGGCCGGCTTCTCGTAGCTTTGCGACATTTCTTCGATGTGAGCTTGCAGCTGCTCAGGCTTGGCGTTGAGGTTGTTGCTGCGAACCAGCTCACCCACCACCAGGCCCAGGCGCACGCGACGCTCAGCTTGTTCCTTGAAGATTTCGGGTGGGATGGGAGCCGACTCGGCATCCTTCACGCCACGCTTCTTCAGGTCGGCGCGGGCCGACTCGATCATGCGTTCGATTTCGCCGTTGACCAGCGCGGTCGGCAGGTCGAGTTCGGCCGTCTTGACCAGCGCGTCCATCACGTTGCCCTTGTTGCGAGCCAGCACGCGGAACTTCACTTCGCGTTCGAGGTTGCGCTTGATGTCGGCGCGCAGTGCTTCAACGGTGCCTTCCTTGATGCCGAGGGCCTTGGCAAAGGCCTCGTTCACGTCAGGCAGATTCTGCGATTCGATCTTGCCGACCGTGACCAGGAAGTCGGCTTCCTTGCCGGCGACGTCCTTGCCTTGGTAGTCTTCAGGGAACTGCAGCGGGAAGGTCTTGGACTCGCCAGCCTTCATGCCGCGCACGGCCTTCTCGAAGGCTTCGAGCATCTGGCCTTCGCCAATGAGGAACTGGAAGCCCTCGGCCTTGCCGCCGTCGAACGGCACGCCGTCGATCTTGCCTTCGAAGTCGATGGTGACGCGGTCGCCTTCGGAGGCTGCGTCGGCCTGCGCGCGCTGCGCGAAGGTGCGGCGCTGCTTGCGCAGAATGTCGAGCGTCTTGTCGATGGCTTCGTCGGTCACTTCGGTGCTGATGCGCTCGACTTCGGCTGCGCTCAGGTCGCCCAGCTTGACGTCGGGGTAGACCTCGAAGGTGGCGTCGAAGGCGACCTGGCCTTCAGGCGCTTCTTCTTTTTCGGTGATGCGCGGCGCACCGGCCACGCGAAGCTTGGCTTCGGCGGTGGCGTCGGCAAAGGCCTGGCCGACCTTGTCGTTCATCACTTCGTATTGCACGGAGTAGCCATAACGCTGCGACACCACGCTCATCGGGACCTTGCCGGGACGGAAACCGTCGGCCTTCACCGTGCGCGACAGGCCCTTCAGGCGTTTTTCGACTTCGCTGGCGATGGCGTCGGCGGCGAGCGTCAGCGTGATGCGGCGTTCAAGCTTCTCGAGGGTTTCAACAGTCACTGCCATGATTTTTTCGGACTCTCTGGTTTTCGTTGCTGGTGCGCGGGGGGGGACTCGAACCCCCACACCATTGCTGGCGTCAGGACCTAAACCTGGTGCGTCTACCAATTTCGCCACCCGCGCGCAGCAATCTGGACATTAAAAGGAAATCAGGGAAAACCTGCTGGTTTTCCCTGTGGGGCGATTCGGTCAGCCGCCGATTTTAACTGCTTGTGGCCGCGCGCTCTACAGAAACCGGTTTCACGCGAAACCACGCAGCATACATCGCGGGCAAAGAGAGCAGCGTGAGCACGGTCGCAACGACGAGTCCACCCATGATGGCAACCGCCATAGGACCCCAGAACACGCTGCGCGACAAGGGGATCATCGCGAGCACGGCAGCGGCGGCCGTGAGGATGATCGGGCGGCAACGGCGCACGGCCGATTCGACAATGGCGTCCCAGGTGGGCACGCCGGCCGCGCGGTCCTGTTCGATCTGGTCGATCAGGATCACCGAGTTGCGCATGATCATGCCGGCCAGCGCAATCACGCCGAGCAACGCCACGAAGCCGAACGGCCGGTCGAGGATCAGCAAGGCCGCCGCCACACCCGCCAGGCCGAGGGGCGCGGTGAGGAACACCAAGACGGCCCGACTGAAGCTGTGCAGCTGCAGCATCAGCAGCGTGAACATGATGAAGAGCATGAGCGGCGCGCCCACCATGATGGAGCCCTGCCCCTTGCTGCTCTCTTCCACCGCGCCGGCAATCTCCACCCGGTAACCCTGAGGCATCCGGGCGCGCAGTGTTTCGAACTGCGGATTCAGGATGTGGGTCACGGTCGCACCCTGCACGCCGTCGATCACATCGCCCTGCACCGTCGCCGCATAGTCGCGCCCTTCGCGCCACAGCACGCCGGGCTCCCACACGAAGCTCGCCTTGGCGATCTGGCTGAGCGGGATGCTGCGGCCCGTGGTGGCGGGCACGTAGGCATTCGCCAGGTCGGTCAGTGCCACGCGTTCTTCGGGTGGCGTGCGCAACACGATGTCGATCAGCTTGTCGCCATCACGGTACTGGCCGATCGTCGTGCCGCTGTTGATCGTGCGCGCGGCCTGGGCGATGGCCTGGCTCGACACGCCGAGGGCGCGGGCCTTGTCCTGGTCCACATCCAGGCGCAGCACCTTGACCGACTCGTTCCAGTTGTCGTTCACGCCGCGCAGCATGGTGTTCTGCTGCATGATGGCTTTCACCTCGTCGGCGTACAGGCGCACCTGCTTCGAGTCAGGCCCGACCACGCGGAACTGCACGGGGTACGGCACGGGCGGGCCGTTGGGCAACAGCTTGGCGCGGGCACGCACCTCGGGGAACTCTGTGGCCAGCAGCTCGGGCAACTCCTTGCGCAGGCGCTCTCGCGTGGCGATGTCCTTGGCCAGCACCACGGCCTGGCTCACGTTGGTCTGCGGAAACACCTGGTCGAGTACCAGCGCAAAACGGGGCACGCCGCTGCCGATCCAGGTGGTCACGTGCTCCACGCCGTTCAGCGTCATCAGTCGCGCCTCGACCTTCTGCGTGACCTTCTCGTTGGCCGCGTACGAGCTGCCTTCGGGGTACCACAAGTCGACCAGGACCTCGAGGCGGTTGGAATCGGGGAAGAACTGGTTCTGCACCTTGGTCATGCCGACAATACCGAGCACGAAGGTCGCAATCGTCAGGCCGATGGTGATCCAGCGGTGGTCCACACACCAGTTCACCATCCGGCGGAAGTGAACATAGAACGGCGAGTCGAACAACTCGTGCTGCACAGAACTGGCCTCACCCGAGGCCGCAGCGCCCTGCACATGAGGCGGTGCCTTGAGCAGCAGCGTGCCCAGGTAAGGCACGAAGTAGACCGACACCACCCACGAGATGAGCAGTGCCGCCGTGGTGACGGCAAAGATTGCGAAGGTGTATTCGCCCACGGTCGACTGTGCGAGGCCGATGGGCAGAAAACCCACGGCCGTGATCAGCGTGCCTGTGAGCATGGGCATGGCCGTGGCCTCATACGCGAAGGTCGCCGCGCGCACCTTGTCGAACCCCTCTTCGAGCTTGCGCACCATCATCTCCACCGCAATGATCGCGTCGTCGACCAGCAGTCCGAGCGCGATGATGAGAGAGCCGAGAGAGATCTTGTGCAGTCCCACGCCCCAGTAGTACATGGTGACGAAGGTGATGGCCAGCACCAGTGGAATCGTGATGCCGACCACCATGCCGGGCCGCCAGTCGAGCGTGAAACGCCAGCTGTTCGGCTTGAAGTGCAGGCCGAGGCTCACGAAGCTCACCAGCAGCACGATGACCACGGCCTCGATCAGCACGCTGACGAACTCACCCACGGAGGTCGCCACCACGTTCGACTGGTTCTGGAACTGATGCAGCTCGATGCCAGCCGGCAGACCCGCACGCACCTTCTCGGTCGCCACCTTGAGGGACTTGCCGAGCTCGATGATGTCGCCGCCCTTGGCCATGGAGATGCCGAGCGCGATGACTTCCTTGCCCTGATGATGCACCTTCACTTGCGGAGGGTCGATGGTGCCGCGGCGCACGGTGGCGATGTCGCCGAGCTTGAAGCTCGCGCCGCCCGCGCGGATCGAGAACTTCTTCAACTCGTCCACCGAATTGAACTGCCCGCCCACACGCACCTGAATCATGTCGGTCGGTGCATTGAAGCTGCCCGCCGACTCGACCGCATTCTGCTGGCCGAGCTGGCCGATCACCGCGCCGAAGTCGAGCCCGAGTTGAGCGAGGCGCTTTTGCGAGATGTCGATGAAGATCTTCTCGTCCTGAGCGCCGAACACTTCGACCTTGTTGACGTGCTTGACCTTGAGCAGCTGCTGGCGCACGACGTCGGCCTGGTCTTTCAACTCGGCATAAGTGAAGCCATCGGTCGACAGCGCGTAGATCGACCCGTACACATCGCCGAACTCGTCGTTGAAAAACGGCCCCACCACGCCCCCCGGCAAGGTGGCGCGCATGTCGCCGATCTTCTTGCGCACCGAGTACCAGATCTGCTGCACGTCCTTGGGCGGCGCGTTGTCTTTCACCTGGAAGATGATGAGCGTCTCGCCCGGCTTGGAGTAGCTGCGGATCTTGTCGGAGTACGGCACCTCCTGCAGCGTCTTCTCGAGCTTGTCGGTCACCTGCTCGGCGATCTGCTGGGCCGTGGCGCCGGGCCAGTACGCGCGCACCACCATCGCGCGGAAGGTGAACGGCGGGTCTTCATCCTGGCCGAGCTGGAAGTACGAGGCCAGCCCGAGCACCATCAGCACCACCATCAGGTAGCGCGTAAGGGCCGGATGGTCGAGGGCCCACTTCGAGATGTTGAAGGACGATGGGGTGGCGAGAGGTTCGCTGCTCATTTGACGCTCACGGCTTCGGCAGCGATCGATGCGGCTTTCGAGGCAGCGGAGGCGGCGCTCGGCTTGGCTTCCACGTACAGCTTGACCTTCTGGCCCGGGCTCAGCACATGCACCCCGGCGGTCACCACCACTTCGCCCGGGGCCAGCCCTGCAGTGATCACGGCCTCGTTGCCCTCGGCACCGGCGACCTTCACCACCTTCTCGTTCACCGTCATGCTCTTGGCATCGACGACCCAGACGGTGGACTGTCCCTTCGACTCGCGCAAGGCGGAGATCGGCAGCTTGGTCACGCCCGACACACCGGGCACATCGGCCAGCACGGTGGCGGTCTGCCCCAGGCGCACGGGGGCCGAGCCTGCCGCTTTGCCGATGTCGGCCTTCACGAGGAAGGTGCGGGTGACGGGATCGGCGGCGGCGGCAACCTCGCGCACGTGCACCGGTATCGTGGCGGTGTTGGCACCCCACAGGCGCACGCTCAGGCGATCAGGCTGTGCGGCCAGCAGCTTGATGACACCCACGCGATCCTCCGGCACGGAGAACACCACATCGCGCGCCCCGTCGTGCGCCAGGCGCACGACAGGTGCACCCGCCGCCACCACCATCCCGGGCTCTGCCTCGACACCGGTGATGACACCGTTGGCATCGGCCACCAGCGTGGCGTACGCCGCCTGGTTGCCCTGCACGCTCGATTGGGCGCGCGCCTGCTCGAGCTGGGCCTGGGCTGACTTGAGCGCGGTTTCACGGCGCTCCAGGTCGGCCGAGCTGATGAAGCCCTGGTCGCGCAGTTCCTTGAAACGCTTGAAATCGGCCGCGTTCTGATCGTAGTTGGCCTGCGCTGCGCCGAGCGACGCACGCGCAGCATCCTGGCCGAGTTTCAGGTCCTGCGGATCGAGCTGGGCCAGCACCTGGCCTGCCTTCACCGTGTCGCCCACATTCACCAGCCGCCGCACGACCTTGCCGCCCACCCGAAACCCCAGCCGCGACTCGGTACGGGCCCGCACCTCAGCGGCATACTCGTGGGTTCCAGCGGTGTTGCCGTTGGCCACCGTCAGTGTGCGGACGGCCCGCACCGGCTCGGGTGCCGGGGCCGGTTTGGAACACGCCGTGGCGAGCAGCGCCACACCAACAAGCGACACGATCACGGGGTAGCGCATGGAAATCCTCGGCATTCGGCAGGCGGAAATGGCAACAAGAAACGTCAATAAGTGACTGACTGGTCAGTAATGTATTCCGGCGACCTGCAGGTGTCAAACCGCCTGAGGTCCTTCGCTGCCCGCCGCCGTGAACATCTCACGCAGCGGTGACAATGCGCAGAGCTTCCCCCTGATCATGAGCATCGACCACTACGAAAACTTTCCCGTTGCCTCCGTGCTGTGCCCCCCGGCACTGCGCCCACCCATCACGGCCATCTACTGGTTCGCGCGCACCGCCGACGACCTGGCCGACGAGGGTGATGCAGCCCCCGCCACGCGGCTGGCCGACCTGCAGGCCTACCGGGCCGACTTGCTGGCGGTGGCTGAAGGCCAAGCGCCGGGTGCCCGCTGGGCCCATGTGTTCACGCCCTTGAAACGCGAGATGGACCGCTTCGCCCTGCCCGTGCCGCTGCTGCTCGACCTGCTCAGCGCTTTCGAGCAAGACGTGACCCAACAGCGCTACACCGACCGTGCGGAGCTGCTGCGCTATTGCCAGCGTTCGGCCAATCCGGTGGGCCGGCTGCTGCTGCACCTCTACGGCATTTCCGACCCCGCGCGATTGCAAGAGTCCGACGACATCTGCAGCGCGCTGCAGCTCGCGAACTTCTGGCAAGACCTGAGCGTCGACACCGCCCGCGGGCGCCTGTACATCCCTGACGAAGACTGCGCACGCCACGGACTGTCGCCCCACACCCTGCTGTCGGCCGAAGACACCCCCGCCACCCGCGCACTGGTGGCCGAACTCGTCGACTGGACCCGCGGCCTGATGCAGCGCGGCAGTCCCCTGGTGCACGCCCTGCCCGGGCGCGCCGGATGGGAGCTGCGGCTGGTGGTGCAAGGCGGGCTCGCCATCCTCGACAAGACATCCCGGCTCGACCACGCCACGCTGCGTACCCGCCCCACCCTCGCCTGGCACGACGTGCCGCGGCTCGTGTGGCGCGCGTGGCGCATGCATGACAAGGGCCGAGCCTCCCTGCAGAATGCGCGCCCATGACCCCTGAGCAATACGTGCAAGACAAGGCCGCCAAGAGCGGCTCGAGCTTCTACTACGCCTTTCTCTTTCTGCCTCCGCCACGGCGCGCGGCCATCACGGCCTTCTATGCCTTCTGCCGCGAAGTCGACGACGTGGTCGACGAGGTGCAGGACCCCAGCGTGGCCGCGACCAAGCTGGCCTGGTGGCAAAAAGAAGTGGCCACGAGTTTCGGGCCCGGCCCGGCCAGTCACCCGGTCACCAAGGCCTTGCTGCCGCATGCCGCCACCTACGGCATCAAGGCGGAACACCTGATGGCGGTGATCGAAGGCTGCCGCATGGACCTCGAACAATCACGCTACCTCGACTTCCCCGGCCTCGCCCGCTACTGCCATCTGGTGGCCGGCGTGGTGGGCGAGGTCGCGGCGAGCATCTTCGGCCAGACGCAGCCCGCCACCACGGCCTATGCGCACAAGCTCGGCCTGGCCATGCAGCTCACCAACATCATTCGCGATGTGGGCGACGATGCACGGCGCGGGCGCATCTACCTGCCTGTGTCCGAGCTGCAGAAGTTCGACGTGAAGGCGCACGAGATCCTGAGCCGCACAGCGCCCTACGGTTACAGCGAACGCTTCACGGCGCTGATGCGCTTTCAGGCCGAACGTGCCCACCGCCTTTATGACGAGGCTTTCGCGCTGCTCCCCGAGGCCGACCTCCGCACGCAAAAGCCCGGCCTCATGATGGCCCACATCTACCGCACGCTGTTGCGCGAGATCGAATCGCAGAGCTTCCAGGTGCTGCACCAGCGCACCTCCCTCACCCCCGTGCGCAAGTTGTGGATCGCTGCACGCACGCAGTGGCGCGGACGCTGATGGCTCGGCGTGTGGCCGTGGTGGGCGCGGGATGGGCGGGCCTGGCGGCCGCGGTGCGGGCCACGCAGCTCGGTCACGCGGTCACGCTGTTCGAGATGGCACCCCAGGCCGGCGGGCGCGCGCGCCGCGTCGACACCCATGGGGTCTCGCTCGACAACGGCCAGCACATCCTCATCGGCGCCTATGCACACACCCTCGCCCTGATGAAGCTCGTGGGCGTAGACACCCAGCGCGCGCTGCTGCGCACGCCTCTGCGCGTGAGCTACCCCGACGGCACCGGCCTGCAGCTGGACAAAGGCGCGGCCGTGCCCGCCTTCCTGAAGGCCGTGTGGCGCTATCCCGGATGGAGCCGGGCCGAAAAATGGGCCCTGCTGCGCACCACGCTGCAATGGGGGTTGAAGCGGTTCACCTGCGCGGCCGACCTCACCGTGACCGGGCTCACCGCCCACCTGCCCGAGGCCGTGCGCACCCAGCTGCTCGACCCGCTGTGTGTGGCCGCCCTCAACACCCCGCCCGACCAGGCCAGCGCACGTGTGTTCCTGCGCGTGCTGCGCGACGCCTTGATGAGCGGTCCCGGGTCGGCCGACCTGCTGCTGCCGCGCTGGCGGCTGAGCGCCCTGCTGCCCGACCCTGCGCTGCATTGGCTCGCGCAGCAAGGCGCCCAGGTGAGGCTATCTCACAGGGCCGAACAGATCGTGCCGACCGAGGCGGGCTGGCAGGTGAACGGTGAGGCCTTCGACGGCGTGGTGCTGGCCTGCTCGGCGCTGGAAGCAGCCCGGCTGGCCGAGCCGCACCAGCCTGACTGGGCCGCCCTGGCACAGTCGCTCCACTACGAACCCATCGTCACCGTCTACGCGCACAGCCCGGACACCCAACTGCCCGAGCCCATGATGGCCCTGCACAGCGGCCCCAACGCGCCCGCGCAATTCGTGTTCGATCTGGGCCGCATCAGCGGCATGGAAGGTGTGCTCGCCTTTGTCATCAGTGGTGCCGCACCTTGGGTGAACCAGGGCGCCGATGCCACATTGGCCGCCACGCTGAAGCAAGCGCAACGCGCCCTGGCCCAGCACTTGGCCTCGCCACTGATCGGCCTGCGCGCCCTGACCGAGAAGCGCGCCACCTTCCTTTGCACGCCCGGCCTTCAGCGCCCCGGCGCACTGCTGCAGCCGGGGCTCGCAGCCGCAGGGGACTACATCGACGGGCCCTACCCCGCCACGCTGGAAGGAGCCGTGCGCTCCGGCCAGGAGGCCGCCGAGCGGGTATTTGCAGAGCGCTGACCGCAACGCGCCCTGTGCGCGCTCAAAAAGCCGCGGAAACCGAAAGTTTCGCCATGCAAAATTATGGCGATTTGGGTCAAAATGCGGGCATGAAAAGCAAAGAGGGACAGAAGCCGGCGATTCAGGTGCTTGAACGCATGTTCTCCCTGTTAGACCTGCTCGCTTCTCACCAGGACCCGGTTTCACTCAAGCTCATCAGCGAGCAAACCGGCCTGCACCCGTCCACCGCCCACCGCATCCTCAACGACCTGACGGTCGGCCGCTACGTCGACCGGCCAGAGGCCGGCAGCTACCGCCTGGGCATGCGCCTGCTCGAACTTGGCAACCTGGTGAAGGCCCGCCTCGATGTGCGCGACGCCGCGCTCGGCCCCATGCGAGAGTTGCACAAGGTCACGCACCAGCCGGTCAACCTGTCGATGCGGCAAGGCGACGAGATCGTGTACATCGAACGCACCTACAGCGAACGCTCAGGCATGCAGGTCGTGCGCGCCGTGGGCGGACGCGCCCCCTTGCACCTCACCTCCGTGGGCAAGCTCTTCCTGGCCCACGACGACCCGCAGCGCGTGCGCGCCTACGCCACCCGCACCGGGCTGGCCGGGCACACGCGCAACAGCATCACCGAGGTTGGTGCGCTCGAGCGCGAACTCTCCAAGGTGCTGCAGTACGGCACCGCCCGCGACGACGAAGAGCTCGAGCTCGGGGTGCGCTGCATGGCCGCGGCGATTCTCGACGACCAGGGCAAGCTGGTGGCCGGCCTGTCGATCTCGGCACCCGCCGACCGGCTCGAAGAAAGCTGGCTCGAGCGGCTCAAGAGCACCGCCACACAAATCTCCTCTGCACTCGGCCATCGAGGGAAGTAGTTCGAGACACGCTCACCCCCATGGAAAAAGCCCGGCAAGCCGGGCTTTTTGCTGACCATGGGGTCAGGGGTAAGGGGTCAGGGGTCGAGGCTGCTCAAGAGCGAACCCGCGGCGCACCCAAGGAATCGGTCAACACCACCGTGGGCAGCGCAGGGATGGCAGGCAGCACCGGCATCACCGAATCGTTCATCCACTTGCGCACGCGTTCGGCATCACCGATACGAGAGTAGCGGCCGGCAGAATCGAGGAACACCATGATCAGCTTGCGGCCGGCCAGTTTGGTCTGCATCACCAGGCAGCGGCCAGCTTCGGAGATGTAGCCCGTTTTCTGCAGGCCGATCTCCCACTCCGGATTGCGGATCAGGCCGTTGGTGTTGCGGAACTGGAGCTGCTTCTCGCCCACCGCCACGGCGTACTCGGGCGAGGTGGAGAGGTCGCGGATGATCTGGTGCGAGTAGGCGGCGTTGACCAGGGTGGCCAGGTCACGGGCGCTCGACTGGTTGTTGCTCGACAAGCCGGTGGGCTCGACATAGCGCGTGGCGCTCATGCCGAGGTCCACAGCACGCTGGTTCATGGCCGCAACAAACGCCGTGAGACCGCCTGGGTAGTGACGGCCGAGCGCATGGGCCGCACGGTTCTCCGACGACATGAGGGCCAGGTGCAGCATCTCCAGGCGGGTGAGTTGCGTGCCGACCGTCAGGCGCGAGTGGCTGCCTTTTTCGGTATCAACATCGGCTTGCGACACGATAAGCAGTTCGTCGAGAGGCAATTGGGCCTCTGTGACGACCATCGCCGTCATCAGCTTGGTGATGGAAGCAATGGGCAGCACGGCCTGCGAGTTTTTGCTGAACAGCACCTCGTTGGTGTCCTGATCGAGCACCAGGGCCACACTGGATTTCAGTTCGAGCGGATCGATGGTGCCATGCAGACCGAACATCTGGCCGAAGGACTGGCGATCAGGTTCGGCACGCACGGCGGCACGGCTGCGCAGCACCACATGACGGCTGGCCCGCAGTGTGGCCTTGCTGCTGGCCGCGGCGACTCGCTTGACCGAGACCTGCTTTTTCTTGGGCGCATGCGCCTTGCCGCTGGCGGCGGTGGCCGCCAGGGGAAGCGCTGCGACGAGCAGCAGCACGAGGGCACTTCTGAACACACCGCGGACGGCACGACCCAAATTCATCGGCGAGGATTGTTGCGGCAGTGGAAGCACAAGGACCCTTTCACACTCAGAAGCCCGAGTGTAGGACAGTGAAAAAAAGCATGCAAGATCAAAAACTTACGTGCATTTTCTCAAGTGGGCCCTGAAATCTCAATTCCCTTTAGGTTTTGGATCCGGTTTCCGTGAGAAGTGTCACCCTTGGGCCGACACGCGCTCGTTTTTGCTGTGCAATTTGTTCAACGCTGCGAGGTAGGCCTTGGCTGACGCGACCACGATATCGGGATCCGCGCCCACGCCATTGACCACCCTGCCGCCGTGTTGAAGACGGACAGTCACTTCGCCCTGTGATTCTGTGCTTCCTGAGGTGATGGCATTGACCGAATAGAGCAGCATTTCGGCCCCAGATTTCAGCTGGGACTCGATGGCCTTGAGGCTGGCGTCGACCGGCCCGTTGCCATCGCTCTCGGTGTGGTGCTCCACGCCGCCTGCAGCAAACGCCACCTTGGCGAACGGGCGCTCGCCGGTCTCAGACCGTTGCGACAGCGACAGCAGCCGGTAGTGCTCCTGCTCGGAGGTGACCGATTCGTCCATCACGAGTGCCACGATGTCTTCGTCGAAGATCTCGCTCTTGCGGTCGGCCAGTTCCTTGAACTTGGCAAAAGCGGCGTTGATCTCGGACTCGGACTCCAGCTCCACGCCCAGTTCCACCAGGCGCTGCTTGAATGCATTGCGGCCCGACAGCTTGCCCAGCACGATCTTGTTGGTGGCCCAGCCCACGTCTTCGGCCCGCATGATTTCGTAGGTGTCACGCGCCTTGAGCACGCCGTCCTGGTGAATGCCGGAGGCATGTGCGAAGGCATTGGCCCCCACCACCGCCTTGTTGGGCTGCACCACGAAGCCCGTGGTCTGAGACACCAGGCGCGAGGCCGGCACGATCTGCGAGATGTCGATGCCGAGGTCGAGGTCGAAGTAGTCGCGGCGGGTGCGCACGGCCATCACCACCTCTTCGAGCGCGCAGTTGCCTGCGCGTTCGCCGAGGCCGTTGATCGTGCACTCAATCTGGCGAGCGCCGCCAATCTTCACACCGGCCAGCGAGTTGGCGACCGCCATGCCCAGGTCGTTGTGGCAGTGCACCGACCACACGGCCTTGTCGGCATTGGGAATGCGCGTGCGCAGGTCAAGAATGAAGTTGCCGTACAGCTCCGGGATGGCGTAGCCCACGGTGTCAGGCAGGTTGATGGTCGTGGCACCCGCATCGATCACGGCCTCGATCACCCGGCACAGGAAGTCGGGGTCGGAGCGGTAGCCGTCTTCGGGCGAGAACTCCACATCGCCACTCAGGTTGCGCGCGAAACGCACCGACTGGCGCGCCTGCTCGAACACCTGGTCGGGTGTCATGCGCAGCTTCTTTTCCATGTGCAACGCGCTGGTGGCGAGGAACAGATGGATGCGAGTGGACGCGCCACCCGCCAGGGCCTCTGCCGCACGCGAGATGTCGCGGTCGTTGGCCCGGGCCAGCGAACACACGGTGCTGTCCTTGATGGCGTTGGCAATGGCCTTCACCGCCTCGAAGTCGCCATTGGACGAAGCCGCAAAGCCCGCTTCGATCACGTCCACCTTCAGGCGCTCGAGCTGGCGCGCGATGCGCAGCTTTTCGTCCTTGGTCATGGAGGCGCCTGGAGACTGCTCGCCGTCGCGCAGGGTGGTGTCGAAAATGATGAGCTTGTCGGCCATGATGGGACGTCCGTGATCTGATTTGTTGCTGATCTTAGGCGACTGCGCGCGCCGATGCCGAAGCGCGTTGTCGGGCTGCGCGTGCCAGCCCCGACACGATGGCCTGCAGCGAGGCCGACACGATGTTCGCATCGATGCCCACGCCGAACACACTCACCGCCTCGTCGATGCGCAGCTCGAGGAACGCCGCCGCCTTGGCATGGGCGCCGCTTCCGATGGAATGCTCGTGGTAGTCGAGCACACGCACCTGATGGCCCTTGGCCGTGAGGCCGGCCACGAAGGCTTCGATGGGGCCCGCACCCGAGCCTTCGACAGCCACCGCTTGGCCCTGCCATTGCAGTGCCGCGGCCAGGCGCACCTGGCCGTCAGCGCCTTCGGTGAGCACCGGATGCGACACAGCCTTCTGCGCCAGACCGTACTCGCGCTCGAAGATGCCCCAGATGTCGGCCGCGGTGAGCTCCTTGCCGGCATCGTCCATGACGGCCTGCACGACCTGGCTGAACTCGATCTGCAGGCGGCGCGGCAACTCGATGCCGTACTCGGCCTCGAGCAAATAGGCGATGCCGCCCTTGCCCGACTGGCTGTTCACGCGGATGACTGCGTCATAGCTGCGGCCCAGGTCCTTGGGGTCGATGGGCAGGTAGGGCATGTCCCAGATGTCGGTGTCGACACGCTGGGCGAAGGCTTTCTTGATGGCGTCCTGATGCGAGCCCGAGAACGAGGTGTAGACCAGATCCCCGACGTACGGATGGCGCGGGTGAACGGGCAGCTGGTTGCAGTGCTCGACGCAGCGGCGCACCTCGTCGATGTCGGAGAAGTCGAGCCCTGGCGCCACGCCCTGGGTGTACAGGTTCAGCGCGAGATTCACGATGTCGACGTTGCCCGTGCGCTCGCCATTGCCGAACAGGCAGCCTTCCATGCGGTCGGCGCCGGCCATCAGCGCGAGCTCGCCCGTCGCCGTGCCGGTGCCGCGGTCGTTGTGCGGGTGGATCGACAACACGATGCTGTCGCGCCGCTCGATGTGACGGTGCATCCACTCCACCAAGTCGGCGAACACGTTCGGCGTGGAGCGCTCGATGGTAGTCGGCAGGTTGATGATGCACTTGCGCTCGGGCGTGGGCGCCCACGCGGCCGTGACGGCATCGACCACCCGCTTCGCGAACACGAGTTCGGTGTCGGAGAAGGTTTCGGGCGAATACTCGAAACGCCAGTCGGTGCCCGGCTGCTCGGCGGCCAGACGCTTGATGAGCAAGGTGTTTTCGACGGCCAGGGCCACCACCTCGTCTTCGTTCATGCCCAGCACCACACTGCGCATGATGGGCGCTGTGGCGTTGTACAGGTGGACGATGGCGCTGCGTGCGCCTTGCAGGGATTCGAAGGTGCGGCGAATCAAGGGCTCACGCGCCTGCGTGAGCACCTGAATGGTCACATCGTCGGGGATGAGCTGCTCGTCGATCAGGCGGCGCAGGAAGTCGAACTCGGTCTGCGATGCCGAAGGAAAGCCGACCTCGATCTCCTTGAAGCCCACCTTCACCAGCATCTTGAACAGGCGCAGCTTGCGCTCGATGTCCATTGGCTCGATCAGTGCCTGGTTGCCATCGCGCAGGTCGGTGCTCAGCCAGATGGGCGGCTGGGTCAGCACCACGTCGGGCCAGCGGCGGTCGGCCAGCTTGATGGGGGCGAAGGGGCGGTACTTGATCTGCGGTTGCTTCAGCATGGACATCTCCTGTGAGTCATGGTGACCATCTTGGTGACAACCAGCACGCGGATCCGGAAAAACAAAAAGGCCCGCTGCAGGTTGCATACGGGCCGATGGGACGAAAACGATGGACGTGAACGATCAGCGAGCCCGGAGTACCTCGGCTAGGCCTAGCGTGATCGTGGAAGTGAACGTCATGGGAGGCAATATAGCATGCCCCGGTCAACGGTGCAGGCCTTCTTCGTCGGGTTCGTCCATGGAGGTGGCGATCACGCTCACCGGCTTGCCCTTCACGCGCTTCCAGATGTACACCCCGTAGCCCGACAGGCCGTAGAAACAGAACACACCGAAGAGCACTTTGGGTGGATCGATCGTGACCAGGGCGATGGCAAGCGCAATGGCCACCGTCACGATGAATGGCACCGAGTTCTTGAAGCTCACATCCTTGAAACTGTAGAACGGTACGTTAGTGACCATGGTGAGGCCGGCGTAGAGCGTGATGCCGAAGGCGGTCCAGGCCAGCCACGGTTCCAGCGCGCCGGTGGCGTCTTGCTTGAAGCCGAGGTCGTCCATCAGCCAGATGAAGCCCATCACGAGGGCTGCGGCGGCCGGGCTGGGCAGCCCCTGGAAAAAGCGTTTGTCCACGACCGTGAGGTTCGTGTTGAAGCGCGCCAGACGCAAAGCGGCACAGGCACAGTAAACGAAGGCTGCCAGCCAGCCGAGCTTGAGCAGCGGCGTCAACGCCCACATGTAGACGATCAGGGCCGGGGCGGCGCCGAAGGAGACCATGTCCGACAGGCTGTCCATCTGCTCGCCGAAGGTGGTCTGCGTGTTGGTCATGCGGGCCACCCGCCCGTCGAGGCTGTCGAGCACCATGGCGCAGAACACGCCAATGGCCGCTTGCTCGAAACGGCCGTTCACCGCCATCACGATGGCATAGAACCCGCCGAACAACGCCGCCAGCGTGAAGAGGTTGGGCAAGATGTAGATGCCCTTGCGGCGCGGACGCGCTGGACCGCTCTCAGGGTCAGGTACAGGTTGCTCGCCGTCGTGCATGTCAGTCATGTTCCGCTGTGTCAGAAATCGAAGCGCGAGGATACCCCAAGACACGAGGCCCCCCAGTCGCTTCGCTCCTGCCCCCAAGGGGCGCCCACGGGTCGACCGGCAAAGCCGGATCTCGCGTGGTTGCTTGATGGGTCGACCCTGCTTCGCACGGGCCTCTCAAACGCGCACACAAGATCGACGTATCCATCCATTTTTAAGCCGACGGACAAGTCAATTCTTCGTGGTCCGAAGCAAAGACGCCGCCCAAGCCCACCTGCGCAGACTTGGACGGCGTCAACCACCTTCACCTGAAGATGAAGCTGAGTCCTCACTGCCGAATGATCGGCGGCCGGTAGAGATTAGTTTTTGCTCTGATCGACCAAACGGTTCTTCTTGATCCAAGGCATCATCGCGCGGAGCTGCTCGCCCACTTGCTCGATCGGATGCTCGGCCGTCAGACGGCGACGCGACAGCAGCGTAGGAGCGCCAGCCTTGTTTTCAAGGATGAAGCTCTTCGCGTATTCGCCGGTCTGGATGTCCTTCAGGCACTGGCGCATCGCGTTCTTGGTGTCTTCGGTCACGACTTTCGGGCCGGTGACGTATTCGCCGTATTCCGCGTTGTTCGAGATCGAGTAGTTCATGTTGGCGATACCGCCTTCATAGATCAGGTCGACGATGAGCTTGAGCTCGTGCAGGCATTCGAAGTACGCCATTTCGGGCGCGTAGCCAGCTTCGGTCAGCGTTTCGAAACCAGCCTTGATCAGCTCGACAGCACCGCCGCACAGCACGGCTTGTTCGCCGAACAGGTCGGTTTCGGTTTCTTCGCGGAAGTTGGTTTCGATGATGCCGGCCTTGCCGCCGCCGTTGGCGGAAGCGTAGCTCAGGGCCAGATCACGGGCCTTGCCGGTCTTGTCGGCGTAGACAGCGATCAGGTGGGGCACGCCGCCACCTTGGGTGTAGGTGCCGCGCACGGTGTGGCCTGGGGCCTTCGGTGCGACCATCCACACGTCGAGGTCGGCGCGTGGGGTGACTTGACCGTAGTGCACGTTGAAGCCGTGGGCGAACGCGAGCGACGCGCCTTGCTTCAGGTTCGGCTCGATCTCTTCCTTGTAGACGGAAGCGATCTGCTCGTCAGGCAGCAGGATCATGACGACGTCGGCAGCCTTAACGGCGTCGGCGATCTCGGCGACCTTGAGGCCGGCCTTTTCAGCCTTGCCCCACGACGCGCCGGACTTGCGGGCACCGACGGTGACCTTGACGCCGCTGTCGTTCAGATTCTGTGCGTGGGCGTGGCCTTGCGAACCGTAGCCGATGATCGCGACGTTCTTGCCCTTGATCAGGCTCAGGTCAGCGTCTTTGTCGTAAAAAACCTTCATGTTTCTCTCTCCTAAAATCAGTTCAAGTGCAGGGGATGCGGGGTACAGCTGAAAAAATCAAACGCGCAGGATGCGCTCGCCGCGCCCGATCCCGCTGGCGCCGGTACGCACGGTTTCCAGAATGGCGGTGCGGTCGATGGCCTCCAGGAAGGCATCGAGTTTGCTGCTGTCGCCGGTCAGTTCGATGGTGTAGCTCTTTTCGGTCACGTCGATGATGCGGCCACGGAAAATGTCGGCCATGCGCTTCATCTCTTCGCGCTCCTTGCCAACCGCGCGCACCTTGATGAGCATGAGTTCGCGTTCGGTGAAGCTGCCTTCGGTCAGGTCCACCACCTTCACCACCTCGATGAGGCGGTTCAGGTGCTTGGTGATCTGCTCGATGACTTCATCAGACCCGGTGGTCACGATGGTCATGCGGGACAGCGAGGGGTCTTCGGTGGTGGCCACCGTGAGGCTCTCGATGTTGTAGCCGCGGGCTGAAAACAGGCCGACGACGCGCGACAGCGCGCCCGCTTCGTTTTCGAGCAACAGGGCAATGATGTGTTTCATGGTCGTTGATTCAGCGCGCTCTTCAGACCGACGGCGGTAACCGGCGGCCCTTGGCCACGCTGCTTTCTCGTGAGTGAAGTGATGTGGCTGGTGCGGTGATCGAAGCGGTGAAACGGTGCCCGCAGGAGGAAGGACGGGCGCGGTAACGCCCTGCCCTCACACCTGCGCGCGGCCGGTCACAGGTCTTCGGACCCCAGCAGCATTTCGGAAATGCCCTTGCCCGCCTGCACCATCGGCCAGACGTTTTCGGTCGGGTCGGTGCGCACGTCGAGGAACACGGTGCGGTCTTTCAG
>JBEGTX010000153.1:0-7829 GCA_041179165.1 Pseudomonadota bacterium | reverse complement strand
GCGGCAGCAGCAGTGCGTTGCACACGCCGTGCGGCAGGTTGTACTGGCCGCCGAGCTGGTGGGCCATGGCGTGCACATAGCCGAGCAGCGCGTTGTTGAAGGCCATGCCGGCCAGGAACTGTGCGCCAGCCATTTGCTCACGCGCTTCGAGGTCTTCCTTGCCGTTGGACACGGCACGCGGCAGGTACTGGCCGATGAGCTTCATGGCGTGCAGCGCGCAGGCGTCGGTCACGGGCGTGGCCATCACCGACACATAAGCTTCCACGGCGTGGGTGAGTGCGTCCATGCCGGTTGCGGCGGTCAGCGATGCGGGCATGCCGCGCATCAGTTCGGCGTCGTTCACCGACAGCAACGGGGCCACGCGGCGGTCCACGATGGACATTTTCAGGTGGCGCGTCTCTTCGGTGATGACCGCGAACTGGGTCAGTTCGCTGGCGGTGCCGGCGGTGGTGTTGATGGCGACCAGCGCGAGTGGCGCGACCTTGACCTTGTTGAGGCCGCGGTAGTCCATGACCTTGCCGCCGTTGGTGGCGAGGATGGCGATGACCTTGGCGCAGTCGTGCGGCGAGCCGCCACCGACGGAGACGATGCAGTCGGCACCCTTCTCCTTGAGCACGGCCAGGCCGGCTTCGACGTTGGACACGGTGGGGTTGGGCTGCACACCGTCGAACACCGACACCTCGATCTCGCGCTCGCGCAGCAGGGCCGAGACCTTCTCGGTGACGCCCATGGCGGTGAGCGGTGCATCCGTGACGATCAGCACGTGCTTGTAGCCCCGTTGCTTGATGATGGTCATGGCGTCAGGCAGACAGCCGGCCCCCATGATGTTTTCGGCGGTCATGACGAAGCTGCGGGTGGCCATTCAAATCTCCAGACAAATAAGTTCAACCCGCTATTCTGACGCAAATTCGTGGAATCGAACGATCGTGCAACTTTGTCGCTTGGGCAATCAGACGAGTTTGCACGCTTCATCAAAAGCCAGCCGAGGCCCACGAGGTTTCACCCGGGCTGGGTCGCCGTGGCCGAGGTTGATGATGAAGTTCGTGGTCACCGTGGTCCCGGCCCAGAAAGCGGCATCGACCTGGGCGGCATCGAAGCCGCTCATCGGCCCGCAGTCCAGGCCGATGGCGCGGGCGGCCATGATGAGGTAGGCACCCTGCAAGCTGGAGCTGCGCAGGGCAGCGTCGCGGATGACAGCGGGCTGGCCGACGAACCACGCGCGGGCGTCGACATGCGGAAACAGCCTCGGCAGGTGCTCGTGGAACTCGAGGTCCATGCCCACAATCACGGTGACGGGCGCGCTGCGGGTCTTCTCGATGTTGCCGGCCGACATGCACTCGAGCAGTCTCGCCTTGGCCTCGGGCGAACGCACGAAACAAAAGCGCGCGGGCTGACTGTTGCTGGCCGTCGGGCCGAACTTGAGCAGCTCGTACAGCTGGCGAAGCTGGGCGCCAGACACCGGCTCAGGCAGAAAACCGTTCTGGGTGCGGGCGTTGTCGAACAGTTGCTCGGTGGTGAGATGCATGGATTTTTCGCCGGAGGGAATGAATAAAGCGTCAGAAACAGCGAGAATTCTCTGATGTTTGCCCCCTCCCAGCACGACGTCCGCCGCTTTTTCTGCGAGGCTCATCTGAAGTCTCTGCAGGGGCGGCCGCTCACGCAGCTGGAGGTGCTGGCCTCCGACTGGATCAGCCAGCATCCGGAATACCACGACGACCTGTCCGATGTCGACACCGCCATCGCCGCCGTGTTCGATGTGGAAGCAGGCCGCACCAACCCCTTCTTGCACCTGTCCATGCACCTGTCGATCAGCGAGCAGGTCAGCATCGACCAGCCGCGCGGCATCAAGCAGGCGTTCGGACTGCTCGCGGCCAAGCGCGGTTCGGCCCATGAGGCCCATCACGAGGTGATGGACTGCCTGGGGGAAATGATGTGGGAATCGCAGCGCAGTGGCTTGCCGCCAGACGGCGAGAAGTACATCGAGTCCGTGCGCCGGCGCGCCACGCGCTGAGCCGCGCGACCAGCGCGCTCGATCAGCACCGCTTACTTGGTCGACGCCAGCTCGTCGCGCACCGGTTCGCCGCGGCCTGCAGCCGCCGTCTTCGAACGCACGGTCTGAACGGCCGGCAGCAACGGGGGCTCGAGCAACGCCAGTTGCGGGCTGCGCAGCTGCCGTGCGAGGCTGACGACGGTCTGGTTCGGGTCATACGGCAGCGACTGCCACGGGCTGGCGCCTCGGGCCATGAGGTACCGAACCATTTCGCCCTGAGTGTCGGGCTTCTCGAGGAAGGTGGGAACGATCACCCGGGCCAGCGGCAGCCACGGCATGCGGCCGTTCTGGGTCGCAGGCACCCGCTGGGCCAGCTGAGGTGCCCGGCTGAGCCACCAGTCGAGTGCCTCCCAGTGGCTGGTGCGAAGGGCCTCTTCGTATCCGGACACCAGCTTGCCGTCATACGCACCCAGGCCGCCTTGTGCGGTGTGGCCGCGGGCCTCAAGGCGGCGAGCCGTGGGAGACGACAGGTAGTCGGGATGCACGGCACCCAGCACCCCGAAGCCCACACGGTCAGTGGCCAGCGCGCCCGACGCCATCCAGCGGTCTATCACGGTGTGCAGGCCGGCGGCGCGGGCATTGGGGCAGGTCAGCATGCGCACGATGTCGTGTCGCACGGCCCGGGGATCGGTGTCGGCCAGCGTCTGCAGGGCCGCAATCACCTCGGGCGAACTCTTGCCGAATTCAGGACAGGGGCGGGTCTGCGCCAAGGCCAGCAGGGGTGACTCCCGGCAGGTCTTGAGCTTG
Source organism: Pseudomonadota bacterium (assembly GCA_041179165.1). Taxonomy (GTDB): domain Bacteria; phylum Pseudomonadota; class Gammaproteobacteria; order Burkholderiales; family Burkholderiaceae_C; genus Rhizobacter. Next base: position 5,032 of record JBEGTX010000153.1, on the reverse strand, counting down.
GCGCCCTTTTCCATCAGCTCTGGCAGCACGGGCCAGAGCTTGGGGTCGTAGGCGGCGAGGCTCAGCGCACATTCCTGTTGCTCGATGCTGGCGATGTCCGCCGGCTTGATGCTGCCCGGCGTGAACGAACCGCAGCGGCCGATGAGGGCCCGCTCGACACTGTTGAGCCGCATGCAGGAGATGGGGTCGCCCTCGGTGGCCTTCTCGTGGAGGTGCTTGACGATGGTCCAGGTCATGCTGGTGTCGGTGGCCACCCCGACCACGGTGAACGCCAGGCTGGCCGGCGTGCAGCCGCCCAACAGCATCAGTCCAGCCAGACCGACGCTGCATGCCACACCACGTGCGAGATTGTTCATGACCACCACCTGGGAACGCCGTTGCCGACCTGAAGCATGACTGCGGGCGAACGCGCCGAGCCGTCAGGGTCAAGACAGTGCAACAAGTGCGCCAGCCGGGCGCAAGGCGACGTCGGGGCCTGGTGTGCAGCGCAGCATGGCGTCGGGGCCCGTGCCAAATCTCACGGGAACCCGCCTGCCTGCTGGCACCGAGGGTGAAGCCGCGCCATGGGCCGGTCGATCACTGGGGGCCCGTCCACCGGACAAGCTGACAAAAATCAGGCCCTGAAGGGGGACGCAACTTGCCAAAATTTGACAGCCTCGTATCGCCGCGTTCACCTCGTGTATCGAGTCGTGTCTCCCACTCGCCTGCGCCCGGGGCGCTTGCGTGTCACTTCACGCTCACCCACTGCCACTCCAGCCAGTTGTCGGCCCGGTGCACGGCCGACACATTGGCACGGGTGGCCCACGGCACCACCTGGCGGTGCAACGGCAGGTTGAGCACCAACTCGTTGTGGCGCTTCAGGGCCGCTTTGATGAGCTGCTCGCGTTTCTTGGGATCGGGCTCACGGCTCGACGCCGCGGCCAGCTCGTCGAGCTTGGCGTCGCTGATCTGCCCGAAATTCCAGGCCCCTACCCCGTTCCCCGCACGTGTGCGCAGCAGCGGCGTGAAGGTGGTCTCGGCGTCCGTGATGGAACCGCCCCAGCCCAACAGGTACAGGGAGGTGTCGAGCCGCTGCAGCTTGGGGAAGTACAGCGTGCGCGGCATGGCGTTGACCCGCACCTTGAGCTTGAGCTTCGCCCACATGGCGGCCACGGCCTGGCAGATTTCTTCGTCGTTGATGTAGCGGTTGTTGGGGCAATCGAGCGTGATCTCGAAGCCATCGGCATACCCCGCGTCGGCCAGCAGGCGCTGCGCCGCAGCCAGGTCATGAGGCAGGCGCTTTTCAATCTCGGGGTCGTTGAAGCTGCCCAAGGGCGACGGCGTGATGCCCCCGGTGGGCAAGGCCTGCCCGCGCATGAGCCGCGACTGGATGGCCACGATGTCGATGGCCTGGTACAACGCCCGCCGCACTCGCACATCCTTGAAAGGATTCTTGCCCTTGACGCTGCTGTACAGCAGCTGGTCGCGCGACTGGTCCATGCCGATGAAGAGGATGCGATTCTCGGGTCCTTCGATGACCTTCACGCCGTCGGTCTTGCGCAGGCGCGGCACATCCTGCGGCGCCGGGTCGAGCACGAGGTCGATCTCGCCGGACACCAGCGCAGCCACACGCGTGGCATCGCTCTTGATGGGCGTGTAGACGACCTGCTGCAGGTTGCCTTCGAACTTGCCCCACCAGGCCGGGTTGCGCTTGTAAACCGTCTTCACATCGGGCTGGCGCGACACCAGCATGAAGGGCCCGGTGCCATTGGCATGAAGGGCCGCGTAGCCCTCTTCCTTGCTCTTGAAATCGATGGGTTGGGTGGCCTTGTGCGTCTCGGCCCAACGCCGGCTCATGATGGGCAAGGCGGTGAGGTGCTGCTCGAACACCGGATTCACCTGGGCCAGATCGAACACCAGCGTGTGTGCGTCGACCTTGCGCGCCGACCCCAAGGCGGTGGCGTACACCGCGATGTCGGAGGTGCCCGCGCGGGCGCGTGCCAGCGAGAAAATCACGTCATCGGCCGTGAAAGGGGTGCCGTCGTGGAACTTCACGTTGGGCCGCAGCAGCACGCGCCACTGCATGGGCGAGATCTGCTTCCAGCTGGTGGCCAGCACAGGCACGAGAGCAAGCTGGCGGTCTCGGTTGACGAGTGTCTCGTAGACTTGGCCGTTCATCTGGTTGGTCAGCGACTCGTTCTGCGAATGCGGATCGAGTGTCTGCAGGTCGCCCTGCGACGACCAGCGCAAGGTCTGCGCGCCTGCCCCCATCATCGACATTGCCGCGGCGAGCACCACACCAGTTTTCACCCACATCTCACGACCCATGCCCGCCTCCGACGACCAAAGAGGGCGAGTGTAGGTCGCGCTTCTTTGAAGGGTACGGCCCGGCTGTGTTGACCGCTCGAATGGAAGGGCCGTCAATTGCTGGCCGGCCTTCGGCCTGGCCTACTTGGCGAAACCTATACGGCGCAGCGTGTCGTGGCCTGCCCACATCTCGTCGAGGTGCGTGAAGTTCCACTGCGCATTGGACTCGCGGCCCACGATCCGGTCGCTGCAGGCACTGCTGCTGAGGTCGAGCAGTTCGGGGGGGATGTGCATCTGCGAACGGGTTGAGAAGAACACCTTCACCATGGGCGCCACCAGCGAGTTCGCGTTCTGCTCCACCACCACGGCGAGCCGGGCCGAGTGCATGCGCACGAGCGAGCCCACCGGGTAGATGCCCACGCTCTTCACGAAGGCCTGGAACACGGCATCGTCGAAATGCCCGCCTCGCCATTCGGCCATCTTGCGGATCGATTCGGCCGGATCCCAGCCGGTCTTGTACGGCCGGTTCGAGGTGATGGCGTCGTACACATCGCACACGGCGCCCATCTTGGCCATCAAGGAAATCTGGTCGCCCTTCAGCCCATGAGGGTAGCCGCTGCCATCCATTTTCTCGTGATGGTGCAGACAGACATCGAGCGCCGCGTCGCTGGCGGTGCCGCCTTCCAGCAGCAGTTCGTGGCCTCTCGCCGGGTGCGCTTTCATGATCGCGAATTCTTCGTCGGTCAGCTTGCCCGGTTTGTTCAACACCTCGCTCGGCATCACGGCCTTGCCCATGTCGTGCAGCAAACCGGCCATGCCCGCATCGCGGGTGCGGGCTTCGTCGTGGCCGAGTTCTCGCGACAACGAGACCATGAGCGCACACACGGCCACCGAATGCATGAACGAGTAGTCGTCATGGGTCTTCAGGCGCGACAGGCTGATGAGCGCGCCGGCATTGCGTTCGACGGAGCTCGCGATGTCGTCCACCAGGTCCTGGCAGGCCGAGGCATCGAGTGCGCGGCCCATGCGTGCCTGGCCGAACAGGTCGCTCACGACCTGCTTGGACTGCAGCACGAGCCCCACGGCTCGGCCCATTTCATCCGCTTGGCTTCGTTTGGCATTCAGCGGCTTGGACGCAGACGTTGCGGTTGCGGTTGCAGTGACCTGCACGGCAGCTGGCATTTCCTCCGCCACATCCAGGCCCTTCGAGCCGTCGATCCAGCACCACTCCACGCCGCTGGTGCGCACCTTGTCGAGGTCGGCCGGGTCTTTCAGCACGAACTTCGACTTCCACATGCTGTGGTCCATCCATGAGGCATCCAGTCCATGCAGGTGCATGCCGAGGCCGAGCTGGGTCACACGGATCTTCTTCAACATGGGAGGGGGCGCTGGAGGGTCGTGTCTGTTCATCGGCCCCAGCCCGGCAAACTTGATCAGCTCCCGAGCGAACGCGACGATTCAGGCACAAAAAAGGCCGCTGAAGACAGCGGCCTTTTTTGGCAGACGTTTGCAGTGGCTTTGAAAGCCCTGCCGCCGCTCAACGGAAGCGCGGTTGCTGCACCACCTGCAGCTCGCCAGGCAGCGACGACAGGTACTTGGCGATTTCTTTGAGCTGGGCGTGGTTCAGACCACCGACCTGCTGCGCCATCGTGTCGTTCACGCGGCCCACTTGCGGGTTGTTCTTGATCTGGTAGGACTTGAGCGCGACGTACAGGTAGTCGGCGTGCTGGCCGGCCAGCTTCGGGTACACATCGGTTGGCTGGCTGAAGTTGGCACCGTGACAGGTCACGCACTTGCCCTTTTCAAGCACTTCGGCCACGGCAGGCGACGGCTTGGTCAGCGGGGCGGCAGGCGCGGGTGTGGCCGTGCTTTGCTTCTCGTAGAAAGCGCCCAGGTCGGCCATGTCTTGCTCGGAGAGCGACGCGGCGACGGCGCGCATGGTCGGGTGCTTGCGCAGGTTCTTCTGGTAGCCCACGAGCGCATTCACGATGTACTTGCTGCTCTGGCCGCTGATCATCGGCACCTTGTGGATTTCAGGAAAGCTCGCCTGATAGCCTGGGATGCCGTGGCAGCCGATGCACATGGCGGCTTTCTTTTCGCCGGCGGCAGCGCTCGGCGTGCCTTGTGCGAAGGCGTTCGAGGCCAGGCTGCTCAGGCCCAGCAGGGCGGCAGCAAAGGGAAGGAAGGAGGAGAAGATCTTTTTCATGGTCCGGCAGGCGTGTCTTCAGTCAGCCGGAGATTATAGGGGCCCTTATACTGAGACGACTCCCTCAAACGATCGCGCATGTATGAAGTTCCAAGGCTCTGACAACTACGTCGCAACAGAAGACCTCATGTTGGCCGTCAACGCGGCTGCCACTTTGAAGCGTCCGCTGCTGGTAAAAGGCGAGCCCGGCACGGGCAAAACGATGCTGGCCGAAGAAGTGGCCCAGTCGCTCAACCTGCCGTTGTTGCAATGGCACATCAAGTCGACCACCAAGGCCCAGCAAGGCCTGTACGAGTACGACGCGGTAAGCCGCCTGCGCGACAGCCAGCTCGGCGACGAGCGCGTGAAAGACATCCACAACTACATCATCAAGGGCGTGCTGTGGCAGGCCTTCACGGCCGAACAGCCGGTGGCGCTGCTGATCGACGAGATCGACAAGGCCGACATCGAGTTCCCGAACGACCTGCTGCGCGAAATCGACCGCATGGAGTTCTACTGCTACGAGACACGAGAACTCATCCGCGCCAAGCACCGTCCGCT
>JBEGTX010000152.1:0-14989 GCA_041179165.1 Pseudomonadota bacterium | reverse complement strand
TGTATCACTGGCGTTGCGCGATGCCGGATGAAGCTTCAATGGTCCCCGGAGTCATTCCGGGGACCGGTTCGCAAGCGCTCAGGCGCAATGCGCGCAGAGACAGAGCTTCCCTCATTGTTGTTGCCCGATGGCGCAGCATCGGCAAGGAGCAGCTTGGTTCAACGCCGAGTTGGCCGACCCGCGCGAGCGGGTCGCGCTCAGTGAATGAGGCGGTCTTCTTCGTCGACGAAGAGTTCGTCGAGGATGAGGGCGTCGGGCTCTTCGCCCAGGCTCCAGAAGACCATCAGCACGATGATCTTGAGGTCTTCGAGATCGACCGGGCCACCCGGGATGGCGGTGGCGCGGTCGACGACCATTTCGCGCATGGGTGGCGGCAGCACGCCGGCCGACTCGAGGAAGCTGATGAAACCGATGCAGTCTTCACCAAGGTGCTCTTGCTCTGACGGTGAATACACGCGCAGGCTCAGCGGGCCTTGTTGTCCGGAGTAAGACTGCGCGGTGGTCGCGAGTCCGTCCAGCCAGGTCAAGGCCTCCTCGATTTCTTCCGACTCGAAACCCATGGCCGACAGCTTGCGCGTCAGTTGGGCATGGTCGGGGCAGGCGTCGGGGCGCCAGTAGTTTTCGTACAGATAAACAAGCACGTCAAACATGGACCCACTATACCGCAGGGCGGGGCCGTGTTCGGGCAGGGAAAGCCGTGCTTCGAGGAGCAGTACCGGCCTGAGCCTTTGGGTGCCTTCAATCTGCGCTGATGCGCTGAAAGGCCTGGCCCGGCAGGCGAGCCACCTGCCCGGTGAGTTCCAGTTCGAGCAGCCGGGCCGTGAGCGGTGCGGTGTCCCAGCCGGTGCGGGCCAGCAAGGTATCGAGGGTGCAGGCATCGTGCGAGAGCGCCTGCAGCACCGGGTCGGCAAGGGGTGGCACGGCCGCGCTGCGGGCGACCACTTGCGGCGCGTGGGCCCAACCGAGTTCGTCCATGACATCTTGCGCGCTCTGCGCCAGCATGGCGCCTTGCTGGATGAGCGCGTGGCAGCCCTGGGATTGGTCCGACCGAATGGAGCCCGGCACCGCCATCACATCGCGGCCGGCGTCGAGGGCCAGCCGGGCCGTGATGAGTGAGCCGGACTTCAAGGCCGCCTCGACCACCACGGTGCAGCGTGTCAGTCCCGCGATGATGCGGTTGCGCTGGGGGAAGTGCGCGGCCAGTGGGCCGCTGCCCAGCGCGTACTCGCTGAGCAGCAGCCCCTGGCAGGCAATGCGGTGGGCCAGTTGGCGGTGCTGGCGAGGGTAGACGCGGTCGAGCCCCGTGCCCACCACGGCGATGGTGCCGCCCGGGCCGTCCAGCGCGCCGGCGTGGGCCGCGCCATCGATGCCTTGCGCCAGCCCCGACACGACCGTGAGGCCGGCCGCGCTGAACTCGGCGGCGAATCGGCGGGCGGTGTCCAGGCCCGCCGGGGTGGGCCGGCGGCTGCCCACCATGGCCACTGACGTCGCGGCGAGCCGGGTGACGTCCCCTTGCAGGTAGAGCAGCAGCGGTGGGTCGGCCGCGTGCAGCAAGGCGACGGGATAGGCGGGATCGCCCAGGGTGAGCACGGTTCGCGGGGCGGCCTCGGTGGCCTCGTCCAGCCATTGCAGCGTGGTCGACAGAAGGGGCGCGAGGTGCTCGGGAGCGTGTGCGAGCTCGGAAGCGGTCGCGGCGCCAGCGACCTCATGCCAGTCGGCAGAGGGGGCCTCGAACACGGCTTGCGGGGAGCCGAAGCGGGTGAGCAAGCGGCGCGCGGCCGCACGCCCCACCCGTGGCGTTTCCATCAGCCGCAACCAGGCAGCGAGTTCGGCGGCGTCGGTCAAGGGCGTCAACTCCGTGGGGTGAGGGGCCGCGGCACACGGGTGCCGCAGGAAACTTGCAAACTGACAGACGGTGCCGATGCGAAGCAGGCCGGAAACGACACAACCACACACGACACCACCAGAAACGACAAAGCCCGGCACAGGGCCGGGCTTTCTGGGGCCGGTCCGCGGTGAAGTTCACCTCGGACGGCTGGCTCAAGCGTTCAGCTTGGCGTCACGGTTGGGTGAAACGATCACCCTTGCCCACGGGCTCCTTGACGTTCAGGATCAGGGCGTAGGACACGCGGTTGAAGACCTTGAACACAAACAGCGACCCGTGGCGCTCATCGGGCAGCTTGATGGTAGGACGCTTCGGATCGGTGGTGTCGATGATGTGGTTGCCATTACGCCAGAGTGCCAGCACGTGTCCGCGCTCCATGCCGTCTCGGCTGCCGCGATTCAGGCTCACGATCTGGTTCTGGCCGGCGTTGAGCGCCTCACCGTACACCGCGATGATCTGACCGGCCATTTCGCCTTGCGGCGCATGGGGCACGAAGTTGATGAACTCGCGGCCTGGTGTAGGCGACAGGCGGTCACCGGCACGAATTTCCTGGCGGACGCTCGAGATGGTGAACGTGTCGGGAATGATTTCGTCGCGTTTGGTGATGGGCGACACGCTTTCGCCCTTGCGCAGGTACTCTGCCGTGCCGAGGAACACGCCTTCGTAGCCCAGCACCTCGCGGGTGGTCGGGTCGACCAGCGGAGCGGGTTCGCGGAAGACGCGGAATGAGCGGTTGTTGTCGAGGTTGCCGCGCACGTAGGCGAGGTCACCGCGCGACAACAGCACGCGGCCGTCTTGGGCCGACACGATGCGCGGGGAGTTGTCGAGTTCGTTGTTGTCGAACACGACCGCTTCGTTCAGGAAGGGCTCGATCTGGGCCAGCGAGATGGACGGAATGCCATCTCGAAGCAGGTCACCCGAACGCACCCGCGGCGAAAGTCGCCCACCGGCACCGACTGGCTCGCCCACGCGCAGGCGTGCGCGGCCGTTGCTCTTGTCGAGGAACAGCATTTGGCCTGGGTAGATCAGGTGGGGGTTGCGAATCTGGTCGAGGTTCATGCCCCAGAGTTCAGGCCAGCGCCATGGGCTGGTGAGGTAGAGCTTGGAGATGTCCCAGAGGGTGTCACCGGACTTGACGGTGTATTGGTCGGGCGCCGTGGCGGACAGTTCGCTCAGCGGGATGCCGTCTTGCGCCACTTTTTGCGCTGTGCTGCGCTGTTGTGGCGTGATGGGGAAGTTGCCCGGCTGCGCAAAGGCGAGCCCGATGAAGGCGCTCAGCGCCAGGGTGATCGCAGTGGCCCGGGGAAGGGACAAGGCAAAACGTTTGCTTCGGGTCATGAAGGTAAGTCTCCGGTCACACAGGCGTCACAATGCTGAATTTGGGGTTGATCATTCACCGGAATCCCCCAAGCGGGCGCAGTTCGGCGAAAATCCTCATTCAGTTTCACAGATTCTGCCTCTAAACCATTGATATCGCAACGAAAGTGACCAGCTGATACCACTGCCAGGCAGCGGGTTCACCCCGCCGCCGTTGCGCGTCGTCCACACGGCGCCCGTGGTCCCTGGTCAATTCCCTTGTGGTCCGTCCCGTCGCTCAAGCCATGTCCAAGTTGTCTATCCTCCGTTACCCTGATCCCCGCCTCCACACGGTCGCCAAGCCCGTGGCCGAGGTCGACGACCGCATCCGCACCCTGGTCGACCAGATGCTCGAGCTCATGTACGAGGCCGACGGCGTCGGCCTGGCCGCCACCCAGGTCGACGTGCACGAGCGGGTGATCGTGATCGACACCTCCGAAGGCCGCACCGAGCCGCGGGTGCTGATCAATCCCGAATTGGTCAAGGTGAGTGCCGAGAAGACGTTTGCCGACGAAGGCTGCCTGTCGGTCCCTGCCATCTACGACAAGGTCGAGCGCCACGCCACGGTGACTGTGCGCGCCCTCGACCGTGACGGCCAGCCCTACGAGTTCGATGCCGACGGCCTGCTGTCCATTTGCGTGCAGCACGAGATGGACCACCTGCAGGGCAAGGTGTTCGTCGAGTACCTCAGCGCCCTCAAGCGCGACCGCATCAAGACCAAGATGGTCAAGAAGACCCGGGACGAGCAGCGCCCATGAGGCTGGTGTTCGCGGGCACCCCCGAGTTCGCGCAGGTCGCACTCGACGCCCTCATCGCCGCCGGGCATGAGGTGGTTCTGGTGATGTCCAAACCCGACCAGCCTGCCCGCCGGGGCTTGAAACTCCAGGCCTCGCCAGTCAAGCAGACGGCCCTGGCCCATGGCATTGCGGTGTCGCAGCCGCGCAGCCTGCGGCTCGATGGCAAGTACCCGGACGATGCCCGGGCGGCCCGCGAGGCCCTGCTGGAGGCCCGCGCCGACCTGATGGTGGTGGCCGCCTACGGCCTCATCCTGCCGCAATGGGTGCTCGACCTGCCGCCACGCGGCTGCCTCAACATCCATGCGTCGCTGCTGCCGCGCTGGCGCGGGGCGGCGCCCATCCACCGGGCCATCGAGGCGGGAGACGAACTCACGGGCATCACCCTCATGCAGATGGATGCCGGGCTCGACACCGGCGACATGCTGCACGTGGCCTCGCTGCCCATCGGGCCGGGCGACAGCACCGCTTCGCTGCACGACCGCCTGGCCGCGCTGGGCGGGCAGCTGTTGGTTCAGGCGCTGGCCGGACCCGACGCCTGGAAACGCACGCCCCAGCCGGAGGCTGGCGTGACCTACGCGCACAAGATCGAAAAGGCCGAGGCCCCGATCGACTGGGCCTTGCCGGCGGCCGTCATCGAGCGGCGCATCCGCGCCTTCGATGCCTTCCCCGGTGCTACCACCGCGTTGAACGGCGAGGCCTGGAAAGTCTGGCGGGCCGAGCCGGCCGGGCTGGCGGGCGTCCACGGCGCGCCGGGCACCGTGCTCGAGGTGTCGGATGCGGGTGTTCGGGTGGCCTGCGGCGAGGGTGCGGTACGGCTCACCGAGTTGCAGCGGGCTGGGGGCAAGCGCTTGCCTGCGCGGCAGTTTCTGCAGAGCCAGCCCGTGCAGGCCGGACAAGTTCTGGCGCCCCGTGAAGTCTGACCGTTCAACGCGAGGGGATGCCCCCGCGCACGCTAACTTTCAACATCGGCCGCTGTCTCACGGCGTGCTGGCGGCGCGCCTCAGCCCTGCGCCGGTTCCAACGAAGCGCGCGCCAACTCAAGTTTTCGCCTCGCTTGACCGATACACCGTGCACAACTAACCTCCCGCCCCATGCTTCTGCGCTCCGTTCTGACTGTCTCCGTGCTGGCCACTTCGCTGTTGGCGGGGTGCGACCTGTTTGGTGACTCCGCCGAGAAGCTCGCAGCGGCGCGGGATGCCGACGGCCGGGCCATCGGCGGCGCCTGCCGCCATGCGAACCGCGCCATCGAAGACTGCTATGCGCTGAACAAGAAGGCCGACAAGGCCGCCGTGTTCGCCGGCTGGCGCGACATGAACGACTACATGCGCGAGAACAAGATCGAGCCGGTGTCACCACAGGTTACGCCACCGCCGGCCGGCAAGCCTGCCAAGGGTGAAAAAGCCGAAAAGCCTGAGAAGGCCGACAAACCAGAGATGCGTGCCTCTGAAGCCAAGCCAGAGGCCAAGGCCGATGTCGCACCCGGCGAGACCGTGGTGCCCGTCGAGCGCAAGCCCGCCAAGGCGACAGCCAAACCCGCTCAAGAGTGACTCCGGCGCCGCGGCAGCGCGGCCCGTGCGCAGACCATTGGTCACATTTGCGCTGAGCGAACTTCACACCGACTTCACAGTCACCGCCTTTTTCTCCGGCAAGATTCCCGCTGGGGTGTCTTGCATGGGCACGGCCCCCCATCGAACAACACATCGGGGTCTCCATGGGAATCGTGAAGCGCGTCGCCGCTCGGCTTTGGGCTGTTCTGGCATTGGTCATTGGCGTGTGGTCGGCTCCTCCTTGGCTCCGATGGTGTGGCGCCGGTGTGGCCCGTGGCGGCCGTGCTGTGGCGGCTCGACCGAAGTTGAGTGCCACCGTGCTGCTGGTCGTGGTCGCATTGGGCGTGGGCAGCTGGTATGGCTGGCGCTGGTGGAAGGCGCGGCCGCAGCCGGTAGAAGTGACGCTGTCGGTCGACAACCCGGCCATCAGCAGCTTCACCGAAAACAGCGTGCCTCAGCCGGCGAAGGTGACCTTCAGCGACTCCGTGGCGCCGCTGGCGGCGGTGGGCAAGACCATCGACAAGGGCATTCGCATGAGCCCCGAGATGGCAGGCACCTGGCGCTGGGTCGACGACCGGCACCTCGCGTTCGATCCCAAGGCCGAGTGGCCGGTGGGCGCCGAGTTCAAGGTGGAGATGGACAGCACGGTGCTCGCGCCGCAGGTGCGCATCGAAACGCGTGAGTTCAAGTTCAGCACCGCGGCCTTCACGGCCAAGATCCAGAAGGCCGAGTTCTACCAGGACCCGAGCGAACCCACGGGCAAGCGTGGCGAGATCCAGGTGCGCTTCAGCCACCCCATCAACACGGCCGAGTTCGAGAAGCGCGTCGAGTTGCGCATGGACGGCCAAGCCGAAGGTCTGCTCGGTGTCGGCCGTGAAACCACGCCCTTCACGGTCACCTACGACAAGTACAAGCTTCACGCGTACATCCACTCGGCCAACCTGCCGATCCCCAAGGAAGACACCAACCTCACCGTGGCGATCGACAAGGGCGTGGTCTCGCAGCTGGGTGGTGCCGGCACCGACGAGGTTCTGAAGCGATCGCTCAGCGTGCCCGGCCAGTTCGGCCTGAGCGTGAACGAGGTGCGCACCCAGGTGGTCACCAACGAACGCTTCGAGCCCGAGCAGGTGCTGATGATCAGCACCTCGCAGCTCGTGCATGAGCGTGAGTTCGCCAAGAACGTGAGCGTCTGGTTGCTGCCGGAGCAGAACCCGGCCATCAAGAAAGAAGAACAGGGCGAAGGTTTCTTTGCCTGGTCCAGCTCGCAAGAGGTGACCGAGGCCGTGCTCGCCAAGTCGACCAAGCTGGCCATCACGGCGGTGCCTTCCGAAGAAGAGTACGCCACCGTGCATGCGTTCAAGGTGAAGGGCGATGTGGGCCGTTCGCTGTTCGTGCGCATCCAGCCCAAGGCCAAGTCTTTCGGGGGCTATTCGATGCGTGGCGTGGCGCAGGCCGTGGCCATGCTCAACCCGTACCCGCCTGAGCTGCGCATCCTGAGCCAGGGTGCCCTGCTGCCGATGAGCGGCGAGAAGAAGCTCGCTGTGCTGGTGCGCGACCTGCCGGGGCTCAAGATCGAGCTCGGCCGCGTGCAGCCTTCGCAGCTGCACCACCTGGTGTCGCAGTCGCGTGGCAACTTCGCCTCGCCCGACTTCCTCGGCAGCTTTGGCGCCGACAACCTCACCGACCGTTTCGAGCGCAGCGTGCCGCTGCCCGGCCTGCCGCATGGCAAGGCGCATTACGAGTCGATCGACCTGTCGGACTACCTGGCCAAGGATGGCGAGCTGCGCCGGGGTCTGTTTTTCCTGAACATCAGCGGCTACGACCCCAAGGCCGAGGCGCGTGCGAAAGAGCGTGCTGCGGCTGCGGCCGCCGAACCTTCCGAGCCGTCTCACGACGAAGGTGAGGGCATGTCGGAGGGTGAGGGTGAGGGCGAAGGCATGGGTGAAGGTGACATGGGCGACGGCAGCAACGTCGACCCGACCTCCATGCGCGAACGCCGCCTGGTGCTGGTGACCGATCTCGGCATCGTGGTGAAGAAATCCGCCGATGGCTCGCGCGATGTGTTCGTGCAGTCGCTCTTCAACGGGCTGCCCGTGGCCGGTGCCACGGTCGACGTGGTGGCCCGCAATGGCAGCGCCTTGTTCTCGCAGGTCACTGACGCGCAGGGCAAGGTTCACTTCGACAAGCTCGAAGGCCTCACCCGCGAACGCACCCCGCTGCTTGTCACCGTGCGCAAGGCGGGCGACATGAGCTTCATGCCGCTCGACCGCCAGGACCGCGTGCTCGACGTGTCGCGCTTCGATGTGGGTGGCTTGCAGAACGCCCGCACCGCCGACCAGCTCACCGCCTACCTCTTCTCCGACCGCGGCATCTACCGTCCGGGAGAGAGCATGCACATCGGCATGATCGTGAAGGCGGCCGATTGGACCAAGTCGCTTGCCGGTCTGCCGCTCGAAGCCGAGGTGCTCGACTCGCGCGGCCTCACCGTCAAGCGCGAGCGCATCCGACTGCTCGCCGGGGGCTTCACCGAACTCAACCACACGACGCTCGACTCCGCGCCCACAGGCAACTACACCATCAACCTCAACATCGTGAAAGACGACAAGGTCGAGCGCCAGATCGGCTCCACCACGGTCAAGGTGCAGGAGTTCCTGCCCGACCGCATGAAGGTCACGGCGCAGCTGTCGGCGGTGTCTGCCGGCTGGGTGCATCCGAAGGACCTGAAGGGGCTCATCAATGCGCAGAACCTCTTTGGCACGCCGGCCGAGAACCGCCGCGTCGAGGTGAGCATGGACCTCAACCCGGCCTGGGTGTCGTTCCGCGGCCACCTCGACTACAGCTTCCGCGATCCGCAGCAGGCCAAGGAAGGGTTCGTCGACACCTTGCCCGAGGGCAAGACCGATGCGAAGGGCCTGGCCGAGTTCGACCTCAAGCTCTCGCGTTTCACCAAGGCCACCTACCAGCTTAGCCTGCTCGCCAAGGTGTTCGAACCCGAAGGAGGGCGCAGCGTGTCGGCGGAAACGGTCGCGCTGGTGTCCGATCAGCCGTTCATGGTGGGGGTCAAACACGACGGCGATCCGAGCTACGTGTCGATGGGCTCCAAGCGCGTCAGCCACATCATCGCGATCGATCCGCAGGCCAAGGCTACTGCCGTGAAGGACCTCTCGCTGCAATTGATCGAGCGCAAGACCGTGTCGATGCTGATTCGCCAGCCGAACGACACCTACCGCTATGAGTCGCGCCTGAAGGAAGTCACCATCAACGAACCGGTGCCGCTGGCTTTTGTCGCCGCGGGCCATTCACTGACGCTGGACACGCGCAAGGCCGGCAATTACAGCTATCTCATTGCCGATGCCCAGGGCGTGCTGCTCAATCGCATCGACTACAGCGTGGCCGGCCAAGGCAACGTGTCGCGTTCGTTGGAGCGCAATGCCGAACTGCAGCTGTCGCTCAACAAGAAAGACTACGCACCCGGCGAAGAGATCGAGATCAGCATCCGCGCGCCGTACGTGGGCGCCGGTCTCATCACGATCGAACGCGAGAAGGTGTTCACCCAGCAGTGGTTCAAGACCACGACCACCGCGTCGGTGCAGAAGATCCGCCTGCCCAAGGACTTCGAAGGCAATGGCTATGTGAGCGTGCAGTTTGTGCGCGACCCATCGTCCGACGAGATCTTCATGAGCCCGCTCAGCCATGGCGTGGTGCCCTTTGTCACCAGCCTGGCTGCGCGCACTCAGAAGCTCACGCTGGCCGTGCCTGAGCTCGTGAAGCCAGGCCAGGTGCTCAAGATGAACGTGACGGCCGCACAGCCAACCCGCGTGGTCGTGTTCGCCATTGACGAAGGCATCCTGCAGGTCGCGCGTTACTCGACGGCCGACCCGCTCGCGCACTTCTTCCAGAAGCGCGCGCTCGAAGTGCGCACCTCTCAGATCCTCGACCTGCTGCTGCCCGAGTTCAAGCGCCTGATGGCGCAGTCCGCTCCCGGCGGTGACGGAGCGGGTGCCAATGCGCGCTTCCTCAACCCGTTCAAGCGCAAGGGCGAGGCGCCGGCCGTGTACTGGTCGGGCATCGTGGACGTGAAAGACAGCCGCGAGTTCAGCTACACCGTGCCCGATCACTTCAACGGCAAGCTGCGCGTGATGGCCGTGGCCGTGAATGAAGGCTCGGTCGGCGTGGAAGAAAAAGACACCACCGTGCGCGGCGACTTCGTGCTGTCACCCAACCTGCCGCTGGCGGTGTCGCCAGGCGACCAGTTCGATGTGTCGGTGGGCGTGTCCAACAACGTGAACGGATCGCCAGCCGATGCGCCGGTGCAGCTCACCCTCAAGCCGGCGTCGAGCTTCGAGCTCGTGGGGCCGGCCACGCAGACGCTCAAGATCAGCTTCCAGCGCGAAGGCGTGGCCACGTACCGCCTGAAGGTGAAAGACGCGGCCGCCGTGAAGCTCGGTTCCGCCACGCTCGAGTTCAGCAGCAGCCTGGGGCCGAAGTCGGCCACCCGCCGCATGGACATCAGCGTGCGTCCGGCTTCGGCGCGTGCCACCACCGTGGCGCTCGGCCAATTCACCGGGTCGCACGAGCAGCCCGTGCCGCGCGACCTCGTGCCCGAGTTCCGCAAGCAGGAGCTGGCGATGTCGGTCATCCCCCTGGCGATGGCGCCAGGATTGATGAACTACCTCGACAACTTCCCGCACCAGTGCACCGAACAACTCGTGAGCCGCGCCTTCCCTGGCGTGGTGCTGGCCAAGCGGCCTGAGTTCGGTCTGGGCACACCGCAGTCGGCCGCCAAGGGCTTCGACGAAGCGCTGCGTGTGCTGCGTTCGCGCCAGAACGCGCAAGGCGGGTTCGGGCTGTGGGGGGCAACCGTCGAGGCAGATGAGTTCGCATCGGTGTATGCCGTGCACCTGTTGCTCGAATCGCGCGACATGCAAGTGCCGGGGTTGGTGGTGCCACCCGACATGCTGCGCAAGGGGCTCGAGTACCTGCAGCAACTGGCGGCCAGCAACCCGGCCGACATGACCGCCGCTCGCAGTCGCGCTTATGCCATCTACCTGCTCACCCGCAACGGCGCGGTCACGACACCGCTGGTGTCCACGCTGCGCGAAACGCTCGATGCCAAGTTCCCCAAACAATGGCAGAACGATTCATTGGCGGGCTACCTGGCTGCCACCTACCAGCTGCTCAAGCAGGACAAGCCGGCCAACGAATTGATCGGCAGCCTGGTGAGCCAGCTCGAGAAGGAATCCAGGCCGTATGCGTGGGCCACCTACTACGACCCGATCGTGCACAACGGCCAGACGCTCTACCTGTTGGCCCGCCACTTCCCGTCCAAGCTCAAGTCGCTCAGCCCCGAAGTCATGAACCGCTACACGGGCCAGCTCGCCAAGGGCAGCTTCAACACCTTGTCATCGGCCTACACGGTGCTGGCGTTCGAGGCCATGGCCGAGACGCTGGGTGCCGACGCGCTGGGCAAGCTCACGGCGGTGCAGTTCGATGCGAAGAACGCGGCCACGCCGCTGGCCCTGCCGGCCAACATGATGCCGCGAGCGCCGGTGCTGCCGGGCACGGTCAAGCTGCGCCTGGCCAACGAAGGCAAGCTCACCACCTACTACAGCGTGTCGCAGTCGGGCTTCGACCGCGTGCCGGCCACAACCGAGATCAAGGCCGGCATGGAGATCGTGCGTGAATACGTGGGCGCCGATGGCAAGCCGGTCACGCAGGTGAAGGTGGGCGACGAAGTCATGGTGAAAATCAACCTGCGCGCCATTGCCTCGGGCAGCGCAGGGGCCCATGTGCCGAGCGTGGCCTTGACCGATCTGCTGCCGGGCGGGTTCGAGCCCGTGGTGAGCCGCGACACGAACGGCGTGGCCGACAGCGTGAACGGACCGATGCTCGACTACGCCGACGTGCGCGAAGACCGTGTGGTGATCTACACCACGGCCACCGGCACCGTGCAGACCTACAAGTACAAGCTGCGCGCCACCAACACCGGCGAGTTCACTGTGCCGCCGTCGCAGGCCGAGTCGATGTACGAGCGCGACAAGTTCGCGCGCTCGGTGGCGGGCCGCATCACCGTCACTGCCACCAAGTGAGCGGGTGGCAGCGCCTCGGCGGCCGTCTGGGGCGCTGGCGCTGGCCCGGGGCGGTGGTCATCGCCCTGGGGCTGGCGCTGCTGGTGCTGCGCTGGTGGCCGGCCGAGCCGCTGCAGCGCCGGGTGGCGCTGTCGCATGCGTTCTACAGCAGCGACGGCGCGTTGCTGCGCATCACGCTGGCAAGCGATGAGCAGTACCGCGTGTGGACGCCACTGGCGCAGATCGATCCGCGCCTGGTTAACGCTGTGCAGTGGTACGAGGATCGCTGGTTCCGCTGGCATCCGGGTGTGAACCCGGTGAGTCTCGTGCGGGGGGCGTGGACCAGCTACACCGGCGGCGTGCGCCGCGGCGCGTCAACGCTCACCATGCAGCTCGCGCGCCGGCTCTATCGGCTCGACACCGGCTCACCCTGGGGCAAGTTCAAGCAGGTGGGGGCCGCGCTGTGGCTCGAAGCCCGCTACGGCAAGGCCGAGCTGCTCGAGGCCTATCTGAACCTCGCGCCCTACGGCGGCAACATCGAAGGGGTGGGCGCGGCGAGCCTCGTCTATTTCGGCAAGCGGGCGGCGCACCTGTCGCTGCCCGAGTCACTGGCCCTCGCCGTCATTCCGCAGAACCCCAACCGGCGCGGCAGCAATGCCTCGCCCGAGGCCTGGCCCCAGGCATTGAAGGCGGCGCGTGAGCGCCTGTGGCTGTCGATGCAGGCTGGCCGCGGCGCGCAGGCCGCGGGTGCTGCGCGCGATGCCGAACTCGACCTGCCGCTCAAGCTGCGCACCGTGAAGCAACTGCCCTTCGGTGCGCCGCACGCGGTGCAGGCGCTGGCGGCGCAGCTGTCGCCCGAGGCGCAAAGCACCCTGTCGCTGCACGGGCCCACGCAGGCCGCGGTGGAGCGTGCGGTGCAGCAGTTCGTGGAGCGCCGTTCGCCGATGGGCGTGAACAACGCCGCCGCCTTGCTGGTCGACACCTCCACCATGCAGGTCAAGGCCTGGGTGGGCTCGGCCGACTACTTCAACGACGCGATCGACGGACAGGTGAACGCCACCACCGCCAAGCGCTCTCCCGGCTCCACGCTCAAGCCGTTCATCTACGGCCTGGCTGTGGACCAGGGGGTGCTGCACCCGCGCAGCATTCTGAAAGACGCACCCACCTCCTTCGGCACCTACAGCCCGGAGAATTTCGACGGCCGCTTCGAAGGCCCCATCACCGCGCAGGACGCGCTGGTGAAAAGCCGCAACGTGCCGGCGGTGCAGGTGTCGGCGCGGTTGAAAGAGCCCAACCTCTACGAGTTCCTGCGTCGCGCCGGTGTGAGCAAGCTCGCGCCTGAGCACTACTACGGTCTCGCATTGTCATTGGGCGGGGGCGAGGTCAGTATGACCGAGCTCGCCTCGCTGTACGCCATGCTGGCCAATGGCGGTGAGCTCTCGCCGCTGTCGTACCTCCATGATGCGAGCGACCGCAAGCCCGCGCAGCGGCTGATGAGTGACGAGGCGGCCTTCATCACGCTCGACATGCTGCAGCGCAATCCGCGGCCCGACACCGGCCGTCCTGCGTTCCCTGCCGTGGCCTGGAAAACAGGCACGTCCTGGGGCTTTCGCGACGCCTGGACGGCAGGCGTGTTCGGCCGCTATGTGCTGGTGGTCTGGGTGGGCAACTTCGACGGCAGCTCCAACCCCGTGCTGGTGGGTGTGAAGACCGCCGCGCCCTTGTTCTTCAACATCGTCGACAGCCTGCGCAGCCAGGGCCTGGACCCCGGTGCCATGGCGCGGCCCACACCGGCCAATCTGTCGCGGGTGGCGGTGTGTGCGGCGAGTGGCGATCTGCCGAACGCGCATTGCACGGACCTCGCCGACACCTGGTTCATCCCGGGCAAGTCGCCCATCAAGGTGAGCACACTGCACCGTGCCATCTGGGTCGAGCAGGCGAGCGGACGCGAGGTCTGCGGCCCGGGGCCGGGCGTGCGGCAAGAGGTGTTCGAGTTCTGGGGTTCCGACATGCTGCAGCTGTTCTCGCAAGCCGGCATGCCGCGCCGCATTCCGCCGCCCGCACGCTGCAAGGCGGGCACGGCCCGGCCTGAAGCCGCCGTGGGCGACGGCCCGCAGATCATGTCGCCGCTGCGAGGTGCCAACTATGTGCTGCGACTGAGCCAGCTCACACCGCTCACCTTGCGCGCCAACGCCGCACAGGCCGGCCCGCTGTACTGGTTTGCCGACGACGCCTTCGTGGGCCAGGCGCCCGCGGGCAGGGACCTGAGCTGGGGCCCGCCTGCGGCCGGCCGCTACACGCTGAGCGTGGTCGATGCGCAAGGCCTCACCGAGACGCGCGAGGTGGTGGTGGAGTTCGCGCCGTGATGAAATCCGGCGCATGAGTTCATCGCTGCGCGACACCATTCGCCACCCGGCCTTTCGTGAAGGCGCACGCCACATGCTCTCGGTGAGCCCCGGCCTCGGCGCCTGGGGGCTGGTCACCGGCATGGCGATGGTCAAAGGCGGGTTGTCGCTGCCGGTGGCCTTGTTCATGAGCCTGGCGGTGTTCTCGGGCAGCGCGCAGCTGGCCGTGGTGCCGCTGATGGTGGCGGCCGCGCCGCTGTGGGTCATCTGGGCGACCGCGGTGTGCGTGAACCTGCGCTTCGTGATCTTCAGTGCGCAGTGGCGGCCGTTTCTGAAGCGCCTGCCGCGGTGGCAGCGGGTGCTGATGGCCTACCTCAGTGCCGACTTCACCTACGTGCTCTTCATGAAGCGCTTCCCTTCTGCCGAAAGTGCCGACCCCGACGCCGTGGCGCACTACCACCTGGGCGCGGTCACCTTGAACTGGCTGTCCTGGCAGATCCCGGCCACGGCGGGGGTGCTGTTGGCACATGTGATTCCCGATACCTGGGGCCTCGGCTTCGCAGGGGTGCTGGCGCTGGTGGGGCTCACCTGTGCGTTGCTGTCGGATCGGGTGTCGGTGATCGCCGCCGTGGTGGCGGGTGGTGCGGCGGTGGCGGCGTTTGCGCTGCCCTTCAAGCTGCACATCGTGGTGGCGATTGCGGCGGGGGTGTGTGCCGCGCTGCTGTTCGAACGCCGTGCGTCACCTGCTATCCGCGGCTGACAAGCATGGATACCCCGCTCGCCTGCCTCACCATCGTCGGCTTGGTGGCCATCTCGGCGATCACGCGTTCGTTTTTCTTGCTGTCGGAGCGTGAGTGGAAGCTGCCGCTCTGGCTGCAATCGGGGCTGCGGTTTGCGCCGCTCACGGCCCTTGTCGCGGTGGTTGCGCCGGAGGTCGTGCTCACCGATGGACAGCTGCTGCGCACGCTCGCCGACGCGCGCCTTTGGGCCG
>JBEGTX010000151.1:0-5584 GCA_041179165.1 Pseudomonadota bacterium | reverse complement strand
ACATGCAATTCCAATGCCAGTCGGTAGCGCTGCTTGCCCAAGGTCACCTGGCGGGCGATCCGGGTGCGCAGAATGATGTTCGCATCACCCTGGCCAATGCGCTCCGCCAACGCCAAGGCGGCGTTGTGGGCGATGTTGAGAACCGCCTGGATGAGCTGCTCGCGATCGCCGCGGAAATCGGGAATGGAGATGTCGTAGTCGCGCCGGACACTCAGGCCCCGCGGAAACTCGGCCAGGATGAGCGAGCGCACGCGTTCGCAGACCTCGTGGATGTTGACGTCGCTCACCACATGGGGCTTGCGGTGGGGAGCCAGCAGCCGGTCCACCAGGGCCTGCAGGCGGTCGGCCTCGTTGATGATGACCTGGGTGTACTCGGTCAGCGTGCGCGACTCGAGCTCCATCTCGAGCAACTGGGCGGCACCGCGGATGCCGCCGAGCGGATTCTTGATCTCGTGCGCCAGGTTGCGGATGAGTTCTTTCGTGGCCTGGGCCTGGCCCAGCGCACGCTCCTCGCGGTCCTGGCGGGTTTGCTGCTCGATCTCGAGGAGCTCCACCACCACGCGGTCATCGCTGTCCATCTGGGTGACGATGACGTGAACTGGCAGGGGGTCACCGTGGGCCGTGGCCGGCCGGCGCAGCAGCGCTTCGAAGCGGCTGGTGGAAACGTCGTTGCGCAACACGGCAGAGACGGTGTCGCGCAGGATCTGGGTCTCGACGAACCAATCGAACAGCGAGCCTCGAACGACGGTACGACGCGACAGGCCGAGCACGTTCTCGAAGGCGGCGTTGGCAAACAGGCAACTCCCATCGCGCTTGACCACGGCCACCATGGTGGCGAGGTGGTCGAAGGCCTGCAGGCTGGCCGTGCCGTCGGGGCTGGAGCGCGAGGCGGAAGACGAGGAGGGCATGTTCATCAGGTCAAGAGGTCCGTCAACGCCGTCGCAGCCCCCGGGCTCATTGCAGCTTGCCGAGCTCGCGCTTGAGGGCGGCCACGTCGCTCTCCTTGCGGGCGAGGCTGGCTTTCATCTCGGCCACGCGGTCGAGGTACTTCTGGTAGTTGCGCTCTTCGCCCTTGCGCTCGGGTTCACCGTTGTTGTAGTCCTTGCGCAGCTGGGCGAGGCTTTCTTCTTCCTTGCGCAACTCGGACTCGAGGATGCGGCGGGCATCGCTGTCACGCGACTTCTGCTCGCCCGGATCGATTCGCTCGCCGCCACTGGCCGGACGGGCCGCCGTGGCAGCAGGCGCCGCCTTGCCGGACTTGGGCGAGGAAATGACCGTGATGGGCGCGCCTTCCAGCGTGGTGCAGCCCTTTTCCTTGGCCTCCTTGGCCGACAGGCTGTCGGTGTAGAGCACCGGCTTGCCGGGGCAGCGGTACACGGGCTTGTCTTGGGCCCAGGCCGAACCGACCGCCAGAGAAGCCATGCCCAACGCGGCAGCGCCCAGCAGCCCGGACAGCTTGGAACCAACGGACCATCGAATACATGTCATGCAGTTCACCTCTGAAGTCATAACGCGTGCCGGGCCGATTCGGGTGACACGCATGTTGACGGTATGCCATTGTGGCCCAATGTCATGTAGGCCCCCACGTCGCTTCGCTCCTGCCCCCCAGGGGGGCGCCGCCTGGCGGCCTGGCAGAGCCAGATCCGCGGGCGTGGGGCAATGCGCTTCGCTCTAGACCTTCGCGCGCGCAACTGTGCGCAAGGGAGACCACGCGCGGTGCGGAGCGTTGCAGAAACAAGGAGGCGAGAAACGCCGGCAGGCATTTGAAGGCGGAGGCGCTTCAGGGATGCAGCGTGCGCGGGAGCGGTTGCTTGCAGGCCATGTTGTGAATGGCCTCATTTGCGATGTCCGTGACGATGTCACTGACAACAAGCAACGCGAACAGATAGGGTGGTGGGCGGTGCAGGGTTCGAACCTGCGACTTCCACCGTGTGAAGGTGGCACTCTACCACTGAGTTAACCGCCCTATCGGGTGATCACCGAGCCTTGAACCGTGACGCCAGCGCAGGGCGCCAACGGGTGTTTGACTCGATCGATCTGTGGTGCCGGCTGCTGCCTGTGCCCTTGAAGAGCGCGGGTATCAGCCGAGCCCCAGATTATGCCACAAGCAAACGCCAGCGTGTCTTTCCGTTTGATGATTTATCAAGTTCGTTGAGCAAGGCCTCGTGCGCAGCGGTCTCGGTCTCGCTGGCCACGAGCACCGGCAGGTCGAATTGCGAGAAGTCGAGGGGCGCGAGTTCGATGCCGCGCTGTGACGACTCCCCCGCATCGATGACCAGCGAGTTCTGTCCGCGTGTCATGCGGATGTAGACCTCGGCCAGCAGGCCGGCATCGAGCAAGGCGCCGTGCAGGCTGCGGTTGGAGTTGTCGACCTCGAGCCGTTTGCACAAGGCATCGAGCGAATTCGACTTGCCGGGGAACATCTCGCGCGCCATCGTGAGGCTGTCGGTGATGCGGCTCACGAAGGTCGGAAACTTCGGACGGCCCAGACGGCGCAGCTCTTCGTTGAGAAATCCCACGTCGAAGCCGGCGTTGTGGATGATGACCTCCGCGCCCTGCAGGTACTCGAGCAGGTCGTCGGCCACGTGGGCGAACAGCGGCTTGTCGGCGAGGAACTCGTCGGTCAGCCCGTGGATCTTCACCGCGTCTTCGTGGCTCGATCGTTCCGGGTTGAGGTAGAAGTGCCGGTTGTCGCCGGTGAGTCGGCGGTTGGCCATCTCCACACAACCGACTTCGATGATGCGGTCGCCCGACTCGGGGCTCAGGCCGGTGGTTTCGGTGTCGAGAAAGATCTGCCGCATGTCAGGCCCCCGCCCGCGGTGCAGAGGAAACAGGTGCGCGCCCGCGCTGGCCTGCCCACACCCACATCAGCGCGCCGCCAAGGACCATGGGCACGCACAACCACTGCCCCATGCTCAGCCCCAGCGGCAGGTTCTCCAGGCCCTTGTCGGGCTGGCGGAAGTACTCGGCCACGAAGCGGCACACGCCGTAGCCGAACAGGAACGCGGCCGTCACCTGCCCCGATGCCCGCGGCTTCTTGGCGTAGATCCACAGCAGCACGAAGAGCAGCATGCCCTCCATGCCGAACTGATAGAGCTGCGAGGGATGGCGGGGCTCCTCGCTGCCCGACTGCGGAAACACCATGGCCCACGGCAAGCTGGGGTCTGCAAAGCGGCCGTAGAGTTCGCCGTTGATGAAGTTGCCCATGCGACCTGAGGCGAGGCCCGTGGGCACACAAGGAATGACCAGGTCGAGCACGTTCAGCGGCGAGCGCTTCTTGGCCCAGGCGAACGCGGTCATGGCCGCGCCCACCCCCAGCATGCCGCCGTGGAACGACATGCCGCCCTTCCACACCGCAAAGATCTCCAGCGGGTGAGCCAGATAGTGGCTCAGGTTGTAGAACAGCACGAAGCCGAGCCGCCCACCGAGGATCACGCCGATCACACCGTAGAACAACAGGTCCTCGACATCGCGGCGCACCCAGCCGGCATCAGCGAAATGCGGCAAGCGCACCCGGCGCGAGGCCAGCCACAAGAACAGGCCGAAGGCCACCAGGTAACTGATGCCGTACCAGTGAATGCCGACGGGACCCACTTGCAGGGCAATGGGGTTGAACTGAGGATGGACAAGCATGAGGGGAATTATGCCCCCACGTCCCTTCGGTCCTGCCCCCCGAGGGGGCGCCTCCTGGCGGACCGGCAAAGCCGGATCCGCTGGAGTTGCTTGATGGATCGGCCTCGCTTCGCATCGGCCTCCTGGTTCTGGCGACGCGCGGAGTCTTGAATTGCAACTGTACGCTCGATACTGACCCGAGTGCTCTAGCCCGGCATCGGCAGGGAGTTCCGGATGAAATCGACGAAGCGGGCCACGACCGGGCTGCTGTGCTCTGGCCACACGAGGCTCGTCTCGCAGCGCGGGCCTTCTGCGGCCAGGGCACGAGGCAATTCGCGGTAGACCACCCCGGGCCGCTGCAATTGCATCATCGAATGAGGCACCCACGCGAGCCCCAGTCCTGCGGACACGAGGTTGACGATGGTCTGCATCTGGATGGCCTCTTGCGCGATCACAGGCGAGGCCCCGTGCCGGTGATAGAAGGCCAGCACGGCGTCGTACAGCGAAGGCGCAATCGGCCTCGGGAAGATGATGAGCGGCTGCGCGAACAGTTCGGCCTTGCCCAGCCTGCGCGACGCGGCCAGCGGCCATGCATCGGGCAAGGCCAGCACCATGGGCTCTACCCCCACGGACACATGCGACAAGCGCGGCCCCATGCCTGGCGCATGCAGCACGAAGCCGGCATCGGCCTCACCCTGCTCGAGCGCCTGCATCTGCACGTCGGTGGTTGACTCGCGCAAGACCACATTGATGCCGGGCTCGGCCTCGCGAAAGCCGCGCAGCCAACCCGGCAGCGGACCGAACCCCACCGTCGACACGAAGCCCAGGCGCAGCCGCCCCACCGCGCCAGTGCCAGCCGCCTGCGCCACACCCGGCAGAGAGGCCGCGTGCTGCAACAGCTGGCGCACCGGTTCTACCAGCGCGCGGCCGGCCGCGGTGAGGGCCACCCGCCGCCGGGACCGTTCGAACACCGGCATCCCCAAGCGAGACTCGAGTTGCTGGATAGCCAGCGTGAGCGGCGGCTGCGTGATGTGAAGCCGCTGCGCAGCGAGCCCGAAGTGCAGCGTTTCGGCCAGCACGAGGAATTGGCGCCAGGCGCGAAGCTCGATGGCAGGCGAAGACATTTCGACCGGTGCAGACACAACAGCAGGCAATTCACTCATATGCCAAGCATATCAATGAACCCTGCTGGATATATTGGACACACCCTCCCGATGCCCGGATACTTGCGGTTTTCTTCCAGCTGCTTTGCCAGGAGGCATCCATGAGCATCAATCGCCGTTCCAAAAACATCACCGAAGGCGTGGCCCGTGCACCAAACCGGTCCATGTACTACGCCCTCGGCTACGCAGAAGGCGACTTCAAGAAGCCGATGATCGGCGTGGCCAATGGCCACTCCACCATCACGCCGTGCAACTCCGGTCTGCAAAAGCTGGCTGACGCTGCGGTCGCCGGCATCGAAGCCGCAGGCGGCAACGCCCAGATCTTCGGCACCCCCACCATCAGCGACGGCATGGCCATGGGCACCGAGGGCATGAAGTACAGCCTCGTCTCGCGCGAGGTGATTGCAGACTGCATCGAAACCTGCGTGGGCGGCCAGTGGATGGACGGCGTGCTGGTGGTCGGTGGCTGCGACAAGAACATGCCCGGCGGCATGATGGGCATGCTGCGCGCCAACGTGCCGGCGATCTATGTGTATGGCGGCACCATCTTGCCGGGCCGCTACAAGGGGCAAGACCTCAACATCGTCAGCGTGTTCGAGGCCGTCGGCCAGTTCAGCGCCGGCAACATGAGCGAAGAAGACTTCTGCCAGATCGAGCGCCGCGCCATTCCTGGCAGCGGCTCGTGCGGCGGCATGTACACCGCCAACACCATGAGCTCGTCGTTCGAGGCCCTGGGCATGAGCCTGCCGTATTCGAGCACCATGGCCAACCCGCATGACGAGATCTCCAAGGCCGCCACCGAGGCGGCG
>JBEGTX010000150.1:0-4054 GCA_041179165.1 Pseudomonadota bacterium | reverse complement strand
CCAGCCGAGGCGCCACGTCGAAGGGTTCGAGCATATGGCTGCGCACGAAGTCGGTCAGATTGCCCACCGACTTCATCGACACCGTCTGGTGGAATAGCTCCAGCGCTTGCTCGTTGTGGATGCCGAAGTGGCGCCGCAGCAGCGCGCCATAAGGCGGAAAGCTGTCTTCGACCACCACCTTTGCGCCACGCAGGCGCTTGCGCAGCTTGACGATGTCGGTGCCGAAGTCGGCAAAGTCACCGGCAATGCTCAAGGCCTTCTCAGCCACCGCGTACAGGCGCAGTGGCTGGCCGGCCGGGTCCTTCAGCCAGAACACCTGGGCCAGCGTCACCGTCTGCTCGTAGCCGGCGTTGTGGAACACAGCCAAGATCACCGAATAACTGTTGAACTAAACCGCTGACGCGGTGGTGGTGCGCGCAGACCTCCGCGCGGCAATCAGTCGTACCTTGGTCCACGGGGGCTTTTCCCCGGACCTCGGAGACGACCATGACACCACTGCGCCAACGCATGATCGATGCGATGGTGTTGCGCGGCTTTGCTGCGCGCACCCAAGAGACCTACCTGTGCGCCATCGGCCAGCTGGCCCGGCACCACCACTGCAGCCCCGCGCTGCTGAGAGACGAGCAGGTTCAGGCGTACCTGCTGTACTTATTGCAGGATCGACAGCGCTCGCGATCCACCGTCAACATCACATCCTGCGCCATGCGCTTCCTGATCTGCGACGTGCTGGGCCAGGACCAGCGTCGTGCGCAGATCCCCTTGGGCCACGCGCCGCTGCGTCTGCCTGAGGTGCTGTCGCGCGCCGAGGTGGCCGTGCTGCTGGGCGCGCCAATCTCGCCCAAGGCCAGGATGTTCCTGACCCTGGCCTACGCCAGTGGCCTGCGCCTGAGCGAGTTGTGTCAGCTGCGTGGCTGCGACATCGACTCGGCTGCCGACCGCATGTGCATCCGCGTCATCCAAGGCAAGGGCGCTCAGGACCGATTCGCACTGCTGACCCCTGAACTGCTCGACGACTTGCGGCTGTACTGGCGCAGCTGCCGTGCAGGGGCCAAGGCCTCGGACTGGTTGTTCCCCTCACGTTTGATGCCGGCGCGCCCCATCGACCGCGCCAGCGGCCAGCGCTACTACTACCTCGCCCGCGACGCCGCGGGCATCACCAAGGTCGGCGGCATCCACACCCTGCGCCATTGCTTCGCCACCCATCTGCTGGAGGCCGGCGTCGATCTGCACAGCGTGAGCAAGTTGCTCGGCCACGCCCACCTCAGCACCACCAGCCGCTACCTGCGCATGGCCCGCCCCGGCCACGGCGCGGGCGACAACGCCCTGGCGCTGCTGTCGCAGTTGCCCAGGTCACCGTCACCGCCACCGCCATCACCACCGTCGCCTTCACAGCCCCGGCACTGAGCGCGCTCGAGCGTGTTGTAGGCAGCCATGAGCGCCACCCTGGCCCAGGTGCTGCGCACCTTCGGCCTGGCCTATCCGAAGCAGGCCCTGAGCACGGCGCAAACGCGTGCCTGGCGGGCCATCGTCGCCTGTCGCACACCGGCCCTGGGCGGCACGGTGCAGCACTGCGACCACTGTGGGCGCGAGCAGCGCGTGTTCCGCTCCTGCGGCAACCGGCACTGCCCGCAGTGCCAGAGCGGCGCACGCGACGCCTGGCGCCAGGCGCAGCTGTCCGATCTGCTGCCCGTGCCGTACTGCCATCTGGTCTTCACGCTGCCGCATGCCATCAACGGCCTGGCGCAATTCCATCCCCGCTGGGTGTATCGCACCTTGATGCAGTGCGCCGCGGCCACGCTCACGGAGTTCGCCGCCAACCCGCGCTGGCTGGGCGCTACACCTGCCTTCACGCTGGTGCTGCACACCTGGACGCAGGACCTGCGGCGCCACATCCACGTGCACGCGCTGATGGCCTGTGGCGGGCTGGACGATCAAGGCCAGTGGTGCACCCCCCAGCGCAGTGCGACCTTCCTGTTCCCGGTGCATGCCCTGTCCAAGGTGCTGCGTGGCAAGTTCCTCCACGCCCTGGCGCGCGCCAGTCAAGCCGGCACGTTGGCGAAGGACCCGGCCAGCACCGCCCACGAGCGTCAGACCCGTCTGAGCCAGCTCCTGCGCCACGACTGGGTGGTCTACGCCAAGACGCCCCTGGCCGGGCCCGAGGTGGTGCTGGACTACCTGTCGCGATACACGCACCGCGTGGCCATCTCCAACGAGCGCATCGTCGCCATCGACGCCCAGGGCGTGCGCCTGCGCGTTCGCAGCGACGACCTTGGCGGCAAGCGCACGGTCGTGATCGATGGCCCGACCTTCATCGCGCGCTTCTTGCAGCACGTCTTGCCTCCAGGCTTCAAACGCATCCGCCACTACGGGCTGCTCAGCCCGGCGCTCAAGACCAAGAGGCTGGCAGCGGCACGCGCGGCACTGGCCATGCCCGCGGCCAACGCACAGGCTCGCGAGGACGCCGCCGCCTTCCTCAAGCGCGTGGCAGGCATCGACGTCTCTTGCTGCCCCCACTGTCGGGTAGGGCGCTGGCGCACCACCGAAGTCCTGCCGCCCCAACGCGCCGGCCCCGACAACGGCATCCAGCATTGCCGGGGTCCGCCATGACCGCCAACAGCGCCTCATCCTCGACCACCGTCTGCTGTCATAAGCACAGCAGCAGACCCGCTCGCGCCTGTCGCCAGCAAACGCGACTTGTACGCCACCAGGCGTACCACCACGCACACCAAACTTGCCTCCACCAAGGCCCGCCACCCGCGACCAAGGCCCCACACCACGCCATCAGCTCGACTCGCACCCCCCGCAGCGTTGCGCGACCAGGCCCCTGAGGCTTACATTCCCCAACAGCCCTGCATGCCACCACCGTGGCGGCGGTTCAGTCCAACGAGGTTTATCCGACGCCATCGGCACCGGTGCGTCTGGCCAAGCTCCGTGGGGCGTCGGATAAACGCTTTCCGTTAGGCTGCGCAACTCAGGCCGTGCAGTGCGCCAGCAGAGTCAGCGCCTGTCGGCGTGAACTGAACAGCCACGAGGGGCAGAGCCGCAAAAAGCCCGAAGCCTCGCGAAGGGCGGCCGAGCCAGGAATCGAGTGAGCAAAGCGAGGCAACCGGGCCGAAACAAGGATGGAACGGTGGCGAGCAAAAATGACATGGAGCCACCGTGCCAGATCGGGGCAGTCCACTGCGTAGGAGAGTCAGAAAAGTTGGCCAGTTCGTCGGGCCGCCGCAACCTTCTGCCCGTAAGCCGCCAGTCGTTGGCGGCGGCTTGAATACGTGGCGTGCCGCGGTCGTCAGCGCGGAGCGGGTGGCTTCTGCGGCGTGCCACGAGGAATATCGGGGCTTTATCAGGCCGGCGTCCAGCGCGAGGTGAGTGCAGCGCAGCCTAACCCTTCGCTCAAGCCGAGCCCCAACGGCGGGCCACCAGGGCCAGCCAGCAGGTACGGTGTACATTTTCTGCTGGCTGGCCCTGGCGTCCCACCGTTGGTGCCGTCTTAGCTCAAACGTTAGGCTGCGCAAAACGGGCCGTGCAGTTCTCCAGCAGAAACAGGGCCTGTCGGCGTGCACTGAACAGCCACGAGGCGGCGGAGCCGCAAGAGTTTCGAACCCCGAAGAAGGGCTGTCGAGCCAAGAGTCGAACGAGTGAGCCGGAGCAACCGGGTGGAAACAGCGGAAGAACGGTAGCGAGCAGAAACTACATGGACCCACCGTGCCAGATCGAGGCCGTCCACTGCGTAGTGGACTCAGAAGATTTGGTCAGTTCGTCGGGCCGCCGCGAGCCCTTGCATGTACAGCACCAATCGTTGGCGGCGGCTTGAATACGTGGCGTGCCACGGCCGTCAGCGCGGAGCGGGAGGCTTCTGTGGCGGGCCACGAGGGGTAACAATGGCTTCACAGGCTCGCTGGCAGCTGGTGGTCAAAACAGCGCAGCCTAACCCTTCGCTCAAGCCGAGCCCCAACGGCGGGCCGCCAGGGCCAGCCAGCAGGTACGGTGTACATTTTCTGCTGGCTGGCCCTGGCGTCCCACCGTTGGTGCCGTCTTAGCTCAAACGTTAGGC
>JBEGTX010000149.1:0-3531 GCA_041179165.1 Pseudomonadota bacterium | reverse complement strand
GCTGCTGGAGAGCATGCCCATCGAACTGGACGCAACCAGGCTGTCCCAGGTCTCCGGCCTGCCCGTCACTCCCACCGCAGGCTCCCACGCACTGGCCATCATCGACCACGTGCGCCAGCAGGTCTACGAGGACCGCACTGGTACCAACCGGGCGGTGAAGGAGAAGGACGCGACCATCAACCAGCTGCGTATCGCCATGCCCGACGCGCCGGGTGGCGTCGAGGGTGACGAAGACAGCCTGCGCGCTCAGGTGCAAGCAGCCAAGGACATGATGCACGTCGAGCACCATCGGATCGACGCGAAGCTGACCGGTGTGCGTGCTGAGAGCGCAGCGCGACTGCAGAAACTCAAAGACGACGCCCGTGCCCAGATCGACGCCATCAACGCCGAACTGTCTGCCGCCATCGAAACCGAGCGCGCATCGCTGGCCGACATCGAAGCCAAGGCAGCCCGCGTGCGCCAGAAAGCGACCGACACGGCTACAGCCACCGCCCAGCCCCTGCAAGCCGCTGTGGCGGCCATCGCCACCAACCGCGACGCGGCAGCGAAACGCAAAGCCACCGCCGACACCATCACCATGATGGCCACCGAGCTGGCCGACCTACAGGCCGATGCCGCGCGCCAGACCAAGGCGTTGGACGACATCGATGCCTACAAGGCCGAGCTGCTGGCCAACCTGCCCATCCCCGACTTGGAGGTAGTGGACGGCGAGGTCTACCGCAAAGGCGTGCCATTCGACCGCCTGAACACCGCACAGCGTGTCGGCATTGCTTTCGAGATTGCCAAGCTGCGCGCAGGCGAACTGAAAGCGGTGTGCCTCGACGGATGCGAGCTGCTGGACGAAGAACACCTGAAAGAACTTGAGCGAAATGCCGACGAAAGCGGCATTCAGGTCTTCATTACACGGGTGACTGGAAAAGAATTTGCGGTAGAAACCAAGTAATCGCGTGAATTTGCGTTAAAATTATCACAGCACAATTTGAGGTTGATATGCACGCAAAAGACTTGGTGACGCCCGGGTACCTTCACGAGCGACTTTCGCTCGACAAAGATTCGGGCCTCATTTTCTGGAAGCATTCAAACAGTGTCCCGACAAACTGGAACACGAAATACGCAGGAAAAGAGGCCGGTCTGAAGACGCTCGTCGATGGATACCGGGTCGTGAACATACTCAACAAGCCATACAAGGTTCACCGGGTTATTTGGGCCATGGTTCATGGCGAGTGGCCGGCAATCGACATTGATCACATCGATGGATGCAAAAAGAACAATGCGATCTCAAACCTCCGGTTGGCTAGTTCGGTGATGAACCACGGGAACATGATCATCAATAGGTCAAACAACACATCTGGATACAAAGGAGTCTCATGGGACAAACGCCAAAAAAAATGGAGGGCATCAATTAAAGTTCACAAGCAAGCAAAAAAGCTCGGCGCATTTTCCAACAAGCACGACGCGGCAGAAGCCTATAACCGCGCCGCAGTCGCCGGTTTCGGAGTATTCGCAAAAATCAACATGATCAACAGGAGTATCACAAATGACCAATGAGTTAATCGACCAAAGTAAGCCCAACCAATCCCCGGCGTTCATCCAGCAGCGCCAGCTCTCCACATCAGCAAACGCTGGCGCGGTAGCCATTGAGCAAGAGCGCGCAGTTGCGGAGGCGCAGGGCCAGCTCGTGCTGGCAAAGAAATTTCCCCGCGACAACAGCGCGTCCTACGCGGAGCTGATGGAGTCCTGCAAAATGTCATCCTTTGCGGCGGTCGCGTTTTATAGCGTCCCCAGAGGCGGTGGAAAGATAACCGGCCCCAGCATTCGGCTGGCTGAAGAAATCGCCCGCTGCTACGGGAACTTCAGTTATGGGCACAGCGAGCTGTCACGAAGCGCCGGAAAGTCCGAGGTGGAGGTTTATGCCTGGGACATGGAGAAGAACAACCGCCGCATCCGGCAGATCACAGTCGAGCACGTCATCGACACCCGGGATGGCCCCAAGAAGATGCGCGACAGCAAGGAAGTCGACGACAAGATCAGCAACGTGGCGAGCAAGCAGGTTCGGGGCCTGATGCTGGCCCTGATGCCAAAATGGATGGTGGAGAGCGCCATCGAAGAATGCCGCAAGACACTAGCTGGCAACAATGACGAGCCGATCAGCGTCCGGGTTCGCAAAATGACCCAGGCGTTCGCCCGATTCGGCGTGACCACCGAGCACTTGGAGCGTCACCTCGGCCACAAACTGGACGATGTGCTGGCCGACGAGCTGGTGGACCTAATGGGGGTTTTCAACAGCCTGAAGGAGGGCACCCCTGCTTCCGAGTTCTTCGGCGCACAGGAAGCCGCCGAGGTTGTGGCCAACACCGCCGAGGCCATCAAAGCCACGGCAGCAGCCGCGCCACGCAAGGCAGCCGCCGCGAAGCCAGCACCAGAGCCAACCCCTGCCGCAGTGCAACAAGAAAGCAAGCCAGTGACAAAACCGAGCAATCCCGTGAAAGAAAATCCACCACCAGCGCCGGTACATGAGCAGCCTGAAGAAGATAACGGGGGCGATGTTTTCTAATGACCACGGCACGGTTTTTGAGCGCGCAGGAAGTCTCAAATCGCTACGAAGGCAAGATCAGCATTAGAACGCTGGCCAACTGGCGAAACCTAGGCTCCGGCCCGCCTTATTCGAAAATTGGAGGACGCGTACTGTACCCATCAGAGAAGCTGGTGGAGTGGGAACAGCGCAACACAGTGAAATCCACCAGCGAATACTCAAGAGGTAATAAAGCATGAAAAAGTCAGAACTGGCCAAGGCCATCGCGGAAAAAGCAGGCATCACCAACGTCAAAGCGAACGAGTGCCTCGAAGCGCTGGCTACGATCACCGGTGAACAGCTGGCAGCGGGACAGGAGATGATCCTCCCCGGCATCGGAAAATTCAGCGCCACGATGCGCGCCGAGCGCCCAGGGCGCAACGTGAGGACCGGCGAGAGCATCACCATCAAGGCGTCGACCGGGGTGAAGTTCAAAGTCGCGTCATCCCTCAAGGACGCGGTTCAATAAAAAAAACGGGGCCTTCGGGCCCCGGTTCATTCTCGGGAGGTGTATGAGTTGGAGTCCCCAGCAAGACCAAGCCATCAAGGCGGTCAAAGATTGGCTCGCTGACAAGCGTAGCCCCCAAATTTTCCGCCTGTTCGGTTACGCCGGATCAGGCAAGACAACCCTCGCAAAGCACATGGCTGAGGACGTGGACGGTGAGGTGCTGTACATGGCATTTACCGGCAAGGCCGCCTTGGTGCTCCGCAAGAAAGGCTGCGTCGGCGCCAGCACCATCCACAGCGCCATCTACAAGCCAGAGGAAGACCCCGTCACCGGGCACATGGAGTTCAAGCTGAACCCCGACAGCCCAGTGGCCACGGCCGGGCTGGTGGTGGTGGACGAGGTGTCGATGGTTGGCGAAGACCTCGCCCGCGACCTGCTCTCCTTTGGCTCCAAGGTGCTGGTGCTCGGCGACCCCGCGCAGCTCCCGCCGGTCAAAGGCGAGGGGTTCTTT
>JBEGTX010000148.1:0-2516 GCA_041179165.1 Pseudomonadota bacterium | reverse complement strand
GGTGGCGCGCTCGGCCTCAACGGCATCCCTCAGCTCACCGAGTGGTGGCATGTGGTGCTGGCGATTGTCGTGGTGCTCTTGCTGCTGTGGCGCATTCGCCGCTCGCGCATCGGGCGGGCCTTCGAGGCCATCAAGGAAGATGAAGTGGCCGCCTCGCTGATGGGTGTGGGCGTGATGTCGCACAAGATGCTGGCGTTTGCGCTGGGGGCCGGCATTGCCGGGCTGGCAGGTGCGCTCAATGCCCATCTGACGTTTTCAATCGACCCGCGCGAGTTCGGCTTCGACCGCGGCGTGGAGATCCTCACCATGGCGATTCTGGGCGGCGTGGGCGGGCTCACCGGGCCGGTGCTGGGTGCCAGCATCCTGACGCTGCTGCCCGAGCTGCTGCGCGGTTTCAGCGGCTTCCGGCTGCTGGTCAACGGGGCCATTCTGGTCGTGATCGTGCTGTTCTTGCCGCATGGCATCTGGGCGCCTCGCAGGTTCAAAGCCTGGTGGAAACAACGGCAGCAACAACGTCAACAGCAGCGTACAAATCAGCAGAGGGCCTCCTGATGCTTCAGCTGACCCAAGTCTCCAAGCGTTTCGGCGGCCTCAGCGTGCTGCAGGACGTGAGCTTCACCGTGCCCGAGGGCAGCGTGTTCGGGCTCATCGGACCCAACGGCGCGGGCAAGACCACGGTGTTCAATCTGATCACCGGGTTGCTGGCGCCGACGGGTGGCGACATTGCTTTCCAAGGCCAGTCGCTGGTGGGCCGAAAGCCTCATGACATCACGCGGCTCGGTTTGGCGCGCACCTTCCAGAACATCCGCATCTTCAAGGAGATGAGCCTGCTCGAGAACGTGGTGGTGGGCATGCACACGCACCTCGACTACGGCGTGGCCGATTGGCTGCTGTCGCTGCCAAGTTTTCGCCAGCGTGAGCGGGCGGCGCGCGAGCGCGCGGCCGAGCTGCTGTCGTGGGTGGGTCTGGCACACAAGGCCGAGGACGTGGCCGACAACCTCTCGTATGGCGAGCAGCGCAAGCTCGAACTTGCCCGCGCGCTGGCCACCGAGCCCAAGCTGCTGCTGCTCGACGAGCCGGTGGCGGGCATGAACGCCAGCGAGAAGACCGGTCTGATGGAAGGCATCCAGCAGATTCGCCAGCGCGGCTACACCATCTTCATGATCGAACACGACATGCGCTTCGTGATGGGCCTGTGCGAGCGCATCGCCGTGCTCAACTTCGGCCGCATCATTGCCGAGGGCACACCCGACGAGATCAAGTCCAACCCCGATGTGATCGAGGCCTACCTCGGCCGCGAGGACGACGACGAGCCATCGGCGGTCGCCCACGGAGTGGCCCCATGAGCGCCTTGCTGGAAGTGCGGGGCCTGAGCGTCAACTACGGTCACATCGAGGCCGTGCAGGGCGTGGACTTCGAGGTGCATGCGGGCGAGATCCGCACGCTCGTCGGGGCAAATGGTGCGGGCAAGTCCACCACCTTGCTCGCCCTGTCAGGCCTGGTCAAGCCGCTGGCGGGGTCCATCCGTTTCGACGGCGAAGAACTCACCCGCCTCAAGACACACCAGATCGTGGAACGTGGCTTGGTGCAAGTGGCCGAAGGCCGCGCGATTCTCACCACCCTCAGCGTGCGCGAGAACCTGGAGCTAGGGGCTTACCGCCGCAAGGACCGTTCTGCTGTGGCAGAAGACCTGGCGCGCGTGCTTCATCTGTTCCCCCGCTTGGAGGAGCGCCTGCCGGCGATGGCGGGCAACCTGTCGGGCGGCGAACAGCAGATGCTCGCCATCGGCCGCGCGCTGCTCGCCAAGCCGCGTTTGCTGCTGCTCGACGAGCCTTCGATGGGCCTCGCGCCCATCATCGTGCAAGACATCTTTCGCAAGCTCAAGGAGATCAATGCCGACGGGCTCACCATTTTCCTGGTCGAGCAGAACGTGCGTCAGGCGCTCAAGCTCGCGAAACACGGCTATGTGCTCGAGTCGGGCAAGGTGGTGTTGAGCGGGGCAGGGCGTGACCTGATGAACGATCCCAAGGTACTCGAGGCCTACCTGGGCGGTTGAGCGGGATCCGCAGATCCCCAGTGGCCATCAGGTGGTGCGCCTTGCTCGCACTTGCGGCAGGGCAGCGTTTGCCCCAGCACACCGGCCCGGCCTTCTTCGGTCGTGGTCCACGGACGGTTCGTCCAGGGTGGATCGTGTCGCACATGCTGCGCGTGGCCGCAGGCCAGCTCGGCCACCCAATGCTGTTCGTCGTCCAGATGAAACCCGATGATGGGCTGATCGACTGGCATGGGGTTCAGCGTGTGCTCAAGGCGAGCAGCGGATGCCGACCAGCTCCGGGCGCAGGCCGGGGCGGCTGGGCTTGTAATGCGTCTCGCAGCGTGTGGTGCCGGCCCGCACCGGACGCGACAAGCTCTCACCCGTCTGGTGGTACGAGCAGCCGAGGTAGATCGGCTCGGGCGGGTTCGGCAGGAAGGTCCAGAAGTCGATCGTGACGCCCTGGCGCTTGAGGCTGCCGGTG
>JBEGTX010000147.1:0-18470 GCA_041179165.1 Pseudomonadota bacterium | reverse complement strand
CCGGTGACGAGCACGACCGGGCGCACCACGGGGTGAGCGGTGGCGTCATCTGCAAAGAGATCTGCAAAGAGAGCGGCGGGGCTGGCGGTCATGGTTCCTACAATGGGCATCCATCAACAAGTCCGCCAGTGTATCGGCGGCACCAGCGACCTTGTCTTCTTCTCCCCCTTCGAACCCGGGCTCTGGCGGCGCGCCTGCTGCCATGTCGTCTGACGCACCGCATGATGTGCCGAACGCCCGCCTGCAGGCGCTGATCCGCCAAGCCATCGAGCGCCAGGGAGGCTGGCTGCCCTTCGATCGCTTCATGGCCATGGCCTTGTACGCACCCGGCCTGGGCTACTACGCCCATGGCAGCCGCAAGTTCGGCAGCCTGCCCCAGTCGGGCAGCGACTTCGTCACCGCGCCCGAGCTGTCGCCCGTGTTCGGTCAGGCCCTGGCGCGTCAGGTGAGCCAGGCACTGGGGGCGTCACTC
Source organism: Pseudomonadota bacterium (assembly GCA_041179165.1). Classification (GTDB taxonomy): domain Bacteria; phylum Pseudomonadota; class Gammaproteobacteria; order Burkholderiales; family Burkholderiaceae_C; genus Rhizobacter. The sequence continues at coordinate 17,998 of JBEGTX010000147.1, read as the reverse complement.
ACCCACGAGGTGTGGGAGTTCGGTGCCGGCTCGGGTGCGCTGGCCGAGCAGTTGCTGGACGTGCTCGTTCCACAGGGGCTGCGCCGCTACACCATCGTCGACCTGTCGGGCAGCCTGCGCGAACGCCAGCGTGAGCGCCTGGCCCGCTTCGGTGACACCGTGCAGTGGGCCAACGAGTTGCCCGCCGAGATGGTGGGCGTGGTCGTGGGCAACGAGGTGCTCGATGCCATGCCGGTGCAATTGCTGCACTTCGACGGCGCTCAGTGGCTGGAGCGAGGTGTGGTGGTTCACGAGGGCCAATTCGCCTGGGGCGATGTGCCCACGGCGTTGCGCCCTCCCGTGGACACGCCCTTCGTGCCCGGCACCGTGACCGAGATCCACGTGCAGGCCGAGGCCTTCATCGGCACGCTGGCCGACCGGCTGCAGCGCGGTGCGTCGTTTTTCATCGACTACGGTTTTCCGGAGGCCGAGTTCTATCACCCGCAGCGCCATGGCGGCACGCTCATGTGCCATCGCGCCCACCAGGCCGATGCCAACCCGCTGATCGATGTGGGTGACAAGGACATCACCGCCCACATCAACTTCACCGGCATCGCACTGGCCGGCCAGAACGCCGGCTTGGCGGTGCTGGGCTATACCAGTCAGGCGCACTTCCTGTTGAACTGCGGCATGGCCTCGCTGCTCGAAGGCGCCGACCACCGCACCACCGTGCCCGCCCAGGTGCTGCTGCACGAACACGAGATGGGCGAGTTGTTCAAGGTGATCGGCTTCGCCCGCGGCTGCGATGCTGCCTTCATGGCCGACCCGCTCGGGTTCAGCCATGGGGACCGGAGCCACCGGCTGTGATCCGCTGGCTGCTGCTCATCCTCGTGCTGCTGATGGTCTTCGGCAGCCTGCACCGCTGGCTCGAGAAGATCGGGCTCGGGCGATTGCCGGGGGACCTGCGTTTCAAGCTGTTCGGGCGCGACTGGTTTCTGCCGATAGGCAGCAGCGTGCTGTTGAGTGTGGTGGCCCTGGGGATCAGCAAAGTCGTTTAGCGTGTCCTGAGGCGCTGAGGCACAACGCCCGGCATGAACCGCCAAGGGGCGGCTCATGTTCGGGCGCCTTTTGCCGACCTTAGCTCGCAGACGGCGCCGTGCTCGCGCCGAGGCTCACAGCTTGATCCAGCCGTTGGAGTCGGTCAGGTCGATTTCGTCTGGGTAGCCTTGCGCATCGAAGGGCGCGTCGTCAGCCACGAACAGTTTGCCGCCCTTGACGAGGAGTAACACCTTGGCGCTGCTGCCGGTCGTCCAGTTGTCATCGGTGTTGACGTAGGTGATGTTGCCGATGGTGATGGTCTCTCCGCTCCGGCCTGCCAGCAGCGCATTGAAGGTGAAGGTGCTCAGGATCCCTGGAAAACCGCCTGCGGTGAACGCGCCGGCGTTGGTTGCGTTCGCGGCGGCGGTATGGGTTGCCAGCGCGGTGCTGCGGCAATCGTCGTCGTTGTGCAGGCTGTTGCTGTACGAACCCTCGAGGCGGTTGTTCGCCACGCGCAGGTTGAACTCGGTGCGGACCGACAGATAGGTGGGCGAGCCGGCGGTGCCGAGGTAGGCGCCTCCGCTGCGTGACGTGCAGCCTGCGTACCAGCGGCCGGCGTAGGGGGTGAGGACGGTGACCGAGCCCGACGGGGCGTCGACCTTGTCGTCGTCACCGCCGCCACCGCACGCGCTGAGGGCAACAAGGGTCAAGGCGGAGAGCTGGCGAGAAATGAATGTCATGTTGTTAGTCCCTGTGGATGAAGCGAAACCCGCATCCCGATGTCTGGCGGCCCTGTGCCGCGAGACGGCGCATCGGCACGGCCCATCAGGCGTGGATCTGGATGTCGCGCCCGCAATTGTCCGCAGCAGGGTGGTCAAAAGTCACAGATCGATGTATCGGGATGTTTTCTAGGGGGTTACCCGTAGATGGAGGGGTGACGGACCGCCCGGCCGCGTGCAGTAGAGTCGCGCCACCTCAACCCGAACGCTCCCCATGCACCGCTTCATTCCCGTTCTCGCTTCACTCGCCATCTTGAGCTCGTCGGTGTGGGCTGCCGAGGCCACCGACCCCAGCGCGTCATCCCCCGCTGCAGCAAGTTCGGACGCAGCCTCGGAGGCGGAAGCCCAACGCATGGCCGTCAATCCGCTGACCCCGGCGCAATCCGCGTTCTGCTTGCTGAAAGGCAAGCCGCCGGCCGACGTGAAGTTCACCGTCGTGGCCAAGGTGAAGGTGGGCAAGGGCACCTACGGCAGCGTCAAGCAGCTGCTGGGCGAGTTGGTCGACGAGGCCACGGGCAAAGGGGCGGATGCGATCGTCAACTACACCGGCTCGCAGCGCTTCGGCTTCTGGCCTTGGCGCATGATCCGCCCGGTCGTCTATGGCGACGCGGTGAAGTGGGTCGAGCCACCGGCCCGCAGCTGCGAGGCCTTAGGCGGCAAGACGGTCGGCGACATCATCCGCACCGACCGCGCTCCAGAGTGATGCGCGTGCGCATGCTGCGCACGGAGCGTGTGACACCCTGAGCCTGTGCTCCGGCGGCGGGCCGCCCGCACTCATTGCCATGAACTGATCTGATGCTGCGCCCAGCCCTGCCCACGGTCTTGCCAATAACATACGCATGCGTATACTTGGTGGCCATATCGGGTCGAGTTCCTTGTCCCGTTCCTTCAGAAAGTGCTCGATGTCCAAAGCTGTTGCATGGGCGGTACTCGCCCTCGGTGTCATCCACATCATCTTCGGCATCGTCCGGTTCAAGGTCCCGCTCACCGACGCGTGGCTGGCGGGCTTCTCGGGCCAGTTCGCTGAGCCGGAAATCCGGCGCACGGCCTTCTGGTTCTTGTTCAGCGGCCCGCTGTTCATCATGACCGGGCAACTGGCGCTGCATGCCATCGCCATGCGCGATCTGCATGTGCTCAAGCTGATTGGCATCTACATGCTCGTCGTGTCGGTGATCGGCGTGATCGCTTTTCCGCGTTCGCCGTTGTGGGCCCCTCTGGCTCTGGCGCCGCTGATGATTGCTGCGGGGTACGGCCGCTTGGGTTGAGCGCGCGCCGTCACGCGTGACGGTCGTGTATCAGGGCGACGTCGGCGACACCGGCGCCAGCAGCATCGGCAAGAAGGTGTTGATCAGCTCATGCTTGTTGACCGCAGAGGCCGCACCAGCGTTGTGGGTGGCGAGCAGCTGCACGAAGCCGATGTAGGCCGCATGGGCGACCAGCGCACGTTGCTCCGACACTTCGGGTGGGAGCCCGGCCTCCACGAGCACCTTCACCAGAAAACCGACGCGGGCTGCCGTGGCCCGCTGGTAGGTCGGGGCCACGCGCGGGTCGTTCGCCGCGCAGCCGAGTGCATACTGCAAGCGCACTGAGCGCGCCGCTTCGGGCCCGGTCGACTCGATGAGCCCGGTCACCATCAACAGCAGTTCGCGCGCATGCGTGCGGGCGTCGGGCATCTGCTCCACGGCGTGGATCACGCCCTGGGTACCGATGGCCTCCCAGCGTTCGAGTGCCGCGGCCAGCAACTCGTCGCGGCTGGCGAAACACCAGTAGAAGCCGCCCTTGGTGACGCCCAGCGAACGCGCCAGGGGTTCGACCGCGAGCGTGGGCACCCCGTGCTCGGCAATCCAGTCGAGGGCCGCTGCGATCCAGTCGTCGCGGCTCAGGTTGACCTTGCGACCCATGGCCGCTCAGTCGGACAGGCCGACCGAGATGGCCGCCAGCCGGGCACCGCGGATCTCCTGTCCGATGCCGGGGCCCTTCACGCCGCGGGCCGCGGCCTCGGCGGCCACGCTGGCGGTGTCCACAGCGAGCGCGCGGTCGAGCGCCCGCTGCAGGCGCAGGCGTTGCGGGTAGGGGCGATCGCTGAAGCCCAGCCGCCCGCGCGCATCGCATTCACAGGCGAGCAGCGCTTCAGAAAAACGCGCCGGCCGGCGCCAGGCGTCGCATCGTTCGAGCAGGCGCAACACCGCGGCGGCGTCGAGCTCGCCGCTGCGGTGGATGTTGCCGTGTTCACGCGCCACGGTGACGGCCAACTCGCGGCAGTCGGTGGGCACACGCAGACGCTCGCAGATGGCTTCCACCAGCTTCACGCTGCGGGCTTCGTGCGCCAGATGGCGCGGCCACTCTTCTTCTCGTGTCGTGCCCTTGCCGAGGTCGTGGCCGAGGCAGGCAAAGCGCACGGTGAGCGGCGTGTTCAGCCGTGCAGAGAGATCGACCACCATCATCACGTGCACACCGGTGTCGACCTCCGGGTGATGCAACTCGGGTTGCGGCACGCCCCACAGGCAATCCACTTCAGGGAGCAGGCGGGCCAGCGCGCCGCAGCGGCGCAGCACCTCGAACATGCGCGAGGGGTGTGCCTCCATCAGGCCGCGGCTGAGCTCTTGCCACACACGTTCGGCCACGAGCGCATCGACCTCGCCCGCGGCCACCATCTGCGACATCAGGGCTTCGGTCTCGGGCGCGACGGAAAAATCAGCGAAGCGCGCAGCAAACCGCGCGAGCCGGAGGATGCGCACCGGGTCTTCGGCAAAGGCTTCCGACACATGGCGCAGCACCTTCGCGTTCAGGTCTTGCTGGCCGCCATAGGGGTCGACGAGCGTGCCGTCTTCATCGCGCGCCATCGCGTTGATGGTGAGGTCGCGGCGCCGCAGGTCGTCTTCGAGCGTGACGCTCGCGTCGGCGAACACGCTGAAGCCGTGATAGCCCGGGCCGGTCTTGCGTTCGGTGCGGGCCAGTGCGACTTCCTCGCGCGTGACCGGGTGCAGGAACACGGGGAAGTCTTTGCCCACTGGCAGGTAGCCCGCATCCACCAGCTCTTGCGGCGAGGCGCCCACCACCACCCAGTCGCGGTCGTTGACCGGCAAGCCGAGCAGGGCATCGCGCACGGCACCACCGACGATCCACGTTTTCATGGGGCAGTGGCGCTCCGGTAAGGCTCTTCGAACTGGCGGAAGTCGTGTTCCGCGCGAGCCGCTTCGCACCAGGCGGCCACCGAGGGCAGGGCGGTCACACGGGCCATGTAGCCCGCCACCGCGGGTGGCACGGGCGGCGCGTAGGTGTTGAAGCGCATCACGACCGGCGCAAAGAAGGCGTCGGCCACCGAGAAGTCGCCGAACAGCATGGGCCCGTCAGAGGCCGCCAGCAACTCGCTCCACATCGCCACGAGGCGCGCGAGGTCGTCGCGCACCTCGGCCTGCTCGCTCAGCACACGCACGCCGACCTCGGGCAGCGAGGCCTCGATGTTCATCGGCCAGTGGGTGCGCAGCGCGCCGAAGCCTGAATGCATTTCAGCGCAGACGCTGCGTGCGCGGGCGCGCTGGGCCTTGTCGGTGGGCCACAGGTGTTTGTCAGGGAAGCTCTCGGACGCGTATTCGGCAATGGCCAGCGTGTCCCACACAGTGAGGCCGTCGTCGACCAGCACAGGCACCTTGCCCACGGGTGACAGCGCGGTGATCTTCTGCTTGAACTTCGAACCGGCGTGGAAGCCATCGAAGCGGAGCAGCTGCTCTTCGAACGGAATGCCGGCCTGTGTCAACAGCACCCACGGGCGCATGGACCAGGACGAGTAGTTCTTGTTGCCGATGTAGAGCTTCATGCCAGACCTTGTTGATGATCGATGAGCAAAGAGGACGACTGAGCAAAAATGCAGGGAAATAAAACGGCGGGTGCGGGCTTCAGCGGCCGGCGCCACGGCGCAGCACATCGAGCCGCGCTGCCCAGTCCTGTCCCGACAAGACCGTGGGCATCACGGTATCGAGCGGGGCGGCGGTGATGCCGAGGGCCTGCAGGCCGGGCAGCTGACCCGTGGCCACATTGGGCACACGCAGCGAGGCGAGGTTGTCACGCGAGAGCATCGGCTCGCCCGGCAGCATCTCCATGAGCAAGGCCTGCAGCCCCGCCAATGCCGACGGGAGGCGCAGCAGCGGACGCCGATGCCCAGACCACTGACCGGCGCATTGCACCAGCTCACCCAGCGTGTAGACGCGCGGGCCGGTGCACTCGTAGGTCTGGCCGATGGCCTCGGGCTGATCGAGCGCGCACACGATGGCCTCGGCCACGTCGTCGACCCACACCGGTTGCAGCTGGGCCTCCGCCCCACCGAGCGGCATCACCGGGAACACCGACTGCAAGCGTGCAAAGAGGTTCAGGAAGTTGTCGTTTTCGCCAAAGATGACCGAGGGCCGCAGCAGCGTGAGGTCGAGCCCGGCCTGTTGCAGCACGGCCTCGCCGGCCGCTTTGGAGCGCTGGTAGCGCGACGGCGCATCCGCCGCGGCGCCGAGCGCGCTCACATGCACGAGCCGCTTCACGCCCGTCTGTCGGCAGGCATGGGCCAGACGCTGCGGCAGGTCCACATGCAGACGATGGAACTCGGCCTCGCTGCCGTGCAGGCGCGCCACAAGGTTGACCACCGCATCGTGCCCGGCCACCAGGCGCGCCAGCTGCGCGTCGTCGAGCACATTGGCCTCGACCACATTCACCGTGGGCAAAAACTGAATGTCGCGGCCGCGCTGCAACTGCCGTGTGGGCACGGTCACGCTGCCATGACCGCCGTTTGATCGCCTCACCCAGCGTTCGCAAAATGCACGGCCCACAAAACCTGTGCCACCCAGAACCAGTACGTGTTTGATCTTCATGGGAGCTCGGTGTCGGGTGGGGGCTGGTTGCCTTCACGCGGGCCGATGCTGCGGCCCAGGCGGGCCTTCAGCGAGGGCGCTTGCGCAGGGACGGGGGAGGTGAGCACGGCGGCATAGAAGGTGGCATTGGAGGCCACCTTCTTCACGTAGTCGCGCGTTTCGCTGAAGGGCACGTTTTCCATCCAGATGGCGGGCTCGAGGCGGGGGCCTTCGCGCCATTTGCGCGGCCGGCCTGGGCCCGCGTTGTAGGCGGCAGCCGCCATGGGCTGCGAGCCGCTCAGGTCGTCGAGCACGAGCTTGAGGTAGCTGGTACCAATCTTGATGTTGACGTCGCGGTCGGTGATCATGTCCTGCGTGAAGATCATGCCGATCTTCTTGGCCGTCCAGCGGGCCGTGGCCGGCATCACCTGCATCAGGCCCGAGGCGCCCACGCCCGAGCGCGCGTCGGTGATGAAACGCGACTCCTGGCGAATGAGACCGTACACATACGCGGGGTCGAGGCCGATCTCTTTCGTGCGCGCCAGCACCTCGCGCTTGAACGGCGTGGGGAAGCGCTGGTTCATGTCGATCTCGTTGCGCGTGCGGTCGCTGGTGTTGATGCAGCGGTCCCACAGCTCGCGGTCGCAGCCGATCTGCGCGGCGGCCAGCAGCGCGCGATCGTCCATGCCGCGCAGCGTGAAGTTCCACTCGCGGTTGGCCTCGCTGCGCAGGTTGAGCTGCAACAGCAACAGCGCCCGCACCAGGCCGGGCTCGCGCGCCGCAGCCTCACGCTCGGCGGGGGTCAAGGGCGCAGGGGCCGGCGGCATGGTGATGGGGCGGCCGAGCTCCTCTGCGGCCAGCGAGCCGTAGAAGTGGTACTGGCCGGCGATGCTCGCGAGGAGCTCCTGGCTCTGCGCCTGCATGCCGGCGGCATCGGCCGAGTCCTTCGACAACGCTGCCAAGGCGCGTGCCTTCCAGTAGACCCAGGTCGAGTCCTTCTGCTCCGAGGGGTTCATCGCGTTGATGGCTTGCATCACCTGCTGCCATCGCGGTGCGCCATTGTTGGCGCGCAGGGCCGCACGGGCTTTCCAGGCGAGGGTGTCGTCGGCCCAGTCGATGTTGGCCGAGCCGCCTTTGGCCGACAACAATGCCGCTTGTTGGTAGTAGGTGGGCGCCGCGGCCGACAGCTTCAAGGCCGCCTGCTTGCCAATGGCCGCCCAGGCCCAAGCGGCGAGTTCGGGGCGCAGCGTTTCCTGCCAAGCGCCGTTCAACTGCGAGGCCGCCGCATCGGTGTCGGTGGCCGCCAGGCGAATGAGCGCCAGCGTGGCGAGTTCTTGCGACTGCCGGTCGGCCGACGGTTTGCGCTTGGCCAGGTAGCGCGACGGGTTGTCGGCGAGCTCGCCCACTTCAGCCGCCGTGGACGGGCTGATCAGAAAGCCGGCCTGCCGTGCCGCGCGCGGCCGGTTGCTGTCGATGGCAATGCGCGCGCGCCGCCAGGCGTCAGCCGGGCCGAATTCCTTGGCCTCGTACAGCGTCGTGGCCAGCATGTTGCAGCCTTCATCGGCATCGCGCTGCGCGAACCAGGCGTCGCGTGCGGCCACGCGCACCTCCTTGCCGGCGAGCCTGTCGGCCAGCAGCGCGTAGCAGACGACTTCGCGGTCGTCATTCATGCGAAAGCGCGGGTAGTCGAGCGCCAGCGCCTTGAAGTCGCGGCGGCGGCCCAGTTCGAGCAGCCAGTCGTTGCGCAGCCGGTCTTCGACATAGCTGCCGGGCCAGCGCTTGTAGAAGGCATCGACCTCATCGACCTGCACGGTGCTCAGGCGAACGTTCAGGTCCCAGTAGTCGACCCACGGGGCGAGCAGGTGCTTCTCGCCCACGGCCGCGGCACGCAAGGCACCCAGCCGGTTGCGGTCTTTCTTGCGGAAGGCCTCGCGCGCGTCGAGCACCGTGACGGTGGGGTCGGCGGCGAACACCGGGGCGCTCACGCTCATCAGGGCAGAGGCCACCACGCCCGCCAGCAGCCCCGCGACCCCTGAGCTCAGCAGCGTGCGTGATCCGGCCCGTGGGCGCTCATATACTCGTTTGTCGTGTTTCAACGTGACGTCTCAGTTGCTGCTGCGGGTTGCTGCTGTTTGGTTGTGCGCCAGTGGCGCCTTGATGATTTTTTGCGGATCTTTCCTGCCCACGCCCATGTCCCTTCCCAACGATCCGTCCGCTCCATCGCCCCGTGCCGCCTTGCGCCAGCAGTTGCTGGCGTCACGAGAGGCGTTCGTGGCGTCGGCCGCGTTCGAGGCGGCCCAAACGGCGCTTCAGGCCCGGTTGGTGGCGGTTCTGTCTGATCTGGTTCCCGAGTGCTTGGGCATCTACTGGCCGCTGGGCTCCGAATTTAACGCAGCGCGGCCCTGGCTGGCGGGCGATGAGGGCAGTGCCCTGCCGCTGGCGCTGCCTTTTGCACAACGCGAACCACGTCGCCTGACCTACCGGCGCTGGAACGGCTCGCCCCCCGAGCTCAAGGACGACTGCGGCATCGCCGCTTCAGGCGGCGCCCCGGTCGCACCCGACGTGGTGCTGGTGCCCTGCCTGGGCTACACCGACGGCGGCTTCCGGCTTGGCTACGGCGGGGGCTACTACGACCGCTACCTGGCCGAGTTTCCCGATGTCACGGCGATCGGCGTAGCATGGTCCGTCAGCCGGGTCGACGCGGCCCAGTTCGCGGCCGAGGCCCATGACCGCCCGATGATGCTCATCGTCACCGAGCAGGGCATCGTGGGCTGATGCCCGTGGCCGCTGCCCCCTTGATCCCCTCCCGAGGAGCCTCTTTCGCATGACCCCCACCGAACGCGACACGCTGCGAGAAAAACTCATCAAGGACCGCCAGGCCCTGCCCGACCGCCTGGAGCGCGCGGTGCAACTGCAGAGTGTGCTGCGCACCTGGCTCGTCACGCGGCGCGAGTCGTCCATCGGCGCCTACTGGCCGATCAAGGGGGAGTTCGATCCGCTGCCCGCGCTCTACCGCTGGAGCGAGGGCGGCCCCGAGGGCTCGCCGCGCCGCATCGGCCTGCCGGTGGCCGACCGTGAAAAGGCCTCGCTGAAATTCCACGTGTGGTTCCCCGGCTGCCCGATGGAACTCGACGCCTACGACATCCCCAAGCCCAAGGACACCGATGTCTTTCAACCGGGCATCTTGCTGCTGCCTTGCGTGGGCTACGGGCCGGGCGGCGTGCGCCTGGGCTACGGTGGCGGCTTCTACGACCAGACGGTGGAGTCCCTCAACCCGCGCCCGTTGACCGTGGGCGTAGGCTATGCACACGGCTTTCAGCCGCTGCTGCGGGCCCGGCCCGACGATCCCTTGCTCGACGTCATGCTCACCGAAGACGGTGTCATGTGGGGGCGCTGACTGGCGCCTGCACCGGCGCTGCGGCCGCATCGTCCGCCTGAACCTGGTTGCGCCCGCCATGTTTGGCGCGGTACATCGCGTCATCGGCGCGCTTCACCCAGTGTTCGCCTGACTCACCGCGCTGCAGCTCCGCCACCCCGAGCGAGATGGTGATGCGCAATTCGGGCGCCCCATCCACCCGAAGCTGCGTGGCCTCCGCCCGCAGCGCCTCGGCCAGCACCCTCGCGCTCGCCAGGTCGGTGTGCGGGGCCAGCACCACGAACTCCTCGCCGCCATAGCGGTAGAGCCGGTCGGTGTTGCGCAGGCGCAGCCCCATGGCACGGGACAGTTCGGCAATGCAGCGGTCGCCGATGCCATGGCCGAGCTGGTCGTTCACCTGCTTGAAGTGGTCGATGTCGAACAGGATCAGCGAGGTCGGTGTGCCGTAGCGCAGGTGCTTCTTGAGCCGGTCGGTGAGGTCCGCGTCGAAGGCGCGGCGGTTGCCCGCGCCGCTGAGCGCATCGGTGGTCGACAGCGTGTGCAGCTGCTGGCGTTGTTTCTCCACCCGGCTCGCAAACACGTAGGCCACCACGGCCACGCCCAGCATCGACGAGAAAAAGCGCACCGAGGTCGGTGGGTCCACGTGGCCGAACAGCACGGCGGTGACCAGGGACAACAGCACCAGGTTGCCCCAGCTCGCGGCCTTCACGGGCAGCAGCAGCACGTTGAGCATCAGCAAAGGAAAGGCCCACACGGCCGCCTGCGGCTGCATGGTGCACACGATGGTGAGGAAGGCGGTGCCCGTCCAACTGCACACATGGTGAACCCAGGTCACCCCGTGGTTGCGGTACTCGCGGGCATAGCCGTACCAGATCACGGCCACGGCCAGACCGATCCAGGCTTCACGCGGCTTGCCGTACCAGAAGTTGAAGCCCGCCACCGGCAACGACAACAGCGATCCCACGACGCCTGCGATGTAAGCGCCTTGTCGTCCCATGCCTCGTTGTTCGGCGTCCATGTGTGATTGAGCTGAGGATCGGCGCGTTGAGCAGGTGGAGTGGCTGAGACCATGTCCGCTGCGCGCGCAGACCGGCCTCAGTGTCCAGTGTGCTACAGGAAGTATCTGCAGGGGCGGCCGGTTTTGGGCACAAATGCGTGAAGTTGGGCTGTCGATGGGCGTTGGGCGCACAGCGAACCCTTGAACGGGCGGTGCCGGGTGGGGCGCGGTGGTGCGACACTGCGGCCGCGCTCGGATTGGGCGCCCTCTGGCACCTTCTCATGCGCTTCAAACGGCGACTCTCCAAGCAGATCAGCGACGAGCGGGACACCATGATTCACCGGCTGGATGTGATCCGGCTCATCAGCGAAGACACCATGCTGCCCCTGGCGGCGCGCTGGGCCGGTGACCCGGCGCAAGCCTGTCTGGATGGGGCGAAGGCGGTGGCCCTGCGTGTGGTGTCGGGTGGACAGACACCCACCCCGCTCGCGGCGGCCGACCATGTGGCTCTGCTCACGCAGGCCCGCGACATCGAAACCCTGCGTCTGCTGGAGGCGACCATCGACCTGGAGCGTCCGCCGCAAGACGACGCCTGGTGGCAAAGCCAGATCGACCGCGTCCGCCGTTCAGGCCAGGCCAGCGCGCTGCCCTCTGAAAGCCACCGCCGCGCCGCGCTGCAGGCCGCGTTCGTGACCGGCCTGCAGGCACAGCAGCTGGAACGCAACAGCCACCACCTCGCCAGCCTGATGCAGTTGCCCAAGCTGATGGTCGAGGGCACACCCGACGAGCAGGCCGTCTGGATCGACACCGTGCTCGCCGAGATCGATCCCGAGACTGCGGCCGAACTCCGAGCCTCCGCCGACCGGCGCGCGTTGTTGAACGATGACCACGAGGCCCTGCTCAACGTGGCCTCCTACCTCGCACTCACGGTAGAGGTGATCCCGGCCGCCTTCTACGCCCACGTGGCCGGCCTGGGCGGCGCGATGTTGATGGGCGAGTTCGTGCGCCTCGTGATGTGCGCGCACCTGGGGTCCAGCCGCGCCTATGCCCAATTGGGCACCCTGCACGAACACGTCCTGCCGCAGGCGAAGGCCTGGGCTCATGATCCCTTGATGGCCGAGGCGGTCACCAAGTTCGCAGAGAACATCGACCAGTTCGCCACCTGTGCGGTCGAGTTGGATGAGCTGGGAGCGCTGTTGGAACAGGAGCGCTCACGTTTTGGCGGCGGCTCTGCGTTGGGGCGGCGCGTGCGGGCCTTGCTGAGAGGGTAGGCCTCAGCGGGGCCTTCGTTGAAGCCTTCGCCTTCGAACAGGTCTGTCGCGACGTGACGGACGCCCCCTTGCCTACGGGCTTCGCAGCGCGACGCTCCGGCACTGACCACCACCGATGTCTGGCCGATGGGATGGCTCCTTCATTTCGGCTGAACATCCTTGCAAATGGCAGGCGCCAGCTCGGCGTCCATGCGCTCCGTCGCACAACGCCAGCGCAAGATGCGCGTCGCATCCTGTGTCGACCGCTCGGGCCAGAACACGAGCAGTGAACCGACGCTCGGGCCTTGGTCCAGCATCACCACCAGGCGTCCGGTGTGGGCGTCGATCGACTCCACATGTTGGCCGGCCACGATGGGCAGGGCTTCGCGTGTAGGGAACTTGCCTTCGGCCATCAGGTGTTCTGCTGCGGCGGTCTTCAGGGGCAGTGACGCTGCCCAGGCCTTGCGAATGGCCGAGGTCTGCGCCGCACCGCTTTGCCCCGTGAGCGTTTGCATGCCGATGCTGAGCAGCACCAGCGGGAGCAGCGTCGACCCGACAACCCACCACATCAATGTCGGCCGGTCCGTGGCATGGCGCCACACCACGCGTGTGCCCGACAGCATCTCGTGCAGATGGTGCCCGCGCAGCACCATGCGTTCGACCAGATGAAACACCACCGGCACCGCCAGGTTCATGCCGAACTTCACGCTGTGGCGCAGCAGGCTGCGAAAGAGACCCGGCCGCGCGCCGTTGCGCGTGACCATCCGCAGTCCCGCGATGCGCTTGCCGAAGGAGCCGCCACCCCAGGCATCCATCACACCAGGCAACAGCAGGGCGAACGCCAGCGCTCCGAGCAGGGTCAGCAACGACACGCCGGCGCGGTCGCCACCGATTCGCGACAGTCCGATCGTGAGCACCAGTGCAGCACTGCAGACCATCTGCATGGCGTCGAGCCAGGTGGCGCCCACGCGGGCCATCATGTCGGTCACACCTGCGGTCGGCACCTGGGGCTGTGCGTCAAGCTCAGCACCATGTTCCGGCACAGCGCCTGGGGCCGCATGGATCGGCACGCTCACCGCTTGAGCCACAGGCAATGCCTGCTGGCAGTTGAAGCACAAGGTCGAGCCGGAGAAGTTCTGCCAGCCGCAGGCGGCGCATTTCAGCGCGGAGGCGGGGGTGCGGGCGATGGGTTGCATGGCCGCGATTGTCGATGAACCCCCGGCCGCGCCGCATCCCCTGAGCGGGTGTGGCGGCCCGGAAAGCAACATGCCGTCAAGACGCCTTCGTGGGGCGCCGTGACGGCATGGGGCATGGAGTGCCCTGTCGCCAAGCAGGTGGGCGCGACAGGGCGGTTGCCGAGAGGGTTACTTCGGCAGAACTTCGACAGTCAGGTTGCAGCTCGCGCGCACCGTGGGTGCGGCCAGCGTGCCAGCGGGTTGCTGAGGCGCGGAGGCCGCACCAGGGCCACCGGGGCCTGGGCCGCCACGTCCGCCGACACTCGCGCCCAGCCAGTAGCGGCCGGCTTCAGCCCAGGGGATGGAGATCTCGCCTTTGGCGTCCGTCTTCACGGCCACTTCGCCCAGCTTGTAGCGGTAGCGGTTGGCGCCGCGCACCACGGTGACGTCGGTGTTGGCGAGAGGCTTTCCGTTGAGCAGCAGGCGAAACTGCGTCTTGTCTCCCACGCTCAGGTCGGTGGGGGTGGTCAGTGGAATGAGCTCCAGGCCCACGCCGGCCGGTGCCAGCGCCTTGCCGCCAGCGTCGTCCTTGGTGGCGAAGGTTTCCACCCGGCTCAGCATGCGCGAGACATTCAGGTCGGTGGCGTCTGCCGGCACTTCCTTGGCGAAGGTGTCGGCCGTGCCGCGCCAGCGCTTGGTCTCGGTGCCGACCTTGTAGGTGGCCGACAGCGTGTCGCTCACGTTGGCGATGCGGTAGGTGCCCGGCTGCGTCAGCTTGAACTCGAAGCTGCTGCGGCGGCGCGTGCTGTTCACCGCTTCGGCGGCGATGCTGCTGCCGTCTGGCGCGATGATGGAGATGCCGTCGAGCTGCAATGCGCCACGGTCGAACTCGAACAGGTCTTCGGAGACAGCGCCGTCGACCGTGAGCACCGGGTCCTTGCCGCCGTCCACGTACGAGGACGATGGCGCGAGCCAGGGGCGTGCGGCTTGCACCGACAGGGGTGCAGCCAGCGCGGCCAAGGCCAGCGCGAGGGCGGAGAATTTCACAGCGGTCTTCATGGCTTGGCCTCCAGCACCACGGCGCCGAGCTCACCATCGCCCTGGCCCTTGGTTGATTTGGCGGACTTCACCGGCCATTGCAGCGGCACGCGCACAACGTCGCGGCCACCGTGTTCACGCGAGGCTTCCACCACCACCTCGTACTCGCCCGGGGGCAGCGAGGCCAGCGCCTTGGCGGCACCCAGGCTGATGGCGTGCTCGCCTGCATTGCGCGTGGCGCCGCTCACGCCGTCGACCGGCACCTTGAGGTCGCGGCCACCTTTGCGCCACCACTGGCGCATGTCCTTCAGCCACTTGGTGCCGCCGTTGTCTCGCTTCTTGATGTCGTACCAGACGGCCAGGTGACCCGCGAAGCTCTGGTCGCCGGCCTTTTCGAGCCACACAGCCACGTAGGGACGGTGGTACTCGGCCACCTGCAGGCGGGGGAGGTCGATCTTGAGGTTCAGGTCGGCTGCCAGGGTGGGCACGGCAGGCATGCCGAGCACGGCGCTCAGGGCAACGGTATAGCGCATTCGCATGGAAAAGACCTCGTCGAGGGTGAGAACTGCACGGCGCCAGAATCGGCCCGCTGAAGCAGGCGATTCTAGCGGCAAATGAGAATCAATCGCAAACAAAGCCCCCACGTCCCTTCGGTCCTGCCCCCCGAGGGGGCGCCCACGGGTCGACCGGCAAAGCCGGCTCTCGCGTGGTTGCTGGAAGGGGTCGGCCTCGCTTCGCTGTGGCCTCGAAAGGCCGCCCACGAGGTGGTCAACTTAGTGCCAACCGAGGCGCTTGCAGATGTCGAGCGTGGCCGTTGCCTGGTTCATCGTGTAGAAGTGAAAGGCCGGTGCGCCGTCGCGGCGCAGCTGCTCGCACAGCTCACTCACCACATCGAGGCCGAAGGCCTTGATGGACTCGACGTCGTCACCAAAGGCCTGCAGCCGCAGGCGGATCCAGCGAGGAATCTCGGCGCCCGACGAGTCGGCGAAACGGATGATGCCGCTCGCGTTCAGGATGGGCATGATGCCTGGCACCACCGGAATGTCGGCGCCCAGCTTGCGGCTTTCATCGACGAAACGGCAATAGGCATCGCGGTTGAAGAAGAACTGCGTGATGGCCGAGTTGGCGCCGGCACGCACCTTGGCGAGATACGCCTCCAGGTCGGCCTGTGGTGACTTGGCCTGCGGGTGCATCTCGGGATATGCGGCCACCTCGATGTGGAAGTGGTCGCCCGTGGTTTCACGGATGAACGCAATGAGTTCGTTGGCGTAGCGGAACTCGCCGAAGCCGCCATAACCGCTCGGCAGGTCGCCGCGAAGCGCCACGATGCGGCGGATGCCGGTTGCCTTGAATTCGGCCAGCTTGGCCGTGACCGAGGCCCGGTCAGCGCCGATGCAGGTGAAGTGCGAGGCGGCATCCACCCCCTCGGCGCGGATGGCCGCCAGCATCGAGGCCGTGCCGTCTTGCGTCGACCCGCCCGCGCCATAGGTGACCGAGCAGAACACCGGCTTCAGTGCATACAGCTGCTGGCGTGCGGCGGCCAACTTCACGGCGCCCTCGGGCGTCTTGGTCGGAAAGAACTCGAGGCTGATCGGCAGCCGGGGGTCGGTGGTGCTCATGAGGAGTCC
This sequence comes from Pseudomonadota bacterium, assembly GCA_041179165.1. GTDB lineage: Bacteria > Pseudomonadota > Gammaproteobacteria > Burkholderiales > Burkholderiaceae_C > Rhizobacter. The sequence goes on along the minus strand of JBEGTX010000147.1, from coordinate 1,903 downwards.
TTGGGGCCTGTCTTATCCAGCCTGGCCCGGTTGTGCCCAAACGAAGAATTCGGTGTTGCCGTTGCCGCCGGTGATGGGGCTCTGGAAATACGCTTTGACATGCAGCGTCTGTTCGCGGCACGCCTTGCGGATGCGCGTTTCGACCTCGGCGAACAAGGCCTTGTCGCGCACGATGCCGCCCTTGCCGATCTGCGGCGGTTGCAGTTCGAACTGCGGCTTGATGAGCAGCAGCAGGTGGCCTTCAGGCTTCAGGTAGTTCGCCAGCGTGGGCAGCACGTGGGTGGACGAGATGAACGACAGGTCGCCCGTCACGAAGTCGAAGCTGTGCGGCGTGTTGGCGGCCTCGAAGGCCGAGCCCGCCACGTCGCGTGCGTTCACGCCTTCGAAACACGTCACACGTGCATCGGCCTGCAGCTGCGGATGCAACTGGCCATGGCCCACGTCGATGCCGGCCACGCTGGCCGCGCCGCCTTGCAGCAGCGCGTCGGTGAAGCCGCCGGTGCTTTGTCCGGCGTCCAGGCACTTGAAGCCGGTGACATCGATCTTGCACTGCTTGAGCGCGCCTTCGAGCTTGAGCCCGCCGCGCGACACGAAGCGCAACTCGGCGGTGTCGGTGATTTCGATCTGGGCAGTCTCGGGCAGGTCTTCACCGGCCTTCTTCGGCACGGCCCAGCCCTTGGGGCCGAGCCAGCGCACGGCACCGCGCTCGATCAGGCGTTGGGCCGCCGAGCGGGTGGGCACCAGGCCTTTTGAGACGAGCAATTGGTCAGCGCGCATGCGATGGGGCTTTCAGGAAAAGTGAGAGGCGGGCCGCACAACGCGAACCCGCCGGGTCCGCGATCAGTAGCGGTAGGTGTCAGGCTTGTAAGGGCCTTGCTTGTTCACGCCGATGTAAGCCGCTTGCTCGTCGGTGAGTTCGGTCAGCATGGCGCCGACCTTCTTCAGGTGCAGGCGAGCCACCTTCTCGTCGAGGTGCTTGGGCAGCACATAGACCTGGCCGACTTCGTACGCCTCGGGGCGCGTGAACAGCTCGATCTGGGCGATGGTCTGGTTGGCAAAGCTCGACGACATCACGAAGCTCGGGTGGCCCGTGCCGCAGCCCAGGTTCACCAGGCGGCCCTTGGCCAGCATGATGATCTTCTTGCCATCGGGGAAGGTGATGTGATCGACCTGCGGCTTGATCTCGTCCCACACGTACTTCTCGACCGAGGCGATGTCGATCTCGTTGTCGAAGTGCCCGATGTTGCAGACGATGGCCTGGTCTTTCATGGCGACCATGTGGTCGTGCGTGATGATGCTCTTGTTGCCCGTGGTGGTCACGAAGATGTCGGCCTTGTCGGCTGCGTACTCCATGGTCACGACCTTGTAGCCTTCCATCGCAGCTTGCAGCGCGTTGATCGGGTCGATCTCGGTCACCCACACCTGGGCGCTGAGCGCGCGCAGGGCCTGGGCCGAGCCCTTGCCCACGTCGCCGTAGCCGGCGACCACGGCCACCTTGCCGGCGATCATCACGTCGGTTGCGCGCTTGATGCCGTCGACCAGCGATTCGCGGCAGCCATAGAGGTTGTCGAACTTGCTCTTGGTGACGCTGTCGTTGACGTTGATGGCGCGGAAGGGCAGGGTGCCCTTGGCGCTCATCTCTTTCAGGCGGTGCACGCCGGTGGTGGTTTCTTCGGTCACGCCGATGATCTGCGACGCCTTGCGGGTGTACCAGGTCGGGTCGGTCGCGAGCTTGGCCTTGATGGCGGCGTAGAGGCAGGTTTCTTCTTCGCTGGTCGGGTTGCCGACGACCGAAATGTCCTTCTCGGCGCGCTGGCCCAGGATCATCAGCAGCGTGGCGTCACCGCCATCGTCGAGGATCATGTTCGGGCCTTCGCCGTCGGTGCCCTTGGCGCTCATCTCT
>JBEGTX010000146.1:0-3659 GCA_041179165.1 Pseudomonadota bacterium | reverse complement strand
CGGCACCAGGTAAAGAAGACTGGTCACCTGCGTGGCCGCACCACGTTGGATCAGCATGTAGAACAGAGAGCTTCCGCCCAAGGTGAGACCGAACACGGACCAGCCGAGAGCGCCCCAGAAGTGCACGTGCGACACGATCGCTTCGGTCTCGATGGCCGCCAGTGGCAAGGTGATGAGGAGCGCCGCAGCGAGCTGCACAGCGTTGGCGGTGCGCACGTCGCAAGGCGCGACAAAACGCTTCTGGTACAGCGTGCCCGCGGTGATCGACAACAACGCGACGCCGGCCAGTGACAGGTTCCATCGCGTGAGTTCGCCCACACCCAGCTTGTGCCACACCACGAGCAGCAGCCCGATCAGACCGAGCGCGAGACCCGCCCATTGCACGGCCGACACGCCCTGCTTTCGCGCGCCGCGACCCTGCTCTGAAAAGGCGCTGAGCCAGACCGCGGTGAGCACCGGCTGCAGGCCCACCAGCAGGGCCACGGTGCCCGCGCCCATGCCGGCCTTCACGGCAGCCCACACGCCGCCAAGGTAGCCCGCATGCATCAGCACACCGGTCACGCCAAGGTGCAACCATTGGGTTGTGCCCTGCGGCCAGCGCGGGCGCGACCATGCCACCCACAGCAGAAAACACATCACGGACAGCGCATAGCGCACCGCCAGAAAACTGAAGGGCGGCGCGTAAGGCATACCGTAGCGGGCCACGATGAAGCCTGTGCTCCACACCGGAATGAACACGGCGGGCATCCAACGGATCATCGATGAAGGGGACATGCCGGCCGACTACCGAATGCGGGCACCAGGCTCAGCGGCGTGACCCGGCACACGGACACGTGACCCCTGTCCAACCCAGTGGAGGTTCACCGCGCGTTGGCGCGGATCTCGGGCAGCGCTTTTTGCAGGTAGTACACCATCGACCAGATGGTGAGCACGGCCGAAACATAGATGAGCACCGTGCCCCACAGATGGGTGTCGATGAAGCCCAAAACGTGGCCGTGGTACAGCAGGAACGGGATGGCGACCATCTGCACCATGGTCTTGAGTTTGCCGGCCATGTGAACCGCCACACTGCGCGAAGCTCCGATCTGTGCCATCCACTCGCGCAAGGCCGAGATGGCGATTTCGCGGCCGATGATGACGAGGGCCACCAACGCATGCAGGCGGCCGAGGTGCACCAGCACGAGCAAGGCCGCGCACACCAGGAACTTGTCGGCCACTGGATCGAGGAAGGCCCCGAACGAGGACGTGAGGTTGAGCTTGCGCGCGAGGTAGCCGTCGGCCCAATCGGTGAGCGCGACAACGATGAACAGTCCCGTGGCGATGAGGTTGCGTGTCGGCTCGGCGAGGTCGAGATAGAACACGCCCACAATCAGCGGGATGGCGACGATGCGCGCCCAGGTCAGCAAGGTGGGGATATTGAAGAACATGGGGTCATTGTGCCGAAGTTCTGTGTCTCCGGCTTTTCTGAATTTCAAACACGCATCAGGAACCTCGGCGGCGCTCAGTGGTCGAGCGTGCGCGGCTTGAAGCGGTGGTCGTGCCGGTAAAGAAAGACTTCAGCGAACTTCCAGGGTTTGGGCAGGTGTGAGACGTCGCCGAACGGGGCGGCACGGTGCAACGCATCCATGGCCATGCGGGTGGTCTCGGGCGCCTGGCTCGGGTAGCGCATCACATGAATGCGGCGGATGCTGCCGTCGCCGTTGAGTTCAACCTCCAGCACCGGAATGGCCATCAGCACGTCGGGCGGCGACTCCGTGTAGGTGCCTTGCGGGTTGGCCTCCATCAGCCGCAAGGCGGCCTGGGCGCGCACCTCGTTCATGCTTTTCATGCGCCGTGGTGAAGGCATCGACACCTTGGGCTCGGCGATCTGGTGCTTCTTGGCGGCGGCATCGGCTTCGGAGCTCGCACAGCCGGCCATCAACGCGCCCAGCCCAATGGCCAGCGCGGCCAAGCTCATTCGGACACACACGGGTTCAGTGCAGCGCACGGTAAATCTCCTCAGCCAGTTCTCTGGATATGCCGTCGACCTTCAGCAGGTCTTCGACGCTTGCGTCGGTCACGCCCCTCACCCCGCCAAAACGCTGCAGCAGTTTGGCGCGCTTCTTGGGGCCGACTCCGGGAATGTCTTCGAGCTTGCTGCCACTGGTGCGCACACTCGCCCGACGCGCCCGCATGCCGGTGATGGCAAAGCGGTGCGCCTCATCGCGGATCTGTGCCACCAGCATCAACGCCGCCGAATCGTGGCCCAGCGAAATCTTGGCGCGGCCATCGGCAAACACCAGTTCTTCCAGCCCTACCTTGCGGCCCTCACCCTTCTCGACCCCGGCGATGAGGCGCAGGTCGATGCCGAGTTCCTCGAACACCTCGCGCGCCATGCTCACCTGGCCTCGCCCGCCATCCACCAGCACCAGGTCAGGCAGGCGGGCCTTGGACGACAGCGGCGAGCTCTCGCCTGATTCATTCAGGGCCGCGACGATCTTGCTGTAGCGGCGGGTCAGCACCTGCCGCATGGCAGCATAGTCGTCGCCGCCTGTGATGCCCTCGATGTTGTAGCGCCGGTATTGCGCACTTTGCATCTTGTGTCCCTCGAACACCACGCAGGATGCCTGCGTGGCCTCGCCCGAGGTGTGGCTGATGTCGAAACATTCGATGCGGAAGGTGTCCAGCCCTTCGGCCGGCAAGTCGAGCGCATCGACCAGCGCCCGTGTGCGCGCTTGCTGCGAGCCTTCTTCGGACAGCAGTCGCGTGAGCTTGATGTCGGCCCCTTGCAGGCACATGTCGAGCCAGGCCCTGCGCGGCTCACGTGGTTGAGTCTGCACACTCACCTTGATGCCGCTGTGCAAGGTGAGCGCCTCGATGAGCGCCTTGTCCACGGCATGGCTGAGCACCAGCAAGGGCGGCACGGCGCTGTCCAGATAGTGCTGCGCGATGAAGGCCTCGAGCACCTGCACCTCGATGGCTTTGGGGAGCGCGGCGCTCTCGCCTTCGTCTGCGCCTGCTTCTGCGCCTCCTTCCGCGCCTTCCACTGCGCTTTCCTCCGCCGACAAGCTGGTGGCATCTTCCACATGGGTGGGAAAGTACGGCCTGTCGCCCAGGTGGCGCCCCCCACGGACCATCGCCAAGTTCACACAGGCGCGGCCGCCCTTGACCTTCACTGCGAGCACGTCGGCGTCCTTCGAGCTGCCCGTCGTGTCTTCGACCGACTGCTGGTGCAACACCGTCGACAGCGCGCCCAGCTGATTGCGGATCTCGGCCGCCTGCTCGAACTGCAGCGCTTCGGCGTGCGCCATCATCTGCGCCTGCAAGCGCTGCATCACCGTCTCTTGCTCACCCAACAGGAAGCGCTCGGCGTTCTGCACGTCACGGGCGTAGTCGTCTGCCGCGATGAGCTTCACACAGGGGCCGGAGCAGCGTTTGATCTGATACAGCAGACACGGCCGCGTGCGGTTGTTGAACACGCTGTCTTCGCAGGTGCGCAGCTTGAACACCTTCTGCAGCAGCTGGATGGACTCCTTCACCGCCCACGCACTGGGGTACGGCCCGAAGTAGTGGTGGCGCTTGTCCACCGCGCCGCGGTAGTAAGCCATGCGAGGGAACTCGTGCGACACCAGCTTCAGGTACGGGTAGCTCTTGTCATCGCGGAACAGGATGTTGTAGCG
>JBEGTX010000145.1:0-21876 GCA_041179165.1 Pseudomonadota bacterium | reverse complement strand
GGCCAACGAGTCGGCAGTGGTCGCCATGGGTGGGTCAGCAGGAATGTGCAGTGTTAGCGATATGTCAACTCTACACCACCGCCCCGGCATTCGGATCGTTTGGATCGATGTCCTTTGCCGACGGGACTTTGGCGAGGTCATCACGGCGCACGCCCAGCCACATGGCGATCGCCGCGGCCACGAACACCGATGAATAGATGCCGAAGCAGATGCCGATGGTCAGGGCAATCGCAAAGTAGTGCAGCGTGGGGCCGCCGAAGATCAGCATCGACAACACCATCAGCTGCGTGCTGCCGTGGGTGATGATGGTGCGGCTGATCGTGCTCGTGATGGCATGGTCGATGACCTCGGGCGTGGTCATTTTGCGGTATTTGCGGAAGGCCTCGCGGATCCGGTCGAAGATCACCACCGACTCATTCACCGAATAACCGAGAACCGCCAGCACCGCGGTCAGCACGGTGAGCGAGAACTCCCACTGGAAGAACGCGAAGAAGCCCAGAATGATCACGACGTCGTGCAGGTTGGCGACGATGGCCGACACGGCGTACTTCCACTCGAAGCGCACGGCCAAGTAGGCCATGATGCCGAGAATCACGAAGCCGAGCGCCAGAGCGCCGTCTTGCGCGAGCTCTTTGCCCACCTGAGGGCCGACGAACTCGCTGCGCTTGAACACCACCGGCTCGGCATTGCCGACCGTGCACACCGGGCGGCTGACGGACTCACCCCGCTCCACCGTATTGCGCACCGAGACCACGCCCTTTTCGGTCTTGCACAGCTCACCGAACACCATGTCGGCCATGGCGGCCGTCTTGATGTTGCTGCGGACCGGCACCTTGATGAGCACGTCCTTCGAAGAACCGAAGGCCTGCACGGTGACGTCGCCCAGCTTGAGCTCTTCGACCGAGTGACGCACACGGTTCACATCGGCGGGCTGGCTGTAAGCCACCACCACTTCGGTGCCGCCCGTGAACTCGATCGACAGGTGCAGCCCACGGGTGACCAGAAAGAACACGGCGGCCAGGAACGTGAGGGCCGAAATGGCATTGAGGATCAGCGCATGCCGCATGAACGGGATGTCGCGTTGAATCCGGAAGAACTCCATGATGAATCCTTGTTGTTCTTGGTGAGAGGATCAGCGACGCGCCGGCGCGTCGGCCGTCACGGCTGTCGACGCGGGGGTGGTCGCACGAAGCGCGTCAGGCACCCACACGGCGCCGATGGACACGTCCTTGAGCTTTTTCTGACGGCCGTACCAGAGGTTCACCAGGCCGCGCGAGAACAGTACGGCAGAGAACATGGAGGTCAGGATGCCCAGGCAGTGCACCACGGCAAAACCCTTCACCGGACCGGAGCCGAAGGCGAACAGCGCGATGCCGGCAATGAGTGTGGTGACGTTCGAGTCCAGGATGGTCGCGAACGCACGCTCGTATCCAGCATGGATGGCAGCCTGTGGGGACGCCCCGCTGCGCAGCTCTTCACGCACACGCTCGTTGATCAGCACGTTGGCGTCAATGGCCATGCCCAGCGTGAGCGCGATGGCGGCCATGCCCGGCAGCGAAAGTGTGGCCTGCACCAGCGACAAAGCGGCCACCAGCAACAGCAGGTTGAACGCCAGCGCGAGGGTGGAGAACACACCAAAGAGGCGGTAGTACACGCACATGAAGAAGGCGATGGCGAGGAAGCCGTACAACACGCTGTTGAAGCCCTTGCCGATGTTCTCGGCGCCGAGCGTGGGGCCGACGGTGCGTTCTTCGATGATCTCCATCGGCGCGGCCAAGGAACCCGAGCGCAACAGCAGCGCCGTCTGGGCCGCTTCCTGGCTGGTCATGGAGCCGGTGATCTGCACTTGCCCGCCACCGATCTCCGAGCGAATATTGGGGGCGGTCACGACCTCGCCCTTGCCCTTTTCGAACAGCAGAATGGCCATGCGTTTGCCGATATTCTGGGCGGTGACGTCGCGGAAGATGCGGGATCCCTTGCTGTCGAGTGTGAGGCTGACCGCGGCCTCATGGGTCTGCTGGTCGAAGCTGGAGCTGGCATCGGTGAGGTTCTCACCCGTCAGGATCACCTGGCGCTTGATGATGATGGGCACGTCGCCCGCGCGGCTGTGTTCGATGAATCGCTCGGAGCCGAAGGGCACCGGGCCTTGGCCGAGAGCCGCGGCACGGCCTTCGACGCTCTCATCCACCAACCGCACTTCCAGCGTGGCGGTGCGGCCGAGAATGATCTTGGCGAGGGCTGTGTCTTGTACGCCGGGCAGTTGCACGACGATGCGGTCGATGCCTTGCTGCTGGATCACCGGCTCGGCCACGCCGAGTTCGTTCACGCGGTTGTGCAGGGTGCTGATGTTCTGGGCGAGTGCGACCTCCTGAACGCGGCGGGCCGACTCAGGCTTGAAGACACCACGCAGCTTGAAATCGCTGCCGTCGGCAGAGTCGGTCCAGACCATGTCCACCTGATCCTTCTCGATCAGTGGGCGGGCTGCGACCAGCGTTTCACGGTCACGGAAGCGCACATCGATGGAGGTGCCGTCGCGCTGAATGCCGCCGTGGCGGAGGTTCTTGTCACGCAAGGACGTGCGGATGTCGCCGGTGGCCGCTTCAGCGCGCTTCACCAGCACAGCGCTCATGTCGATCTGCATGAGGAAGTGCACACCGCCACGCAAGTCCAGGCCGAGGAACATCGGACGTGCATGGATGAACTGGAGCCAGCGCGGGGTGCGTGGCAGCAGGTTGAGCGCCACGACGTACGACGGGTCCTCTGCGTTGGGATTCAGCGCGTTGGACAAGGCATCCTTGGCCTTGAGCTGAATGTCGGTGTCGGCGAAGCGCGCCTTGACCGAGCCGCCCTCGAACTGCACGAGATCGGCCTTGATGCCGGCCGCGCCGAGAACGGTGTTCACCCGCTCGACCATGCGCGCGTCGACATTCAGTGTGGCCTTGTTGCTGCTGATCTGAACAGCAGGCGCCTCACCGAAGAAGTTGGGGATCGTGTAGAGCAATCCCACCAGCAGCGCGATCGCGAGGATTGCGTATTTCCAACCAGGGTAGCGGTTCATGACACCTCTTTCGCGGGGAAATCCCCGCTGCGAATCTGGCGCCACGGCAGCCCAACGGCGCCCTGGCGGCCGGGACAAACGCGGTTTACTTGACGGTGCCCGTAGGGAGCACTTGGATGATGGCGGTGCGCTGCACCTGCACGTTGACGCCGTTGGCGATCTCGACCGTCAGGTAGGTCTCGCCCAGCTTGGTGATCTTGCCGAGGAAGCCGCCAGCAAAGACGATCTCGTCGCCCTTGGCCACACCAGCGATCATGGCCTGCTGCTCCTTCTGGCGTTTGGCCTGCGGGCGAATCATGAAGATCCACATCACCGCAAACATGACGCCGAACATCAGCAGCGTGCTGATGTTGCCGAACGGAGATTCGGAGGCGGCCGCAGCCGCAGGTGCGGCTTGTGCAAAAGCTTCGGAGATGAACACGTGATTTCCTTGTTGGAATCCGGCAGGTGCCGGTGGCGCGAAGGCCGAAAAGCAAAGCGCTGAATTGTATGCCGCGCCGGGCAGTGGACTCCGAAAACACGACAGTGGTTCCGACGTCAGCACACCTGCCGTGTGGCTGTGCAACGTCTGCGTGTTTTCCACGATGGCCTGATGCACAGATGAAGGCGCTTGAGGACATGCGCGCCCTGCTTTGCACCCTGCAAGGCCCCTCGCGGCAACACCGTGCCAAGCACCAGGCCGAGCACCATGCAAAAGGCCCTCGGTTTTACGCGAGGGCCTTTTGGGTTTCGTGATGTCTCGTGAAAACACGAGCACCACTGTTTGATTTGGTTGCGGGGGCAGGATTTGAACCTACGACCTTTGGGTTATGAGCCCAACGAGCTACCAGACTGCTCCACCCCGCGACTGAGTCTGTGACTGTAGCACACAAACACCCTTTGGTGTCATTTAAAGAAGCGTCTTCGTGTGAGGATCAACGCAAGGTAATAACCCCCCACGGCATACGCCACCAACACGGCCATCGGCTGCCACCATGAAATCGGCCAATGCCCGATGACCAATGGGCGAACGAGCTCCACGGCTGCGGTGAGTGGCAGCACGTTGGCAATGGTCTGCAGCCACAGCGGCATCTGCTCGATCGGGAAATACACCCCTGACAAGAAGGTCATCGGCGTCATCACCAGCGTGAAGTAGTAGGTGAAGAAGTCGTAGCCTTGCGCAAGCGCGTTGAACACCAAGGCGATTGCGGCGAAGGTGATGCCCACAAGGCACATCACCGGCAGCGCGAGCAGCATGGTCGGATGGCGACTGATGTCGAGCACGAAGATCACGAGCATGATCGCGACCACGGTGAACATCGACTTCATGCCGGCCCACAACAACTCGGCGAACACGATGTCGTCCAATGCAATGGGCGCATTCATGATGCTCTCCCAGGTCTTTTGCACCTGCATGCGCGAGTAGGCCGAATAGAGCGCCTCGAAGGTCGCGGCCAACGCGCAGCTCACCGCGATGCTCCCCGAGGCCAGATACACGATGTAGGGCAGCCCTTGCACCTGGCCCACGAGAGAGCCGAGGCCGTAGCCAAAGGCCATCAGCGTGATCAGCGGCTCGGCCACGTTGCCGATCACGCTCGGCACGGCCAGCTTTTTCCACACCAGCAGGTTGCGCAGGACAACCGGCCAGAACCGGAGCGTGATGCGGGGGGCGGCGTAGATGGAGATCAGCATGGACGGCCTTGGTTCATCGGGATGGCGGGCGTACAAAACACCGTGAGGGGCGTGGGCTTACTCACGGATCTGCCGGCCGGTGAGTTTCAAGAACAGGTCTTCGAGATTGGCCGGCCGATGCAACACCCGCAGCGCTTTGTAGGCACTCAGTGCGGCGAGCAGGGGTTGGGGGTCGCGCAAGTAGAAGAATACGGTCTCGCCGCGAGTTTCCACCCGGCTCGCGAGGGTGCCGTGTGCCGCGGCGGCCTCAACGGCGCCGTCACCGAACACCTCCACCACATCGCTTTCCAGGTGCTCGGCGATCAGGCCGCGTGGTGTGCCCTCGGCGATCTTGCGCCCATGGTCGAGCACCAGCAGCCGGTCGCACAGACGCTCCGCTTCGTCCATGAAGTGGGTGGTCAGCAAGATGGCCTTGCCTTGCTGCAGCAGGCTCTGCAGGCGCCCCCACATGACATGGCGTGCCTGTGGATCGAGGCCGGTGGTGGGCTCGTCGAGCAGCAACAGGTCGGGGTCGTTGATGAGCGCGCGGCCCAGGCTCAGGCGCCGCTTCATCCCGCCAGACAACTCCCCGGGCTTGGCGTCGGCCTTGGCCTCGAGTGCAGCAAAGGCCAGCAGCTTGGGCACACGCCCATCGATCACTGCGCGCGACAAACCGAAGTAGCGACCGTAGACGCGCAGGTTCTCGGCGCAGCTGAAATCAGGGTCCAGGCTGTCGAACTGAGTGACCACGCCCATGCGCTTCTTGGCTTCGCGCGTCTGCTGCGGGATGGGCAAGCCGAAGGCTTCGATCTCGCCGCTGTCGGGGCTGCTCAGCCCCAGGCACATGCGGATGGTGGTGGTCTTGCCAGCCCCGTTCGGTCCGATCACACCCAGGCATTCGCCGGCATGCAGTTCGAGCGAGAGGTCATTGACGACGAGATTGTCGCCAAACTTCTTGTGGAGATGAGAGATGCGAAAGATAGGTTCGGCCATGATGCAGTGTGCCAAAGTCAGCAGCTTCATGCCATGGCGGTGTCTCTCCCACAGCGGCCCGTGGCATCACTGGGCTTCATCGCGGCACGGCCAGTCCCCCAGTTTCAGCAGGTCTGTGCGGCAAGCGCATCCGAAATGCAAAAAGGCCAGCGGATGCTGGCCTTGTTTTCACCACCAACGGACGCGCCGCTCAATGGTGTGGAATCAGGTGACGCTCACTCTGCCTTGTCGGCAGGTGCTTCGGTCACTTCAGGACGGTCGACCAGCTCGACGTAAGCCATGGGCGCGTTGTCGCCGACACGGAAGCCCATCTTCAGGATGCGGGTGTAGCCGCCTGGACGCGCCTTGTAGCGTGGGCCCAGTTCGTTGAAGAGCTTGGTGACGATGTCGCGGTCACGGGTGCGGTCAAAAGCAAGGCGGCGGTTGGCCAGCGTGGCTTCCTTGGCGAGCGTGATGAGCGGCTCAACGACGCGGCGCAGTTCCTTGGCCTTCGGGACCGTGGTCTTGATGGCTTCGTGCTGCAGCAACGAGTTGCACATGTTGCGCAACATGGCTTGGCGATGAGCGGAGGTGCGATTGAGTTTACGGAGACCGTTACGGTGACGCATGGTGCAATGTCCTTTCTAGGTTTGAAACCGGCAGCCGTATCAGGTACTGCCGGGTGCACCGGGCTGAAAACAGCCCGTGTTGGGTTTAACGCTTGTCCAGGCCTTGTGGCGGCCAGTTTTCCAGGCGTGCGCCGAGCGTGAGACCACGCGAGGCAAGCACTTCCTTGATTTCGTTGAGCGACTTGCGACCCAGGTTAGGCGTCTTCAGCAGCTCGGTTTCGGTGCGCTGGATCAGGTCACCGATGTAATAGATGTTCTCGGCCTTCAGGCAGTTGGCCGAACGCACGGTGAGTTCGAGCTCGTCGACCGGACGCAGCAGGATTGGATCGAACTGCGTGCTGCGTTGAGCTGGCTGGTCGAATGCAGTGATCTCGCTGCCTTCCAGCTGCGCGAACACGGCCAGTTGCTCGACCAGGATTTTAGCCGATGCACGAATGGCTTCTTCCGGCGTGATGGCGCCATTGGTCGCGATTTCCATGACCAGCTTGTCCAGGTCGGTGCGCTGCTCGACGCGGGCGCTCTCAACGGTGTAGCTCACGCGCGAAACAGGCGAAAACGACGCGTCGAGAACGATGCGGCCGATCGACTTGGTCGGCTCGTCGCCGTAGCGGCGCATCGTGCCCGGCACATAACCACGGCCCTTTTCGACCTTGATCTGCATGTCCAGCTTGCCGCCTTGCGACAGGTGGGCGATCACGTGCTCGGGGTTGATGATTTCAACATCGTGCGGGGTCTGGATGTCGCCGGCCGTGACCGGGCCTTCGCCTTCCTTGCGCAGCACCAGCGTGACTTCGTCACGGTTGTGCAGGCGGAACACGACGCCCTTCAGGTTCAGCATGATGTGAACGACATCTTCCTGCACACCGTCCACCGTGGAGTACTCATGGAGCACGCCAGCGATCGTCACTTCGGTCGGGGCGTACCCGACCATCGACGACAGCAGCACGCGGCGCAGCGCGTTGCCCAACGTGTGGCCGTAGCCACGTTCGAACGGCTCGAGCGTGACCTTGGCGCGGTTGCCGCCCAGCGGCTCCACATTGATGGCTTTGGGTTTGAGCAGGTTTGTTTGCATGAGGTCTTTCTTTCAATACCCTCGGCTCGTTACGCCGATAAGGCTGAGGGACCAGCCGGAGCGGCTGGCACCGCTGCCGACTTTAAAACGGGAAACGGCCGAAGCCAGCTGCCCAGCAGGGCAGCACGGCATCGGCCAAGAAGTCGATCAACGCGAGTACAACTCGACGATCAGTGCTTCCTTGACGTCGTTCGCGAATTCGTCGCGGTCCGGCGCTTTCTTGAAGATGCCTTCCAGCTTGGCGGCATCCACGGCCACCCAAGCGGGCATGCCCTGCGATTCGGCCAGCTTCACGGCATCAATGATGCGGAGCTGCTTCTTCGACTTTTCACGGACGCCAACGACGTCACCGACCTTGACCATGTACGACGCGATGTTCACGACGGCGCCATTGACGGTGATCGCCTTGTGCGACACCAGCTGACGGCCTTCGGCACGCGTGGAGCCGAAGCCCATGCGGTACACGACGTTGTCCAGGCGGGACTCGAGCAGCACCAGGAGGTTGGCACCGGTGTTGCCCTTGCGGCGCTCGGCTTCAGCGAAGTAACGGCGGAACTGACGTTCCAGAATGCCGTACATGCGCTTGACCTTCTGCTTTTCGCGCAGCTGCAGGCCGAAGTCAGACGTGCGCTGACCGGACGTGCGGCCGTGCTGGCCTGGCTTGGCTTCAAATTTGACCTTGTCACCGATCGGGCGGCGAGCGCTCTTCAGGAAGAGGTCGGTGCCTTCACGGCGTGCGAGTTTGCCCGTAGGGCCTAGATAACGTGCCACGTGATTTCCTTGTTCAATCTGACGCAAGCCGATGTGGCGACAAGCGCGAGTCTGGCGTGTTCTTGCGGGCGCTCAGACGGTGGGCTTAACAATGCCTTTCGGCTCTAACACAACCGCCGGCAGGCACCAAAGGTGATTGCCGGCGATAGGGGTAACGCAAACTCAGATGCGGCGACGCTTTTGCGGACGGCAACCGTTGTGCGGCACTGGCGTGACGTCGGAGATCGAGTTGATCCGGATGCCAAGCGAAGCCAGGGCGCGAACCGACGATTCACGACCAGGGCCTGGGCCCTTGATCTTGACGTCGAGGTTCTTGATGCCTTGTTCCTGGGCAGCACGACCGGCCACTTCAGCAGCAACCTGAGCAGCGAAAGGCGTCGACTTGCGCGAGCCCTTGAAGCCTTGGCCACCACTCGACGCCCAAGACAGCGCGCCGCCTTGACGGTCGGTGATCGTGATGATCGTGTTGTTGAACGACGCGTGAACGTGGGCAATGCCGTCGGCAACGTTCTTGCGGACTTTCTTGCGCACGCGCTGGGCGGCGGTATTCTGTTGCTTAGCCATATCGACCTCTTCTTACTCTGCTCGTCAGTGTGCTCGTCAGCGAAGCCGACGAGGTACGATCACTTCTTGACCACGCCCGACTTGCGCGGACCCTTGCGGGTGCGGGCATTCGTCTTGGTGCGCTGGCCACGGACCGGCAGACCACGACGGTGACGGAAACCACGGTAGCAACCGAGGTCCATCAGGCGCTTGATGTTGATGGACATCTCGCGGCGAAGATCGCCCTCGATGGTCATGCGCCCGATTTCTTCTCGGAGTTTTTCCAGATCACCGTCGGTCAGGTCTTTGACCTTGCGATCGAAGGGAACGCCACATTGGGTGCAGAGTTTCTGCGCCGTGGTGCGGCCAATCCCATAGATAGCAGTCAGACCGATTTCGGTGTGCTTCTGGGGCGGAATGTTGATACCAGCAATACGTGCCATTTGCGTCCTCTATTCGCTTAGTCGAAGGCTGATCAGCCTTGGCGCTGCTTGTGGCGCGGGTCAGTGCAGATCACGCGCACAACACCCTTGCGACGGATAACCTTGCAATTCCGGCACATCTTTTTAACTGATGCTGCAACTTTCATGATCTTCTCTCCTAGGCCCCTTCAGGCCACTTCGACTGTTCAAACTCTGTGTAGGCAACCGATTACTTGGCGCGGAACACGATACGTGCCCGACTCAAGTCGTAGGGCGTCAACTCAACGGTTACCTTATCTCCCGGAAGGATGCGGATGTAGTGCATGCGCATTTTCCCGGAGATGTGACCGAGCACCACGTGCCCGTTCTCCAATTTCACACGAAATGTGGCATTGGGGAGATTCTCAAGAATCTCACCTTGCATTTGAATGACATCGTCTTTCGCCATGCGTGCCGCTTCGTTTTCTTTCAGGTCTGTTGCTCGGTGCTGTTGATTCGCTCAGGGCGTTTCAGCAGCAGATTATTTGAAACTCGACTTCTTCAGCAGTGACTCGTACTGCTGGCTCATGACGTAAGACTGAACCTGGGCCCAGAAGTCCATCGTGACGACCACAAGGATCAGAAGCGATGTACCGCCAAAGTAGAACGGAACCTTGTACTTGAGTTGCAAGAACTCTGGCAGCAAACACACCGCCGTGATGTACACCGCACCGGCCAAGGTCAGGCGGGAAAGAATCTTGTCAATGTAGCGAGCGGTTTGATCACCAGGACGAATCCCGGGAATGAACGCACCACTCTTCTTCAGGTTATCTGCAGTCTCACGGCTGTTGAACACCAGGGCCGTGTAGAAAAAGCAGAAGAACACAATCGCAGCAGCAAATGCCATCACGTAGATAGGTTGGCCCGGCGACAACATGGTTGCGAGGTTCTTCAACCAGCTCATTCTCTCACCCGTTGCGAACCAGCCAATGGCAGTTGCCGGCAGCAGGATGATCGTCGACGCAAAGATCGGGGGAATCACGCCCGCCATGTTCAGCTTCAGTGGCAGGTGTGACGATTGACCGCCGTAGACCTTGTTGCCGACCTGACGCTTCGCATAGTTGACCAGGATCTTGCGCTGGCCCCGCTCCACAAACACCACCAGGTAAGTCACGCCAACGATGATGGCCAGAATGAACAAGCCAGCAATCGGGTGGATGTCGTTGTTGCCCACCATCGTCAGAAATTGACCCATGCCGCTTGGCAAACCGGATGCAATCCCCGCAAAAATCAGAATCGAGATTCCGTTGCCCAGACCCCGCTCGGTAATCTGCTCACCAAGCCACATCAGGAACATCGTGCCAGCCACCAAGCTGACCACCACATTCACCCGGAAGGCAAACCCTGGATCAATCACCAGACGGTTCACGCTCTCGAGCGACAAGGCAATCGTCAGCGCCTGGAACAGGGCAAGCGCCACCGTGCCGTAACGCGTGTACTGCGTGATCTTGCGACGACCCGACTCGCCTTCTTTCTTCAGCGCTTCAACGCTTGGCAACACGTAGCCCATCAACTGCATGATGATGGACGCCGAGATGTACGGCATGATGCCGAGCGCGAATACGGTGAAGCGCGACAGCGCCCCGCCCGAGAACACGTTCAGCAGGCTGAGAATTCCGCCTTGCTGGCCCGCGAACATCGCCTTCAGTTCCACTGGGTTGATGCCTGGCACTGGAATGTGCGCACCAATCCGGTAGACCACGAGGGCGAGCAACAAGAACACAAGGCGGCGACGAAGGTCACCGAACTTGCCACTCTTTGCCAGCTGATTCGCGTTGGTTGCCACTGAAGCTTGTCCTGTTCGCGGAGCGATTAAGCGATCGAGCCGCCAGCGGCTTCGATGGCTGCCTTGGCACCTGCCGTAGCGCCGATGCCCTTGAGCACGACCTTGAGGGTCAGCTCGCCAGTCTTGATGACCTTGACCACCTTGGCCAACTCACCCACCAGCTTGGCTTGCTTCAGCAGAGCCAGGTCGACTTCGGCAGCGCCGAGCTTTTCCAGGTCGGTCAGCGTGACTTCAGCGTTGAACTTCAGCAAAGCCGACTTGAAGCCGCGCTTTGGCAGGCGACGCTGCAGAGGCATTTGACCGCCTTCGAAGCCCACCTTGTGAAAGCCACCAGCACGCGACTTTTGACCCTTGTGGCCACGGCCAGCGGTCTTGCCGATGCCCGAGCCAATGCCACGGCCGACGCGACGCTTGGCGTGCTTGGAACCAACAGCTGGTTTGATCGTATTGAGTTGCATGTTCTGTTCTCCGCTCAGAGCACTTTGACAAGGTACGAGACCTTGTTGATCATGCCGCGCACCGACGGCGTGTCTTCGAGCTCAGATTCGCTGTTCAGCTTGCGCAGGCCGAGGCCGCGCACCGTTGCGCGATGCGACTCACGCGTGCCGGCGATGCTGCGAATCAGCTTCAGCTTCACGGTGGCGCCGGTCTTGGCGTTTGTTTTGTCAGTCATTTCGTTTCTCCGGGCGTTGCCGCTCAGTTGAAGATTTCTTCAACGGTGAGGCCACGCTTGGCGGCGATCTCGGCCGGCGTGTTCGTGTTCTTCAACGCGTCGAGCGTGGCGCGAACCAGGTTGTATGGGTTAGACGAACCGAGGCTCTTGCACACGATGTCGGTCACGCCCATCACTTCGAACACAGCGCGCATCGGGCCGCCAGCGATGATGCCGGTACCTTCAGGAGCCGGTGCCATCAGGACGTGCGATGCGCCGTGCTCGCCAACCACCTTGTGGTGGATGGTGCCGTTCTTCAGCGACACCTTGACGAGGTTGCGGCGAGCCGCTTCCATGGCCTTCTGCACGGCGACAGGAACTTCCTTCGCCTTGCCCTTGCCCATGCCGATGCGGCCATCGCCATCACCGACCACGGTCAGTGCAGCGAAGCTCAGCGTACGACCGCCCTTCACCACTTTGGTGACGCGGTTGACCGCGATCATCTTTTCCTTCAGGCCGTCGTCGTTGCCTTCGGTCTGTGCACGGGGTTGAAACTTTGCCATCTCGAATTCCTTGGTCGTTGCGCTGTGCGCTTAGAACTGCAGGCCGGCTTCGCGAGCCGCGTCGGCCAGGGCCTTGACACGGCCGTGGTACGCAAACCCTGCACGGTCAAACGCCACCTTTTCAATGCCAGCAGCCTTCGCCTTTTCAGCGATGCGCTTGCCGATGAGCGTTGCCGCAGCCACGTTGCCACCCTTACCAGACGTACCGAGTTCCTTGCGGATGTCGGCTTCGGCAGTGGAGGCGCTTGCCAGCACACGGGTGCCGTCGTCGGAAACGACGCTGGCGTAGATGTGCAGGTTGGTGCGGAAGACGGTCAGGCGGGCCACGCGTTGCATCGCAATGCGAACGCGGGTCTGGCGGGAGCGACGAACGCGCTGATCTTTTTTGTTCAACATGTCATCCGCTCCTTACTTCTTCTTGGTCTCTTTGATCGTGACCTTCTCATCCGCATAGCGGATGCCCTTGCCCTTGTAAGGCTCAGGCGGGCGAATTGCGCGAACTTCCGCAGCAATCTGACCCACCACTTGGCGGTCAGAACCCTTGATGAGAATTTCAGTCTGCGTCGGGCAAGCCACGGTCACACCAGCAGGCATGTCCTTGGCAACCGGATGCGAGAAACCGATCTGCAGATTCAGCTTGGAACCAGCGGCTTGGGCACGGAAGCCCACGCCAACCAGCGTCAGCTTCTTTTCGAAGCCCTTGCTCACGCCGTTCACCATGTTCGCAACCAGTGCGCGGTAGGTGCCGGAGAGGGCATCGGCTTCGACCGATTGGTTGGCAGGAACGAAAGACAGCTTGCCGCCTTCGTTCTTGACAGTCACCAGAGGGTTGATGGTACGCACCAGCGTGCCCAACGAACCCTTGACGCTGATTTGTTCAGCGGTGATCGCGACGTCCACACCTTGCGGCAGGGAGATCGGCATTTTTCCTACGCGGGACATTTGTTCTTCCCTTCCTTAGGCGACGTAGCAGAGCACTTCGCCGCCGATACCGGCCTGGCGAGCTTTGCGGTCCGTCATCACGCCCTTGGGCGTGGTCACGATGGCAACACCCAGCCCGTTCATGACGTTCGGAATGTCGTGGCGGCCCTTGTACACACGCAGGCCGGGACGGCTCACGCGCTCGATGCGCTCGATGACCGGCTTGCCGGCGTAGTACTTCAGCGCGACTTCGAGTTCGGGCTTGGTCTTTTCGCCTTTGACAGCGAAAGAATCGATGTAGCCTTCGTCTTTCAAGACTTGGGCAATGGCCACCTTCAGCTTGGACGCCGGCATTGCCACAGTGGTCTTTTGAACCATTTGTGCGTTGCGGATACGGGTCAGCATATCGGCGATAGGATCACTCATGCTCATACGGATATCTCCTGATCGTCGTGCCGATTACCAGCTGGCCTTGACAACACCCGGAATGTCGCCCTTGAAGGCGAGTTCACGGATCTTGTTACGGCCCAAACCAAACTTGCGGAAGGTGCCACGTGGGCGACCAGTCAGCTCGCAGCGGTTGCGCTGGCGGGTTGGATAGGCGTTGCGGGGCAGCTTTTGCAGTTCCAGACGAGCGGCATAACGCTCTTCGTCGGTCTTCTTGGCGTCGTTGGCGGTGCCCTTGAGTTCCGCGTACTTTTTAGCGTACTTGGCAACCAGCTGGGTGCGCTTCAGTTCGCGCTGAATGAGGGAAGTTTTAGCCATGGGCCGCCTCAGTTCTTGAACGGGAATTTGAAAGCCGCGAGCAGTGCCTTGCACTCCTCGTCGTTTTTCGCAGACGTCGTGATGCTGATGTTCAGACCACGGAGCGCATCCACCTTGTCGTAATCGATTTCGGGGAAGATGATTTGCTCTTTGACGCCGATGTTGTAGTTGCCACGGCCGTCGAAGGAACGACCGGAGATACCCCGGAAGTCACGCACTCGCGGCAGTGCAATGGTCACGAAACGGTCGAGGAATTCATACATCTGAACTCCGCGCAACGTCACCATGCAACCGATAGGCACGCCGTCACGAATCTTGAAGCCGGCAATGGCCTTCTTAGACTTGGTGACGACAGGCTTCTGGCCAGCAATCTTGGTCAGGTCGCTCACGGCGTGTTCCATGACCTTCTTGTCGGAGACCGCTTCGCTCACACCCATGTTCAGGGTGATCTTCGTGATGCGCGGCACTTCCATGCTGGACTTGTAGCCGAACTTCTGCGAGAGGTCAGCCACCACTTTTTCGCGGTAAAACGCTTGCAAACGAGCCATGACGGACCTCTTATGCCTTGATTTCTTCGCCGCTAGACTTGAAGACGCGAACGCCCTTCTCTTTCGTCTTGCGGGACTGTTGCTCAGCGTCGCTCAGCAGCTTGATGCCGACACGGTCAGCCTTGCCAGTGGCAGGGTTGAAGATGGCGACGTTCGACTGGTGGATGGAGAGGGTCTTGTCGACCACACCACCTGTCGTCCCCTTCATGGGGTTCGGCTTGACGTGCTTCTTCACCACGTTCACGCCTTCGACGATGATGCGATCTTCGTCAACGCGCTGCGTGACCGCACCACGTTTGCCCTTGTCGCGACCTGTCAAGATGATGACTTGGTCGCCTTTGCGAATCTTGTTCATAAGCTGTCCTTCAACCGGCTCAAAAGATGACTTGAGAAGCCCGGCGAATTTAGAGAACCTCAGGCGCCAAGGACACGATCTTCATGAAGCGCTCAGTGCGCAACTCACGCGTGACTGGGCCGAAGATGCGGGTGCCGATGGGCTCGAGCTTGGCGTTGAGCAGCACTGCTGCATTGCCGTCGAACTTGACGAGCGAGCCGTCTTGACGACGAACGCCCTTGGCGGTGCGAACCACCACGGCGCTGTAGACTTCACCCTTTTTGACGCGGCCACGAGGAGCAGCTTCTTTGATGCTGACCTTGATGACATCGCCAATACCGGCGTAACGACGCTTGGAGCCGCCGAGCACCTTGATGCACATGACGGACTTCGCACCAGTGTTGTCCGCGACATCAAGCCGCGATTGCATTTGAATCATGTTCAGTCCCCAACTTGGCCTGCATACCCGTTCGTGACCATCACGAAGGCGGCTGCAGTCAGTCTTGGGCCCGTCAGATCACCTTGGAAGGATCACTGCTTGGGCGGAGCCGACTCCGGGGTGCACCGTGCAGCGGACTGCTTGTCGCAACCCACTTGATGCAGCCGGAAATTCGGCGAAGTCTTAGATTATGTATTGACTGAGAGAGACCGTCAAGCATCTTTCTCAATCTTTCTTCAGGCGCCTGCACCAGCGCGCCTGGTTCCACTGTCAAACGCGATCAGCCCTTGAGCTGCTGCGCCTGTTTCAGCAAGGTGGCGGCGTCGCTCACCTCGAACTTGCCAGGAGCTTCGACGTTCAAAGACTTCACGACACCATCTTGGACGAGCATCGAGTAGCGCTGCGAGCGCACACCCATGCCGCGCGACGTGAGGTCGAACGTCAGACCTGTGGCCTTGGCGAAATCAGCACTGCCATCGGCCATCATGCGCACAGCGCCTTGCGCCTTCTGCTCACGGCCCCAAGCGCCCATCACGAAGGCGTCGTTCACCGAGACGCACCAGATCTCGTCGACACCTGCGGCCTTGAAATCGGCAGCCTGCTTCACGTAACCAGGCACATGCTGCGCCGAACAGGTGGGCGTGAAGGCGCCAGGCAGCGCGAAGATGGCCACGGTCTTGCCCTTGGTGGTTTTTTCAATGTCGAATGCATTGGGGCCCAGCGAGCAGCCCTCGCCTTCGACTTCAATGAATTCCTGAAGGCTGCCTGCAGGCAGCATGTCGCCGACTTTCAACATCTTGATCTCCTTGGGTGAACACAGATTGCGCGACGGTGCGACCGGCGCAGCACCAACAACGACGGAGCTTGATCAGCCCCGCCAGCAATGAAAACGGCCGGATGCCAGCACGCCAGCATTCCGACCGATTGATTTTCGAGACCTGAGTCAGCGCCCCGAACGTCTGACTCTTAAACGATGCGGGCCTTCTCGACCAGACGGGTGACCGTCCATGCCTTCGTCTTGGAGATCGGACGGCATTCCGAGATCTCGACCACATCACCCATCTTGTACTCGTTTTGCTCGTCATGAGCCTGGTACTTGCTGGTGCGAGCGACGATCTTGCCGTACAGCTCATGCTTGGTGCGACGCTCGATCAACACCGTGATGGTCTTGGAACGCTTGTCGCTGACAACGCGGCCCACGAGGGTGCGCGTGTTCTTTTCCTTGGGTTGCTGCACTTCGGTCATTTCGCAGACTCCTTCTTCTTCTCAGCCAGGATGGTGCGGGCACGAGCGATGTCGCGGCGCGTGTTGCCGAGCACCGTGTGGTTGGTCAGCTGCTGGGTTGCCTTCTGCATGCGCAGGCCGAAATGGGCCTTGAGCAAGTCAGCGACTTCCTTTTCGAGACCAGCGACGTCTTTGGCGCGCAGTTCAGATGATGATGTCATGTCGTTCTCCGGTCAGGCTCAAGAGCCCACCTGGCGCGACACGAAGGTGGTGCTCAGCGGCAGCTTGGCAGATGCCAGCTTGAACGCTTCACGGGCCAGTTCTTCGGGAACGCCGTTGATTTCGTAGAGGACCTTGCCGGGCTGAATTTCAGCCACGTAGTACTCAGGATTGCCCTTACCGTTGCCCATGCGGACTTCGGCTGGCTTCTGAGAAATAGGCTTGTCCGGGAAAATGCGGATCCAGATGCGGCCACCGCGCTTCACGTGACGCGAAATGGCACGACGTGCCGCTTCGATCTGGCGAGCCGTCAGACGGCCGCGCTCCGTGGCCTTCAGACCGAAGTCACCGAACGAAACAGCAGCACCGCGGGTAGCGACGCCAGTGTTACGGCCCTTTTGTTCCTTGCGGTATTTTCTGCGTGCAGGTTGCAGCATTCTTATTCTCCTTTGGCGTCGCCGCCGGCAGGCGCGTCAGGGCCTGGGGCCTTGCGAACGCGCTTGACGGTTGCGGTCTTGGGAGCGTCAGCCGGGGCTGCCGTAGCAGCAGGCCGGTTGTCGCCACCCTCACGAGGAGCACGGTCGCCCGCGCCACCACCAGGACGGCCACGGCCAGTCGGCGCACCCGGACGGGTGTTGCGACGTGGACGGCGGTCGTCTTCGGCACCAGGAGGCGTCACGATGCCAGGCGCATCGCCATTGGCCAGGCGGTCGCCACGGTAGACCCAGCACTTCACGCCGATGATGCCGTAGGTCGTCTTGGCTTCAGAGAAGCCATAGTCGATGTCGGCCTTCAGGGTGTGAAGTGGCACGCGGCCTTCGCGGTACCACTCGCAACGAGCGATTTCAATGCCGTTCAGACGACCCGAGGACATCAGCTTGATGCCTTGGGCGCCCAGACGCATGGCGTTCTGCATGGCGCGCTTCATGGCGCGGCGGAACATGATGCGCTTTTCGAGCTGCTGGGTGATGCTGTCGGCAATGAGTTGCGCATCGATTTCGGGCTTGCGCACTTCTTCGATGTTGACAGCGACCGGCACGCCCAAGCGGCGAGTCAGTTCGGCCTTGAGGTTCTCGATGTCCTCGCCCTTCTTGCCGATCACCACGCCCGGGCGCGCCGAGTAAATGGTGATGCGTGCGTTCTTGGCAGGGCGTTCGATCAAGATGCGCGACACAGCCGCGTTCTTGAGCTTGGCCTTGAGGTATTCGCGGACGCGCAGGTCTTCGGCCAGCATGGTCGCGAAATTGGCATTCGACGCGTACCAGCGTGAAGCCCAATTGCGCGTGACAGGCAGGCGGAAGCCGGTTGGGTGAATCTTTTGTCCCATGGTGTTCCTTCTGCCTCAGTTGCCGACGGTGATGTAGATGTGGGCAGTCGGCTTGCTGATGCGGTTGCCACGGCCTTTGGCCCGGGCAGAGAAACGCTTCAGCGTGGTGCCTTGCTCCACATAGATCGTCTTGACGTGCAGTTCGTCAATGTCAGCGCCGTCGTTGTGCTCGGCATTGGCAATGGCAGACTCCAGGCACTTCTTGATGATGCCAGACGCCTTCTTTTGGGTGAAAGCCAGGATGTTGAGCGCCTGGTCCACCTTCTTGCCGCGGATCAGGTCAGCCACCAGCCGACCCTTGTCGGCAGACAGGCGAACACCGCGAACGATTGAACGGGTTTCCATCGTCATTCCTTATTTCTTGGCCTTCTTGTCAGCCGGGTGGCCCTTGAACGTGCGGGTCAGCGCAAATTCACCGAGCTTGTGGCCAACCATCTGGTCGGTGACATACACCGGCACGTGCTGCTTGCCGTTGTGCACGGCAATGGTCACACCGATGAAATCGGGCAGGATCGTCGAACGGCGCGACCAGGTCTTGATCGGCTTCTTGTCCTTGATGGCCACAGCCTTCTCGACCTTGGCCAAGAGGTGGTGGTCAACGAATGGACCTTTTTTGAGTGAACGGGTCATGACAGCCCCTTACTTCTTGCGACGCGAGACGATGAACGTCTGCGTGCGCTTGTTGTTGCGAGTGCGGTAGCCCTTGGTCAAGGTGTTCCACGGCGACACAGGCGCTTGGCCTTCACCAGTACGACCTTCACCACCACCGTGCGGGTGATCCACCGGGTTCATGGCAACGCCACGAACGGTCGGACGGATGCCCTTCCAGCGACGGGCACCGGCCTTGCCGTATTGGCGCAGGCTGTGCTCTTCGTTGGACACTTCACCAATGGTGGCGCGGCAGTCGATGTGGATCTTGCGCACTTCACCCGAACGCAGGCGAACCTGAGCGTAGGTGCCTTCACGGGCCAGCAGCGTCGTGGAGGTGCCGGCGGAGCGGGCGATTTGAGCACCCTTGCCTGGCAGCATCTCGATGCAGTGGATGATGGAGCCCACAGGGATGTTGCGGATCGGCAGCGTGTTGCCGGCCTTGATCGGCGCTTCAGCGCCGCTCAGAACCGTCGAACCAACTTCCAGACCACGGGGAGCGATGATGTAGCGACGCTCGCCGTCGGCATAGCACACCAGTGCGATGTGAGCCGTGCGGTTTGGATCGTATTCGATGCGTTCGACCTTGGCAGGAATGCCGTCCTTGTTGCGCACGAAGTCGACCACACGGTAGTGGTGCTTGTGACCGCCACCCTTGTGACGCACCGTGATGTGACCGTTGTTGTTACGGCCAGCATGCTGGAATTGCGGCTCGAGCAGCGACGCTTCAGGCTTGCCCTTGTGGAGGTGCTTGTGCACCACCTTCACCACGGCACGGCGGCCTGGCGATGTTGGCTTGACTTTGACGATGGCCATTATGCGGCCTCCCCGGAGAAGTTGAGCTCCTGGCCCGCCTTCAACGACACATACGCCTTCTTGACGTGGTCGCGGCGACCAATGGATTTGCCAAAACGCTTGACCTTGCCCTTTTGGATCACGGTCTGCACGGACTCGACTTCAACCTTGAACAGCAGTTCAACGGCAGCCTTGATTTCAGGCTTGGTCGCATCGCGCAGGACCTTGAACAACACCTGGTTGTTCTTTTCGGCAGCGGCAGTGGCCTTTTCGGAAACGATCGGCGCCACCAGCACCTGGGCCAGACGGCCCTCATCATGCTTCACGGTGCTCATGCCAGCATCTCCTTGAGTTGCTCGATCGCAGCCTTCGTGACGAGCACCTTCTTGTAGTGCACGAGCGAGAGCGGATCGGCGTAACGTGGCTCGACCACCAGGACATTGCGCAGATTGCGCGATGCCAGCAGCAGGTTGTCGTCGAGCTGATCGGCGATCACCAGCACCGAGTCAAAGCCCAGGGCCTTGAAACGGGCAGCCAATGGCTTGGTCTTGGGCGAGTCGACGGTGAACGAGTCGATCACCGACAGACGACCATCACGGGCCAGCTGCGAGAAGATGGCGGCCATACCGGCGCGGTACATCTTCTTGTTGACCTTCTGCGTGAAGTTTTCGTCAGGGCTGTTCGGGAAAATCCGACCGCCCCCACGCCACAGTGGCGAGGACGTCATACCAGCACGAGCGCGGCCGGTGCCCTTTTGGCGCCATGGCTTCTTCGTGCTGTGCTTGACCTGTTCGCGGTCTTTCTGGGCGCGGGTGCCTTGACGGGCATTGGCCTGGAAAGCGACGACGATCTGGTGAATCAGGGCTTCGTTGTAGTCACGACCGAACACGGTGTCGGGCGCGTCAACCTTGGAAGCGGATTGACCTTGTTCATTCAGGAGCTCGAGCTGCATCAGTTGGCTCCTTTCTTGACCTTGACCTTGACGGCTGGGCTGACGACCACGTGGCCGTTCTTGTGCCCTGGCACGGCGCCGCGGACGAGCAGCAGCTGGCGCGCTTCGTCGATGCGAACGATGTCGAGGTTCTGGGTGGTCTTGGTCACATTACCGCGCTGGCCAGACATCTTCTTGCCTGGGAACACGCGGCCTGGATCCTGGGCCATCGAAATCGAGCCAGGCACGTTGTGCGAACGGCTGTTACCGTGCGACGCGCGCTGTGACTTGAAGTTGTGGCGCTTGATCGTGCCGGTGAAGCCCTTGCCGAGGGACGTGCCTTGCACGTCGACCAGCTGGCCCACAGCGAACACGCCGGTGACGGCCACTTGGGCGCCCGGCTTGTATTCGGCGGCCACGGAGGCCTCCACACGGAACTCGCGAAGGATTTCGCCTGCTTCCACACCTGCCTTGGCAAGGTGGCCGGCTTCTGGCTTGGTCACGCGCGATGCCTTGCGCTCACCGAACGCCACTTGAATGGCGCTGTAGCCGTCTGTCTCTGCGGTTTTGATCTGGGTCACGCGGTTGTTGGACACGTCGAGCACGGTCACAGGAACGGCATCGCCGTCGTCCGTGAAAATGCGCATCATGCCCACCTTGCGGCCCAGCAATCCGAGACGATTGCTAAGACTCATGGTTTTTCTCCAGCCCCGTAGGAGGCCTTTGTTTCATATCCCCGACAACGATTGGTCGGGCTGACGTTTGTGGTGTCACGAGGCAAAAGCCCAATGACCCACGGACAACGGAACATGCCCGTTGCCAGATAAGCCTGCGAGTGTAGCAGGTGCTGCGCAAAACCACAACGCAACCCTGCCGCACCTAGAACCCTTACCCCAAACTCGCCGCACACCCATATGAAGGCGATGCGAAGCGAGCCGACCGATCAAGCAACTCGAGACGGAACGGGTTTCCCGGCCGGATTCGAGGCTCCCCTCGGGGGGCGACCGCCGTACCCGGCGGTCTTGGGGCTCACTGCAGTTTGATTTCGACGTCGACGCCGGCCGGCAGGTCGAGCTTCATCAGCGCGTCCACGGTCTTGTCGGTTGGGTCGACGATGTCCATCAGGCGTTGGTGCGTGCGGATTTCGAACTGGTCGCGCGACGTCTTGTTGACGTGTGGCGAGCGCAGGATGTCGAAACGCTGCATGCGGGTCGGCAGTGGCACGGGACCACGGACGATCGCGCCGGTGCGCTTGGCGGTGTCGACGATTTCCAGGGCCGATTGGTCGATCAGCTTGTAGTCAAACGCCTTCAGGCGGATGCGGATTTTTTGCTTTTGCATGACAGTTCCTTCAAAGAGCGATGCAGCATGAAGCCAGAGGCCTGCTGCGAAACAGGGTTGAAAGCGCCGGCAGACTCAACGAGCCCACCGGCAGCCATCAGGCAAATTAAGCGAGGATCTTCGCAACCACGCCGGCGCCGACGGTACGGCCGCCTTCGCGAATGGCGAAACGCAGACCTTCTTCCATGGCGATCGGGTTGATCAGCTTCACGGTGATGCTGACGTTG
>JBEGTX010000144.1:0-4635 GCA_041179165.1 Pseudomonadota bacterium | reverse complement strand
ACACGGCCGTCGAAGCGGCACACGAGGCTCTCCGACAGGATGGACTCGGTCCAGCCCGCGGCCACGTCGTCCCAGAAGGCGAGGTCTTCGGGGGTGGCGCTCAGCTCGGCCACACCGCGGCCGAGCAGGGCGACCGGCTCCACACCGAACAGCAGCCCGGCCGGGCCATTGGCCGCGACGATGCGCAGGCTCTTGGCATCGACCAGCCACACGGCGTCGATCAGGCCTTCAATGAGCGAAGCCCAGGCCCGGTGGGTGGGCGTTGGGCTGGGCGCTGCGTTGGGGCTGGACGCGTCCGTCATGGCGGCGCCTTCGGCCACAGCGCGAGCCAGGCACGGGCGGCAAGCAGGCTCACGCAACGGCCTCCTGCTCGACCGCGTCGGGCTCGAAGAAGTAGGTCACGCGGGTGCGCGGCGCGAGGTACTTGAGCGTCTCGGGGGGCAGCTGCTGGGGCTTCAAGCTGCGCCGGATACCCAGGTGGCCCTGGGTTTCGAGGTCGAGCAGCAGCGCTTCTTCACGCGGCACTTTGGGGTCATGGACCACCACCCGCGGCTTCAGGCTGCGCGAGGAGTTGACCGACACCACCACACCGAACCGATCGTCGGTGAGCTGCACGGTGGAGCCCGGCGGGTAGACCCCCATCATGCGGATGAAGGCCCCGAGGATGGCGGTGTCGTAGCGGTTCTTGCCCTGGGCGAACAGCAGCGACAAGGCCTCGTGGGGGGTCAGTGCACGCGACGGGATGGTCGGGTTGCACATGTTGTCGTAGCGGTTGATCAGCGACACGATGCGCGCGCCGGTGGTCATGCGGTCGCTGTTGAGCTTGAGCGGAAAGCCGCTACCGTCGGCATGTTCGTGGTGCTGTGCGATCACCATGGTGGCGCCCGGCTGCAGGCCCATCTTGCGGGCCAGCGACACGCCGTGGGCCACGTGCTCCTGGTAGAGGCTGTTCTCGGCGGCGGTGAAGCCGTCTTCCTTGTGGCGCACCCGCTCGGGGATCTCGGTTTTTCCGATGTCGTGCAGCAGGGCACCCACGCCCAGGTCGACCATGTCGGACTCGGGCAGACCGAAGGTGCGCCCCATCAGCAGCGAGATGACGGCCACGTTAACCGCATGCATCGAGGCCTTGTCGCCCGCGGCATCGGTCAGCAGGCGAATGCACATGTCTTCCGGGCCGAGCATCTTGGTCACGAACGCACCTGCCAGCGCCTGCGCCTGGTCACGCGCCACGGTGGGCTGGGCGGACACCAGGTCGGTCATGCTGCGGCAGGCCTGGGTGGCCTCGGCGAACTGGCGCTCGCACAGCTGCAGAGCGGCTCGCTGAGCGGCCAGGGCTTCTCTGGCGATGCGCGCCTTGGCGGCTTGAGGGCTCTCGGCCGGTGCCGCATCGGCCGCGGTGGCGTCGGCCGGCTTGGGCAGGCCGTCAGCCGGGGCTGCGGGCGGGGCGGGGGCATCGCTGCGCTCCGGGCTCCAGCGCACGCGCGGCTTTCCCAACCCCCGGATGGTGGCAATCTGGTCGGCAGAGACGATCTTGAAACTGCTGAGCGGAAAGGGATGGGACATCCAGCCCATGTCGAGATGGATGTACATCCCGATGCGCAGGAGTTGAACGTCGATGAGGGTGGTAGGCGATGCGTCTTTCATACTTGGGCACACCCGTGCTTCACACAGCCGAGGTGGTAGGTGTTATTCGGCGTCATGCCCTCAGGACTTGAGAATATGTTGCCGTTTCAAGCCCCGCACCTGACACAACTGACAGGTGCGAATGCGAGGCCTGCTATCTTGCGTGAACGGCCGTGCAATTTTGAAACGAAAATGCGACTCTTTGCACGAAACCTTCATGTGCCCTTCTCCATAAGGCCGAGCCGTCAGCCCTCAGTCACGTTCTACACTCATCCATGACGCTGGACATCCTCCAAAAGGTGCATCCGGCCCCACGTTTTCACGACTCGCTGTCTTTCCTTCCTTTCCTCTCTTTCAACGATTCCTTCCTCTCGGAGACCCCATGACAGACGCTTTCATCTGCGATGCCATTCGCACCCCCTTCGGCCGCTACGGTGGTTCCTTGTCCAGCGTCCGTGCCGACGACCTGGGTGCCGTGCCCCTGAAGGCGCTGATGGCCCGCAACCCGGGCGTCGACTGGCTCGCCGTGGCCGATGTGATCTACGGCTGCGCCAACCAGGCGGGTGAGGACAACCGCAACGTGGCCCGCATGTCCAGCCTGCTGGCCGGCCTGCCCATCGAGCTGCCTGGCGCCACGCTGAACCGCCTGTGCGGCTCGGGCATGGACGCCGTGGGCACGGCCGCCCGCGCCATCAAGAGCGGCGAAGCTCAGCTGATGATTGCCGGCGGTGTGGAGAGCATGAGCCGCGCTCCCTTCGTCATGCCCAAGGCCGACAGCGCCTTCAGCCGCGCCGCCGCCATCTACGACACCACCATCGGCTGGCGCTTCGTGAACAAGCTCATGAAGGAACAGTACGGCGTGGACTCCATGCCCGAAACCGCCGAGAACGTGGCCGTGCAGTTCAGCATCGACCGCGCCTCGCAAGACCGCATGGCCCTGGCCAGCCAGCTCAAGGCCGTGGCGGCCCAGAAGGCCGGCGTGTTCGACGCCGAGATCACGCCAGTCACCATCGCCCAGAAAAAGGGCGATCCGCTGGTCGTGTCGAAAGACGAGCACCCGCGTGAAACCAGCCTGGAAGCGCTGGCCAAGTTGAAGGGTGTGGTTCGCCCTGACGGCTCGGTGACCGCAGGCAACGCCTCGGGCGTGAACGACGGCGCCTGCGCCCTGCTGCTGGCCAGCGACAGCGCCGCCTCGCGCAACGGCCTCACGCCACGCGCCCGCGTGGTCGGCATGGCAACGGCCGGCGTCGCCCCGCGCATCATGGGCTTCGGCCCGGCCCCGGCCACCCGCCGCGTGCTGGCCCAGACGGGTCTCACGCTGGCCCAGATGGACGTGATCGAACTCAACGAAGCCTTCGCAGCCCAAGGCCTGGCCGTCATGCGCGACCTCGGCCTGCAAGACGACGATCCCCGCGTCAACCCGAACGGCGGCGCCATCGCCCTGGGCCACCCCCTGGGTGCCAGCGGCGCACGCCTCGTGACCACGGCCGTCAACCAACTGCACCGCACCGGCGGTCGCTACGCGCTGTGCACGATGTGCATCGGCGTTGGGCAAGGCATCGCGCTGATCGTCGAACGAGTTTGATTTTGGATTGAAGGCCTGAAGACTGCCGCTCGTTCAGCTACCCATCGGAATTCAATCCCATACCGGGCAAAATTCGACACCAAAAACGCAAAAAGCCCGCAAGATGCGGGCTTTTTGCATTCTTTATCTTAAGCGGCTTGTAGCACTTGAGCTTGATCGTCTTGCTCACTCTTGGAAGTAAAGGAATACGCTGTGAGCGCAACACCCACCTCTTCTGCAGCCTCCATGACCGCAGCATAGATGATTTGCCTAGTCAGCCCTTGAACCTCAAAAGCAAGTACGTTGTCCACACCAGTCTCCCAATTTTCCAAGATTCGAACAGAAGCTCGTTAGCCGAAGTTTAGACGGCTTTCAAGGGCTCGATCACAAGCCAACGACCGTCCATCCTGAAATCATGGCCTTTCGCACGTTTTTTAAGTGCGCCCACGAGAGACTTTAGGAAGTTAAGCTGCTCGTTGGAACGTCCATAAAATTTCAGAACGGCATGCTTGTCTGCGCCTCGAAGCTTGTAGAGCCCAAAAAAGGCCTCGCTGTAACATGTCAATGCCCTCTCGTATGAGCCAAGGTTTCCAGCGTACACCTCAGCCTCTAGCGAAGGTCGAAGCCGCAACTTGAGCATCTTGATAAGTTTGGACTTTGAAGACTTTTGAGTGATTACGACCTCAACGATGGCAAATGCCTCAGCAATGTCATCAAAAAAGATTCCGTAGGCAATCTCGTTGTCCGTGAGCGTCGCATGAGCTCGAGTCCAAGCAAACACTTGCTCAACTTCAGCAGGGAACATGCCTGCAGCTTTGCTCTCGACTTTCCAGGCGCTTTCACTGGCCGCGATCGTTTCTTCATCGAAATGCTTGAAAGCTGCTTTCATCTAGATGGTTCTCATAGTTGAATCACGACCCCATCGATCTTGCCATGGAGGAAATGTCGGGAGCCTAGGCAAAAGACCGATAAGACACACCATTTCTAGGGGGTACGACTTGGATTTATTCCCGTTTCTCCACGAAAAACGCCGCAACAGGTAAGGCACCTGCCGCGGCGTAGAGGGGTCTCGCAGAGGCAGCCGAAGCTGCCAAGCATCAACGTCCCAGTGTGTCCTTCATGACCTTGAAGTAGTCAGACGGGTACACGATCTCGTAGCCATAGAAGCCGTACGACTGGCTGTTGGCACCGACGTTCATGTTCTGCAGTTCATCGTAGCGGCGCGTGGCGATCGTGGCCCACGTGCTTTGCGTGTCGTACCAGCCCGGGTTGGCAATGCGGCCGGCTGCCAGCTCTTGCTTGTAGAGGCGGTCGAGGTAGGCCAGCGGGTAGATGATGTGGGTGTCACCGCCGCTGTAGCCGCGCGTCACTTCCGAGTACACGAAGTACTGGCGGGTGCTGTCGTAGCCGTACTTGACGATGTAGTTCATGCCTTGCAGCAGCATGTC
>JBEGTX010000143.1:0-10587 GCA_041179165.1 Pseudomonadota bacterium | reverse complement strand
TGCACCACGCGGTACTCGGCCTTGTTGTCGGCGCCCACCACGTAGACGTACTTGCGGTTCTGGTCGGTGCCCACGGCCGCGTCGTTGATGAGGATCGAAGGCGCCGCCGCCGCGCCGATCTGCACACGGGCAAAGAGGCCGGGGGTCAGCAGGCGGTCCTGGTTGTCGACGACGGCGCGCATGCGCACGCTGCTCGACGACGGGTCGATGCGGTTGTCCACGAAGTCGAGCTTGCCCTCGTGCGGAAAGCCGGTCTCGTTCGACAGGCCCATGCGCACCTTCACGGCCGCATCGCCGCCGCGGGCCGAGGCACCGAGTGCGAGGTAGGTGGACTCGTCACCGTCGAAGCTCACGTAGACGGGGCTCACCGACACCAGCGAGGTGAGCACCACGTTGCTGTCGACCAGGTTGCCCACGGTGACTTCGGCCTTGCCCACGCGGCCGCTGAACGGGGCGCGCACCGAGGCGTAGCCCAGGTTCAAGCGGGCGGTGGCGAGCGTCGCCTGGTCGGCGCGTGCAGTGGCATCGAGCTGGCGGGCGGCGGCGGCGCGCTCGTCCACATCGCGCTGCGAGATGGCGTTGTCGGCCAGAAGTTTGCGCGAGCGTTCGAGGTCAGTGCGGGCCAGGTCGGCGCGGGCCTGCGAGCCTTGGGCAGCGGCCTCACCCCGCTGGGCTTCGGCGGCATAGGCGCGCGGGTCGATCACGAAGAGCAGGTCGCCCTTCTTGACCATCGAGCCTGGCTTGAAGTGAATGGCCTCGATGGTGCCGCGCACGCGGGCGCGGATCTCCGCCGACTCCACCGCCTCGATGCGGCCGGAGAATTCCTGGTGCTCCACCACCTGGCGCGAGACGACGGTGGCCACGCTCACGGGCGGTGCGGGTGGCGCGCCACCGGGTGCTTGCGCGTCGGCGTTCTTGGAGCAGCCGGTCAGCACCAGCAGGCTGGCCGCCACGAGGGCGAGCACGGTGAGGGTCAGGGTGTGTTGCACGAAACGGGTCTTCATGGCGTGGCCTTGTGAGCGTTGGGGGTGGGCGGCGTCCGGGTGGGATGCGTCATGGGGGAAAAACAGGGGGAAAGGAATTCACGGGCATGGTGTTCAGTCACTTGGCGCGCGTGGCGGCCTCGGTGCGGGCCGCAATGAAGGCGGCCACGGCGGAAATGGACGGGTGCTGTTCGGCCGCATCGCAGCGGGCGCTCGCATCGGGCAAGTCGCTGGCGGGCAGGGCAACACGCTGCACGGCCACGCCCGCGTGTTCGAGCTGTTCGGCATAGCGGCGGGTGCCGTCGGCCAACGCGTCGCCTTCGGCATAGACAAGCAGCGCCGGCGGTAGGCCGGCGAGCCGGCTCGACTCGAGCGGCGAGGCGTACGGGTGCACACGGTCGGACGCGCGCGGCAGATAGTCGCGGTAGGCCAGACTCATGGACTGAGCCACCTCGGCGGGCTGAGAGGATGTGGAGTTCACCCGCATGCTGGGGTCGAGCATGGGCATGATCAGGATCTGCCCGGCCAGGGGCGGGCCCGAGCGGTCGCGCGCCATCAGCGCCGACACGGCGGCCAGGTTGCCACCGGCTTCGATGCCGCCGACAAACAGCAGCGCACCGGTCCAACCGGCGATGCGCTGTTTCTTCTGCGCCAGCAGGGCCAGCACCGCGTGCGCGTCTTCGATCGCAGCGGGGAAGGGATGGTCGGGTGCCACCGCATAGGCGGGGGCCAGCACGGTGGCCTGGCAGGCCTCGGCCAGCGAGCTCATGCAGCTGTCAGACGCCTCGAAATCGGCCTCCACGAAGCCGCCCGGCGGGAAAAACACCAGCAGCGCAGGTGAGGGCGTGAGCGTGCCGCGGTACACCCGCACCAGCAGCGTGCCGCTGGGGGCCGGCCACTCGAAACTGTCGATGGCGGAAGAGGGTGGAACGGTGGTTGTCATCAGAATGAGGGCTTTTGGCCGCAAAAGCGCGTTGGTGCGCCGCAGCACAGAATGTATTTGTTGGCGAAGCATCGATAAAGCGTCTATTCTGGGAATCACTGTTCAGGAAATCGACCCAATGGACACAATCCGATCGATGAGAGCTTTTGTGGCGGTGGTGGACACCGGGGGCTTCACCAAGGCGGCCGAGCTGCTCGGCACGCCCAAGGCCAGCCTGTCTGCCAGCGTGGGCGAGCTCGAATCGCACCTCAAGGTGCGGCTGCTGCACCGCACGACCCGCAGGGTGTCGGTCACGGCCGACGGCGCCGCCTACTACGAGCGATGCGTGCGCATCCTCGAAGACCTGCGTGATGCCGAAGAGTCGCTGTCCTCGGGCCAGGGCAGCCCGCGCGGCCGCCTGCGGGTGGACGTGGCCACGGCGGTGGCAAGCCGGCTGCTGATGCCGCGCCTGAACGAGTTCTTCGAGCGCTACCCCGAGATCCAGCTCGAGCTGGGCTGCAGCGACGGCCCGCTCAACCTGCTGAGCGATGGGGTGGACTGCGCGCTGCGTGGCGGCGAGATCCTCGACCCGGCCATGATCGCCCGCCGTGTGGGCACCATGCACGTGGTCACCTGCGCCACCTCGAGCTACCTGCAGCGCCATGGCGTGCCCCAGCACCCGAACGATCTGAAGGACCACACCTGCCTCAGCTATTTTTCAGGCCGCAACGGCGTGCTGTTTGATTGGGACTTTTCGCAGAACGGTGAGCGGCTCACGCTGCCCGTGCAAAGTCGCCTCACGCTGAACGACTCGAACGCCTATGTCGATGCCTGCCTGTCCGGCCTGGGTGTGGGCCGGTTGCCGACCTACATCTTCAACCAGTACCTCGAGTGCGGGGCGCTGGAAATCGTGCTCGGTGAATGGATGTCCGACCCCACGCCGTTCCACGTGGTCTACCCGTCCAACCGCCACCTGTCGTCCAAGGTGCGGGTGTTCGTGGAGTGGGTGGCCGAGATCTTCGAGCACCACAGCGGCATGCAGCTGTGCACGCGGCTCAAGGCCGAGCAGTGCAGCTGGATGGCGCAGCAGCCGGCGGCCGTGAAGGCCACGGCCGTTTGATTCACACCGTGCTGCGCTGAGGGATCAGACCTTGGGTACGGCCATGCCACGCACGACCGCGGGCCGGCTGCCCACGCGCTCGAGCCAGCGGTGCAGCGCGGGCTTGGTGGCCAGTGACTCGGCCAGCACCTCGCCCAGGAAGGTGGTCGCCGCCACGGTCCACGGGTAGGTGGCGATGTCGGCGATGGTGTACTCGTCGCCCGCCAGGTAAGGCGCTTCAGCGAGCCGCTTGTCCATCACGCCCAGCAGGCGGTCGGCTTCTTCGGTGAAGCGCTGGATGGCGAGCGGCGACTTCTCTTTCGACCGCACGCCGAAGAACCCCAGCTGGCCGAGCATCGGGCCCAGCCCGCCGATCTGCCAGCTGAGCCACTCCAGCGCCCTGTAGCGCGCCGGGCCCGACGGTGCGAGGAACTTGCCGTTCTTCTCGGCCAGGTAGATGAGGATCGCCGCGCTCTCGAAGATCGCCAGCGGTCCGCCCTCGGCGCTGTCGTCCACGATGGCCGGGATCTTGTTGTTGGGCGAGATCTTCAGGAACGCGGGCGAGAACTGCTCGTCCTTGCCGATGTCCACCGCGTGAACTTCATAGGGCAGGCCGAGTTCCTCGAGCAGGATGGGGACCTTGCGGCCGTTGGGGGTGGTCCAGGTGTGCAGGTGGATCATGAGGTGTCCGGTGAAGCGCATGGGTCATGCAGTGAGCAACGATTCTGTCGCCGTGGGCTTGACCTTGCCGGGGCAGGCCTATTGGGCGCAGGCCGAGCTTTCGGCGCCCCAAGTCCGCAGGATTTGTCAAACGGCCTGGTGCTACTTTCAAGGACTGCCTTGTTCAGACCTCTCTGGCCTCTCTCGCCCTACCCTCCACTTCACCGCGAGCAACCCCATGATTCCCATCCAGAACGTCCCTGCCTTCCGCGTGATCGGCCTGCCGCTGCGCACCTCCAACGCCGAGGCGTCTCACACCATTGGCCCGCACTGGCAACGTTTCTCGCAAGAGGGGGTGCTGTCACGCATCCCGGGCAAACTGAGCGACGAAGTGTTTGCGGTGTACACCCACTTCGAGCACGAGGGGGTCGACAACAACGGGCTCTACACGCTGGTGATCGGTGCGGCGGTGCCGGCCGAGACCGACGTGCCGGAGGGCTTGATCGCCGTGACGCTGCCGGCCTCTGCAAGAATGGTGTTCGAGGTCGAGCGGGGTCGTGTCGATCTGGTCGGCGCCGCCTGGGAGCGCATCTGGAATGTCAATGAAAGACAGAAGACCTTCGTCGCCGACTATGAGCGCTTCCAAGCCGATGGACAGATCGACATCTTCGTCGGCGTTGCCGCCTGAGGCCCCAGCGCCTGCCGCCTGGGCCACCTGCGCCGGCAGGCTGCAGCGTGTGCGCGAGCACATTCACGACCACCTCGACGACAAGCTCGATCTGTTCTCGCTGGCCGACGTGGCCTGTCTGTCGCCACACCACTGGCACCGCATCTACCACGCGTTGCATGGCGAGACGCTGGCCGAGACCGTGAAGCGCCTGCGCCTGCACCGCGCTGCCGGTGATCTGGCGAACGGCAGCATGCCGGTTGCCGATGTGGCGCGCCGCAGCGGCTACGACAACCTGCAGTCGTTCACGCGCATCTTCAAGTCCGTCTATGGCATGCCGCCAGCGCGCTACCGCAGAGAGGGCACGCATGCGCCGTTTCAAGAGGGCGGGCGCGCGCCGGTGGAGGCGGGATACGCCGTGTCCATCCAGACGATGCCGACGCTGGTTGCCACGGGCGTCGAGCACCGCGGCAGCTTCATGGCAGTGGGCCGGGCCTTCGACACCTTGTTCGCCACCCTGGCCGCACGGGGTGTGATGTTGCCCGCTCCGCGCCTGTCGGGCGTCTACTTTTCAGACCCCACGGCTGTGGAGGAGTCCGAGCTGCACTCTGTGGCTTGTGTGCTCGGGGAGTGGCCGGCGGTGACGGCCTTGCCGCTGCAGCGGGTGTCCATTGAATGCGGTCCGTATGCGGTGCTGCGCCACACTGGCCCTTATGCCACGATGAAATCGGCCTACGACTGGCTGTATGGCGATTGGCTGCCGCAATCGGGGCGCGAGCCTGCCGATGCCCCGGTGGTGGAGCACTACCTCAACAGTCCGCACAACACGCCGCCGCTGGCACTCGCGACCGACATCTGTTTGCCGCTGCTGGCGGTGTGAGTGTCCGGCTTGTCACCAGGCCATCGGCCCTCCGTCATCCACCCCACTGCCGCAATCGGCTCACGCGGTCGCTGATCACGAAGAATTGATCGCTCGGATCGGCGTGCCGGTCGATCGGCCGGCCGCCGGTGAACTCACCAAACGCCGGCAGGGTGAGCACACCGTTGTGAAGCCAGAAGCAAGGCAGGCGCAGGCTGTCGTGGCGGTTGCTCAAACGCACCACCGGGTGCACGTGTCCGGCCAGAGTCAGGCGCCCGTCGTACGGTGGTGCATCGTCGGGATCGTGCACGCCGCGCAGCGTGCTGTTGTCGAACACACCGTGCAATGTGCGCATGCCGAAGCTGTCGTGCACACGGCCGACATGGCGGTCGTGGTTGCCTTCCACCACCACGCAGTCCACCCCGAGGTGGCGGTCGCGCCAGGCGCGCAGTGTGGTCAGCGTGGAGGCGGCCAGGCTTTCCTTCGCGTGCAGGAAATCACCGAGCACCACCAGCCGCTGCGCACCGGTGCGCGTGAGGGCCTGCGACAGACGCGCCAGGCTGCCCTGGTTGCTTCCTTCCGGCACCGGCACACCGCGCGCACGAAACACTGCGTCCTTGCCGAGGTGCACGTCGGCCACGAAGAGGGTCTGCGACGAGGTCTCGAACAGCGCGCGTTCCGGCAGCAGCTGCAAGGCGGGTTCATGGCCGGGCCAGGGCAGCGGATGGTCCATGGACAAGCGATCGTCTGTCATCGACACCATCATGCCGCAGAGGCGGCGTTGAGCTCGGCGAGCAGCTTGTGCACGCGGTCGTGCCAATGGTGGGGGTGGCGGTGGGCAGTGTGTCTTCGCCCATGGTCTCAGGCATTCAGGTAGCCGCGCAGCACGCCGAGTTCATCGGCCTCGTTGATCGGTTTGTCCCAGCGCAGGCGCAGCATGCGCGGAAAGCGCACGGCGATGCCCGACTTGTGCCGCGGCGAGGCCTGGATTCCTTCGAAACCCAGCTCCACCACGAGGCTGGGCGTGACGCTGCGCACCGGGCCGAACTTCTCGGTGGTGGTCTGTCGGATGCGCTGATCGACCTGGCGCATCTCCTCGTCGGTGAGGCCGGAGTAGGCCTTGGCAAAGGGCACGAGGCGGCGGGGGTGGCCGGCATCGCCCGCGGGACCGTCCCACACGGCGAAGGTGTAGTCGGTGTACAGGTTGGCCCGCCGGCCGTGGCCGCTCTGCGCGTAGATGAGCACGGCGTCGATGGTGTACGGGTCGACCTTCCACTTCCACCACACCCCCGCGTCCTTCGTGCGGCCTGTGCCGTAGTGACCTTCCCTGTGTTTGAGCATGAAGCCTTCGACGCCCCGTGCGCGGGACTCCTCGCGCAGGGCCGACAGCGAGGCCCAGTCGGGCGCTTCCACCAGGGGCGAGAGTTGCAAGGGGCTGCCGGGGAGAATCTCCACCATCGCCTCCAGCGCGCTGCGGCGCCTGTGCTGAGGCCACCCGCGGCAGTCTTCGCCGTGGAGCTCCAGCAGGTCGTAGGCCAGAAAGGCCACCGGCAGGTCGGTGAGGATCTTGCGCGTCACGTTCTTGCGGCCGATTCGCTGCTGCAGCAAGGCGAACGGCATCACCCGGCCGTCGCGCCAGACCACGATCTCGCCGTCGAGCACGGTGTTGTCGGGCAGCAGCGAGGTCATCACATCGAGTTCCGGAAAGCGCCCGTTGAGCAGGTCTTCGCCGCGCGACCACAGCCAGGCCTCGTTGCCGTGGCGGATGAACTGCGCGCGGATGCCGTCCCACTTCCATTCGACCTGCCAGTCGCTGCGCTCGCCAAGGCTTTCTACCGGGGCCTGCAGCGGGTGCGCGAGGAAAAACGGATACGGCTGGCCGCCCGTTTGCGCCTGGTGTGTGGGGTCGAGCAGGCTCGCGAGCCGGGCGGCGTTGGGCGTGTGCGACTTGTCCGTGTAGCCCATCAGCCGCTGCGCGAGCAGCTTGGTGTCGAGCCCGCTCACCTCGGCCAGTGCACGCAACACGAGGTTGCGCGCCACGCCCACCCGGAAGCTCCCGCCAATGAGCTTGGTCAGCAGAAAGCGCCCCGGCGTGTCGAGTTCGTTCCAGTACGCACGCAATGCGGCGCTGGTGGACTCAGGGGCCTGGCCGCGCAGCGCGAGCAAGCGCTCCTGCATCCACACGTGCAGCGGCACGTCGACCGTGGCCTCGGGCGGCGGCAGGATGTGGGCGACGGTTTCCGCCAGGTCGCCCACGATGTCGTAGTTCTCATCGAACAGCCACTCGGGCACCCCGGCCATCTCGCGCACGGTGCGGCGCACGAGCGCCGTGGGCACGGTCTGCCGCGGCTTGCCGCCGGCCAGGAAGTAAAGCGCCCAGGCGGCATCCGCCGGCGGGGCGACACGGAAGTAGGCCACCAGCGCGTCGGTCTTGGCGCGTGTGGAGGTGGTGGCGTCGAGGGCAGCGAACAGCGCGGCGAACTGCTTCATGCCGTGCCTTCGGTGGGAGCGGGCACCTCGCTCGGCTTGTCTTCATCGTCGTCGGCGCCGTACTCGGTGACGAAGGCACCAGCCTGCCAGCCGAGCTCGGACAGGTAGCGCACCAGCGGGCCGGTGTAGCCGTGGGTCACGATGACGCGCGGTGCCTCCGTCGCGCGGATGGCCTCGAGCAGCCCGGGCCAATCGGCATGGTCCGACAGCACGAAGCCGCGGTCGAGTCCCCGCCGCCGCCGCGTGCCGCGCAGTTGCATCCATCCGGAGGCAAAGGCATCGCTGAACTCGCCGAAACGTTTCAGCCAGGTGCTGCCCTGCGTCGACGGTGGTGCGATCACCAGCGCGCGCCGCAGATCGGCCGGGTCGGTTTCGGTGACCAGTATGGTGGGCGGCAAGGCCACGCCCGACTCGCGGTAGGCCGTGTTGAGAGAGGTCATCGCCCCGTGCGTGACGATGGGGCCGATGGACGGGTTCACACCGGCCAGGATGCGCTGGGCCTTGCCGAACGAGTAGGCATAGAGCACCGACGAGCGCCCCACTTCGGCATTGGCGCGCCACCACTCGTTGATGCCATCGAACACCTGCTGTTGCGGCGCCCAGCGGAACACCGGCAGACCGAAGGTCGACTCGGTGATGAAGGTGTCGCAACGCACCGGCTCGAACGGTGTACAGGTGGCGTCCGGGCCGGTCTTGTAGTCACCTGACACCACCCACACCCGCCCGCCATGCTCAAGCCGAACCTGGGCCGAGCCCAGCACGTGGCCGGCGGGATGGAACGAGACTTTCACACCACGGTGCACCAACGTCTGCCCGTAGGGCAGCGTGTCGAGATGCACGTCCCCCACCCGCGCCAGCACCACCCGCCGCCCCGCCTCGGCGGTGAGGTAGTGACCATGGCCCATGCGCAGGTGGTCGCCATGTGCATGCGTGATCAGTGCATGCGACACCGGCCGCCACGGGTCGATGTAGAAGTCACCGGGCGGGCAGTACAGGCCCTGCGGCCGGGCGACCACGAGGTCGTCGCCGGACGGGCTGATGAGCGAGGGAGAGTCCCACGCGGACACACGCTCGAGGGACATGCGTTGAAGGCTCCTGGATGTGGAGCTTCAGCATAGCCATGCACGCGTGCCTGAGGGTCTGGAAGGTTTTGTTCACCTTGGCCTTGGCCCACACGGGCAGCGACGGCAACCAGATTGAATCAATCGAAAAGGCCGGTAAAAAGCCACATCCCGGCCCCATCAGAAAATTCGCACCCATGGCCCAATGCCCATTGGTCACCAAGCAAGCCACCATGAACCGCTCACCATCCCCCACCCCAGCCGCCACCCCTTTGGTCTCCAAGGAGGCCTTCATCGCCCTGATGACCGGACTGGTGATGGGACAACTGGTGAGCGCGATTGCCATCCACCACGACGGCAGCATGCTCGGCCTCGTGCTGGCACTGGTGTTCGTGCTCAGCGGCTCGGCCTCCCTGATGCTGCTGATGTGCAGCTGGCCCAGCCGTGACGGCGTGGCTCGCCAAGGCGCGGTCTACGGATGGCTCGCCGCGCTCGGTGGCGGCCTGCTCATGTCCTTGCAGGCGTACACGCTCCTAGGCTGAGTGTTCAGGCGCTGCATCGCAGCGCCTGAACACCCACGCAGTTCAATTCACGCCACTCCGATACCGCTCCACCTCACGCGAGGTGACGAGCGTCCCCTCGTTGCCCCAGTTCGACCGCACGTGCGTGAGGACCGCGGCCAGTTCGTTCGCGTCGAGCACGGGCTCGAAGGGCGGCATGCCGTAGGGCCGGGGATTGGCCCGCGTGGCGGGTGCATAGCCGCCTTCCAGCACCACCCGCACCAGGTTGGCGGGCGGGTCCATCACGACGGCGCGGTTGCCAGCCAGTGCCGGGTAGACCCCGGCCACGCCTTCACCCCGGTCGCCATGGCACTGCGCGCAGTGCTGCTGGTACAAGGCGGGGCCCTTCGCGTTGGCTGCAGGATCGGGCCGTGCGGCCACCCGCTTCAAGGGCGGCGAGGCCGGCAGCGCCTTCAGGTAAACCGCGGCGGCCCGAAGGTCGGCATCCGACCAGTGTTGCGTGCTGCGAACCACCACCTCGGCCATCGGCCCTTGCACCGAGGCGTTCGCCGTCATGCCCGTTTTCAGCAGCGTGGTGATGTCGTTCAGCGTCCAGTGCGAGACCCCTGCCTGGTCGGGTGCGGTGAGCGACGGCGCATACCAGTTCTGCATCGGGATGAGCCCGCCGTTCAGGTCGAACGCACTGGCCGAGGCGCCCAGCAGGTTGCGGCTCGAGTGGCAGGCATTGCAATGGCCGAGGCCTTGTACGAGGTTGGCGCCCCGGTTCCAGTCGGCCGACTGTTCGGCGTCGCTCACCGGAGCACTGGGCGAAAAGTAAAGCGCGCGCCACACGCCGAGTGCGGCCTGCGTGTTGTACGGGAACTCCAGCTCGTGTGCCGGCACCGGCAGGTTCACCGGCTTCACGCTGCGCAGGTAGGCGTACAGCGCATCGGCGTCGGCACGGTTCACGCGTGTGTAGTTGGGGTACGGAAAGGCCGGGTAGAGCAAGCGCCCATCGCGCGATCGGCCGTTGTGCAGCGCGCGCCAGAAGTGCTCGGGTGACCAGCGGCCGAGGCCTGTTTCGTTGTCAGGGGTGAGGTTGGAGGCCGTGATCGCGCCGAATGGCGTGAGCAGCTTCAGGCCGCCGGCATAGGGCTCGCCGCCGCGCGCCGTGTGGCAGCCGGCACAGTTGCCGACCTGGGCCAGGTAGGCGCCGCGCTGAATCTGCTCGGCCGTGCCGTCGCGCGGCTGCGCGTTGGCAGGCAGCGGGTCTTCGCCGCGCAGGTTGAGGGCCAGCACGGCCGCGGCCATCAGCAGCAACAGGGCCAGCAGCACGAGCGTGAATT
>JBEGTX010000142.1:0-34736 GCA_041179165.1 Pseudomonadota bacterium | reverse complement strand
TTCGACCGCTTGGGACTGCCTCGCCTCTCATAACCTCAAGCTCTCGAACCGCCCGGTGCGGACCCGCATGCCGGGTGGTGTGGGAGGGGCTCAGCCGACAATGGCTGACCCCTATCCCGATCGTTGTGGCCGAGGGCGCGGGTTGATTGCGCTCGGCGTGTTTGCTCCACACGACACTGCGCGGGTCATCGCGACATCGTTGCCGTCTCCCTGAACCCTGAGCCCTGAGCCCTGAGGCTGTTCACTGCGAGACCACGCTGCGAATCATCTGCATGTCACTTCACCGGCTGAAGATGCATCAGTCGAGTGCGCCTGGGTCTGGCCCAAGGGCCGGGCACGCCGAATGCTCTGGTCTGCCGATGCGGGCGCAAGTGTGAGATTCGAGACTACCTGCCCGCATTGTGCTGATGCTCGCTGGCATAGGCCTGCTCAGTGCCGTGGTCCGTCGTAGGCAGAAGCAGGTCTGAATCATCACGCGGCCCACAGGGTGCGCGGCCTTCCACCTTGAGGAGATGTCATGAAGATTTCTACTTTCGTGTCTTGTGTCGTGCTGGGCGCGGCGGCGTTGAGCTCGCTTCCTGCGGCGGCCGCCCCCTACCGTATTGATCTTTTGCTTGCATCAGACGGCCAGGCGCCCGGGCCCACGCGCGAGACCGCCGCCTATGCCATCAACAACGCGGGCCAGATTGCCGGATGGACCTACAGTGCGAGCGACGGACTGCAGCAAGCCGCCATGTGGAACGGCTTGACCGCCACGACCCTCGATCCGTTTCCGGGTCTGCCGCGCAGCGTGTCGAACGGCATCAACAGTGCAGGGCGGGTGGTAGGTTTTGCCGTGGTCGACACGGCGGCCTATCCCCAGCGCCCCGTGCTGTGGAATGCCGGGGGCACCACGTCGTTCGACACACAAGGCGGTCACCACGCGGTGGCCTATGCCATCAATGACCACGGCCAGACGGCGGGTGCCTCCAACTCTGCGACAAGCGAGTGGCACCAGGCCACGCTGTGGAATGGCACGGCAGCCACCACGTTGACCTCACTCGGCGGACTGACCAGCGAAGCGCGCGACCTCAACAACGCGGGGCAGGTGGTGGGCTACGCAGACACCACCTCGGGCTCTTCACACGCGACCTTGTGGCACAACGGAACGGTCACTGACCTGGGGACGCTGGGTGGATCCTACAGTCTGGCCACCGGCATCAACGAAGGTGGAACCATTGTTGGGCGGTCCGCAACGGCCGGTACCGGCGAAGCCCACGCGACCGTGTGGTCGGGCGGGGTTCTCACCGATCTCGGCACCTTGCTCGGCCCCCACCATGACAACTTCAGCTCGGCCCATGCCATCAATGGCGCAGGCGACATCGTGGGTTTGTCATCAGATGGGCAGTACGGCACCCTGGCCACCCTGTGGCGC
The DNA here is from genome assembly GCA_041179165.1 of Pseudomonadota bacterium. Lineage (GTDB taxonomy): Bacteria > Pseudomonadota > Gammaproteobacteria > Burkholderiales > Burkholderiaceae_C > Rhizobacter. The sequence goes on along the minus strand of JBEGTX010000142.1, from coordinate 33,322 downwards.
GATGGCGAAGCGGTCGACCTCAACAACTTCCTCGATCCGCAGTTCTCGGCCGCAGGCTGGCGCCTCAGTGGGGCCCTGGACATCAATGACCATGGCGCGATCGTCGGCACCGCCGTGAATGACACCCTAGGGGTCTATGCAGGCTATGTGCTGACGCCGATTCCGGAGCCCGAGACCGTGGTGCTGATGCTGGCCGGGTTGGGCTTGCTCGGCGCTGCGGCGCGCCGCAAGGCTTGAGGCCTTTCTTGCGCGAACTCGTGCCGAGACCTTGGTCCTACAGGCTCGGGCTGAGCTCTGCAGCGCCTGCTGACAGCCAACCACGAGTGGTGCGGACCACGACGTCCCGCTTCTGACTCGCGTTTCTAAAACCGAGTTGACTGTGCCGGTGGGTCCGACAAGGAAACCTGCTTGCACCGGCCAGTGATTCACGTTCATGGCGCCTGCGCCCGAACGCCCACTGCTCATCAGTCTCCCTTGTTTTCACTGGTGTTCACCGGTCAAGCCGCCTCTTCGTGTGGCTGCCATGTCACCTTCGAGACGCGGGCCTACCCTAGGTTTCAAAACATCGACTTCGTTGAACAATGCGAAGCTTGAAGCCATACTGGCTTTTCTAATTCGATTTTTGAAAGACAAGCATGAAACGATTGACGGTCTGGTCGACAGCGGCAGTATCGCTGGCCTTGTGTCTGGGACTTGCTGGTTGCGGCGGGTCCGATGACGAGACCCTCGTTGCCGGCCCGCCCGAGTTGGTGGCCGACCCATGCCCCGTGCTGGCGCTGCCAGCTGGCGCCAGTGCGCCAACCTCGGCCACGGGTGCCTACCTGTGCGCCGGTGGCGTGGGCGTCACCAACCTCGAAGCGTCGGTCACCTTCTACAAGGCGCTCGGCATGAAGGAAAAGGCGCGCCTCAAGCGTGCCGGCCGTGATGAAGTCGTGATGGTGTCGGCCGATGCCCGCGGCTCGCAGCTGGTGCTTTACACCCAGACCGATGGCACGACGCCCAACTACCAGCAAAACCCCGGCAAGATCGTGTTCTACGTGAAGGACGCCACCGCGTTCTCCGTGGCGCTCACTGCAGCCGGCGGCACACTCAGCAGCCCACCGGTGCCGTACCAGGGCCGCATGGTCGGTTTCGGGCGTGACCTCGACAAGAACCTGGTCGAAATCGCCAGCGACGCGACGGTCACCCATTCGTACATCAGCGCCTTCGGCGTTGGCGTGGCCGACCTCGAAGCTGCCAAGACCTTCTACGTCGACACGCTCGACATGAAGGTGCTGGTCAAGCTGTCCGTCACCAAGCCCAATGGAATGGGCGGCACGACGCCTTGGTACGACGAGTACATTCTGCAGTCGACCGCGGGCAAAGGCTCGGCAGTCGTGCTCATGCAGTACACCGACGGCCTGCCTAAGAACTACGCCAACAACCCGGTGAAGCTGGTCTACCGTGTGGACGATCCCGCCGCCTACATGCAACGCATCGCCACGTCCGGCAAGACGGTCGTACGTCAGGCCGTGCCTTCGAGCGAGCCTGCGCTCGGCGGGGCAGTGGCTCCGGCCGCCAAAGATGCTGATGGCACCTTGATCGAGATCTTCAAGTCACCTCAGGTCGAAGCTTGCGCCCCTCTGGCCGCACCTGTGCCAGCGTCCGGCGCGGCTGCACCGGTGTCTGCCTCTGGCGCTTACATGTGCTCTGCCGGCCTCGGTGTGAGCAACCTCGAAGCATCGGCCACCTTCTACAAGACGGCCTTCGGCATGACCGAGCGCAGCCGCATCACCCGTGTCGGACGCAACGAGATCGTGCTCGACTCGGCCGACAGGCGTGGCTCGCAGCTCGTGCTCTTCACCTACACCGACGGCTCCAGCCGCAACTACAAGCAGACGCCCGGCAAGGTGGTGTTCTATGTGAAAGACACGGCCGTCACGGTGGCTGCAGTCAATGCACTCGGCGGTCAAGCGTCGGTGCCTGTGGCCTATCAAGGCCGTCAGGTGTCCTTCGGGCAGGATCCCGATGGCACGCTGGTTGAAATCACGAGTGAACCGACGGCGGTGGTGGCTTATCTGAGCGCCTATGGCATCGGTGTGTCGAACCTCGAGGCCGCCAAGGACTTCTACGTCAACACGCTCGACATGAAGGTTCTGATCCGCCTGTCGGTCACCAAGGCGCCCAACACCCCTTGGTACGACGAGTACATCCTGACGTCGAAGGCTGGCCGCGGTTCGGCCATCGTGCTCATGACCTACACCGACGGTTCCGCCAAGAACTACGCCAACAACCCCGTCAAGCTCGGCATGCGCGTCAACCAACCGGGTGCCTATGCTCGCAGCATCTACGACATCGGCAAGCCTGTGTTGAGCGCGCCGCGTGCAGCACCCGAAGCCGTGCTCGGCGACGCACTGGTGGGCTACGCCACCGACGCAGATGGCAGCCTGCTTGAAATCCTCAGCTCCCCCAACTGACCCAGGAGATTCGCATGACAGCACAAGCGATTTCATCGGGCACGGCGCAAGCCCGCCTGCTCGATCTCATCCACAGCAAAGAGGCGGTGTCCGCAGAGGTGCTGTTCCCTCTGTACGACCAACTGGAGCCCATCAGCGTCGAGGACATCCTTGGCCGCTGGAAGGGCGGTCGCTTCGATGGCGGCAAAGAGCCCGACCCGATCCGCTGGTACGGCAAGAACTTCGTGTCGGCCAGCTACTGCGAGCCTCTGCTTGCCCGCAATGAAGACGGCAGCGTCTATGCCTTCGACAAGCTCGGCGCGGCGCAGATGCGCCTCATCGAGTGGCGCGGCAAGGTGTCGGCCAGTTTGATTTACGACAGCCAGCCCATCATGGATTACTTCCGCAAAGTGACCGACGACGTGATCATCGGCCTGGGCGACGTGAAGGGCAAACCGACCGACTTCTTCTTTCACCTGACGCGCGAGTGATCGCCGCCGTTTGAACGTTTCGGGCATGGGGCCCATCGGCGGGGGAAAACCCCGCCGGTGGGCCTTTTGCCATCTCCTTAGAATCGATCAGGCGGCGCACAATCACCACATCACACGATTCATCAGGAGCTCGCTTTCATGGCCCAATCCCGACCAGAGGCGCCCGCTGCAGAAGATGCAGGCACCGCGAGCAATCAGCGCATCCTCAAGAAGTACCCCAATCGCCGTCTGTACGACACCTACACCAGCAGCTACATCACGCTGGTCGATGTGAAAAAGATGGTGTTGGCCGCCACGCCCTTCATCGTGCGCGATGCCAAGACCGGTGAAGACCTCACCCGCAGCATCCTGCTGCAGATCATTCTCGAAGAGGAAACCGGCGGCCTGCCGATGTTCTCGGCCACGGCGCTTGCCCAGATCATCCGCTTCTACGGCCACGCCATGCAGGGCATGATGGGCTCGTACCTTGAGAAGAACCTGCAGACCTTCACCGACATCCAGTCGCGCCTGACCGAGCAGTCCAAAGGCCTGCTCGAGCCTGCCGCCGCCATGTCACCCGAGTTGTGGACCCAGTTCCTCAACGGCCAGGCGCCTGCCGTGCAGGGGCTCATGGGCAACTACCTCGAGCAATCCCGCAACATGTTCCTGCAGATGCAAGAGCAGATGACCAAGCAAGCCGAGACCTTGTTCCCGGGCATGCCAGGGTTCTCGCCGCCAAAGCGTTGAAATGGGGCGGAGCGATCAAGCGGTCAGGCGCTTGTGCGGTTGGGCGGCGTGAGTGCTTGAGCGCCGGGAGATTTCCGGCTTGATGGGCCAGACCTTCGCGGCGGCTGAAGCGCAAGCCCATCCCGGTCAGGAGGGCGAGGCTGGCCCTGCGAGAAACGCCTTCACCTTGGAGCCGAACTCGGCCGCATCGATAGGCTTCGACAGGTAGCCGTCGCAGCCGCCTGCCCGCATGCGGTCTTCGTCGCCTTTCATCGCATAGGCGGTGAACGCAATGATGATGAGCGAACGCGTGGCCGGATCGGCACGCAGGCGCCGCGTCACTTCCAGGCCGTCGATCTCGGGCAGTTGGATGTCCATCAGCACCAGGTCGGGTTGGAACGCTGCGACCTGGGCCAACGCGCTTTCTCCATCGGGTGCTGTGGCCACTTCCAGGCCTTCACTGGTCAGCAGAAACGAGGCCAGTTCGAGGTTGAGCTCGTTGTCGTCGACGATCAGCACGCGCTTGGCGCTCATGGCGGGGCCCCGCGTGAAGCGCTCACATGGCGCTGGGCAGATCGCCAGGCTCGGATCTGCTCGATGAGCGCCTCGATGCTGCCCTGTCCTTTGGCCACCACAGCCTGGGCCGACTCGGCCAGGGCCTGGGCCTCGTCTTTGCTCAACGCCATGTTGGTCCAGATGAACACGGGGATGTGCTGGAGGTCGTGCCGTTGGCGCAGCGCATGCAACACATCGAAGCCGTTCATTCCCGGCATCAACAGATCGAGGACCACCGCATCGGGCGCCTCTGAGTCGATGCTGGCAAGCGCCGCTGCGCCGTCTTGCACGCAGGTGGCCTCCATGCCAATGGCCTGGAGTGTGGCGGCCATCAGGTCGAGTGCGGTCGGGTCATCGTCGACCACGAGAACACGCGCCTTGTCTGTCGTGTGCAAGCCGGCGCGGTGGAATGCGGCAAGAACTTCGTCCGGACGGACCGGCTTGGTCAGCACGTCGCTGATCTGAAAACCTGCCAGGGCTGAGGTCTCCGTGACCATCGTGACCACAACGACCGGCACATCGCTGTTCGGCCCCCCGTCGCGCAGCGAGGCCAGCACCTGGAGCCCGCTTCGATCGGGCAGGAGCAGATCGAGCGTGATCGCATCGTAGCGTTCGCGGCCGGCCAACTGCATCGCCTGCTCGCCATTGGCCGCCACGTCCACCTGCAAGCCTGCCGCGTGGAGAATTTGCACGAGGCGCGCCTGATCAGCCGCATCATCCTCGATGACCAGCACCTTGGGCGCGCCGTCCAATGGCCGAAGCATCTCGACGGCGGTGGGCGCGAGTGCACCGGATCCGGCGCGGCGCGGCAGCACCATGAAGAACAGGCTGCCGACCCCTGGCGTGCTGTGCACACCGACCGAGCCGCCTTGCAATTCGGCGAGCCGGCGGGTCAGGGCCAGGCCCAGCCCCGTGCCCTGGTGGGCTTTGGCATAGCCCGATTGAATCTGCTGGAACTGGTTGAACAATTTGTGCTGGTCGGGTGGTGCGATTCCGATGCCATTGTCCTCGACCTCGATGCGAATCTGGTCAAGGCCCTGTTGCCTCGAGCGCAGCACCACGCGTCCGCCATGGCCGGTGAACTTGATGGCGTTCGACAGGAAGTTGTAGAGCATCTGCTTGAGGCGAGAGGGGTCGATGAAGAGATCTTCCACCTCAGGACCATGTTCAGTCAGAAGGGTGATGTTCTTGCGAGCGGCTTCGGTCTGCAGCACCCCCATCACCTCATCGGCCACACGCACCAAGTCGACCTGTTCGGGGAACAGTTCGAACTTGCCGGACTCCACTTTTGACAGGTCAAGCACGTCGTTGATCAACTGAAGCAGATGCCGCCCGCTGCTGGCGACATGCCCGAGGTACTCCTGGCGCTTTTCGTCGCTGATGGGCATGGGGCCAGCGCGCAGAATGTCGGCGAATCCGATGATGGCGTTGAGTGGCGTGCGCAACTCGTGCGACATGTTCGCGAGGAATTCGCTCTTCAGGCGGTTCGACTCGTTGATCTGTCGGTTTTCGGCTTCCAGGCGAACGCCGTGCAGGCGCAGTTCTTCGTTTTGCTTTCGGTCGGTGATGTCGATGACCAACCCGACCACGAAGTAGGGCACGCCCTGTTCAGTGAGGATGGTGCCCTGGGTCGCGATCCAGCGGATGCTGCCGTCGGGCCAGCTGATGCGGTAGTCACGCTGCCACGCCTCGCCCAGCCTCAGCCGTTCCGCCATGTAGGCGCGGGCGCTTTCTCGTTCGTCAGGGTGGATGTGTGAAAAGAATCGTTCGACATCCCAGTCGTCCACCGGCTCGCTGTAGCCGAAACACTGGTCGTGGCGCAGCGAGTGGTTGAGGACTCCCGTTCTGAGGTCCAGATCCCAGTCGCCGATCTGGCTCACATCGAGTGCCATGCGCAGGCGCGACTGGCTTTCATGCAGCAGGTCCTCGGCCTGCTGGCGTGCCACCTCGCGCTGGCGGAGCAGGGTTTGTGCATCGTTCAGGGCCGTACCTAGGCCCGTCACCTCTCGCAGGTTGGAGGGTTCGATCTCGGCCGTTTCACCGCGACCGATGGCCAACGCGGGCGCCATCAACGCGTGAAGAGGCTGGGTGATGCTGCGGCCGATCAGGTTGGCCAGCAAGAGGCCGATTCCAAGGAGTGCGAGCCCACCCAGGGCGTACCAAAGCAGCGTCTGCCTCAGCTCTGCAACGAACATCGATTCCGGCACACCAATGGCCACAGTCCAGCCATAGGCATTGGAGCGGCTGAAACACGCCATCACATCGATACCGTCCACGGTGCGGCCGCTGTAGCTGCCTTCGCTGCGCTGCTTCAGTTGGGCGCGGAGCCCGGATGAGGCGGGCTTGCCTGCGAACACGCCTTCATCTCGGTTGCGGGCCACGATCACGCCCTGGCTGTCTATCACCGCCGCAGTCATGCCCGGCTCGAAGCCCTGGCGCTCGATGAAGGCAGCGAAACGCTGGGTCGAAAACACCATCTCCAGACGGCCGATGACCTTGCCATTGCGAACCACCGGTACCGCCACCGCGACCTGGGCCTTTTTCGAGACCTGGCCGACAAAGTAGCCGGAGACGGCAGGCTGCCTCGACGTCATGACCGTGGGGAATCGGTCGGACTTCACCTGGGGCAGCGAGTTGTTGCCATGCGAGACCACGCTCATCAGACCCCGTAGTTCGGAGTCGAAGAGCACGATGTTGTCGGCTGCCACGAGCTTGAGGGCTTGCGCTGCACGCTCGCGAAAACCATCGAACTCGCGCTCGTCAATCTGCGATGAGGTGGCCAGCGTTTGCAGCACCGCCACGCTCATCGCCAGTTCGCGCTCCACGCCCTGCATGAGCGATCGCGCGGTCTGCACGGTGGCGCTCACGATGCTGTCGCGCTCACGCTGATAGGAGAAGTACGAGATCGACACCGCGAGCAGCCAGGCCGGCACGATGCAGGCAATCACCAGCAGCCGAACACGCGCCCGGATGGTTGTTGACGCCTCGCTCCGAAATCGCCCCATCGACAGTGCTCCCTGCGGCACACACGCCCGCTGAATTATTAGAGCATGCCAACGGCAGGTTCAGCACGGGAAGATGCTGGGCCTTTCCCGGCTTGTCGAGCGTTGAAACAGTGGCCTGTCAGGAGAAGACGGCGTGGCGTCACAGCGGGCGGCGACTCACCACCGGGAAGATCGGCGCATCGTGTTCGAGAGGCACGATGCGCCGACTCTCCAGCTGCAGTTCCTGCGCCTGTCCTTCGGGGTGCCGCTCGACGCACACCGCCACCAGGTGCTCGTCGTCCGGGCGAAGTTGCCAGCATTGCCAGCGATCGGCCCGGTCGTCGAGCCCGGGGGCCAGGGCCAGCGTCACGCGCCCTGGCGAGTCGAGCTGGAAGCTGAATTGATCGAGGGGGATGGACAGGCCCATGCCCCGGGCCTTAATGTAGCTCTCCTTGAGCGTCCACAGCTCCCAGAATCGGAGCGCTTGATCGGCAAGAGGCAGGGCGCGAAGCTGTGCAGACTCATCGCGCGAGAAGTACTGATCGGCGACATCGAGTGGCGCCTTGCGCTGCGTGCTTTCAATGTCGACACCTACTTCTCGGCCGAATGAGACCGCCAGCACCACTGCCGTGGAGGCGTGCGACAGGTTGAACCGCAACTGCTGCGCGGCCACGTTGTCGTTCACCACCTTCGGGCACCCCCAGGCGTTGGGTTCGAAACGCCACGCGTCGGGCGCAATGGCCGGTACGTAGCGCGACAGGACATCTCGAACGAGGGCCCGTGTGACCAGGTAGCGGCGCTGATCCTTGTCGAAGTAGAAACGCAGATGTTGCGCGGCCTCGGCGGGCGTGAGCAAGGCGCGGTAACGGGCTGCGCGTGCGTCGGGAAGCTGACTGTCGACGGCAGCGTGCCAGAGGTGCAGGCGATGACCATCCAGGGCCAACGGAACTGGTGGCGCCAGCAAAGGCGAAGGCGGGTTGGTCATGGCACTTCGTGGATGCAGGCCAGCGCTTTCGCGGCAATGCGAGTTTCTCGGGGGTAGGCGAATGCGTTGTTCACGTAGAGCGTGCCGTCGAGCAAGAGGCGCCGGTTGAGGTGGCTGTGGCCGTAGACGTGGATGGCCGAGCCGAGCTGCCGCACCTGCACATCGAGGCGCGCTGAGCCCATGACCGGGAACAGTGCACGCACAGCATCGGGCAGGCCCACGGGCATGACATCCACGCGCGGCAAGAAGTGAGAAAAGCTGATGATGGTGTCGTCGATCGAACGGCGCACATGGTGGTTCATGCCAAGGAACCGGGTTGTCACTTCGGGGTTGGTTTCGAGGCCGGGCCATTTGCACGCCCGGTAGTCCATCCAGTTTCGCCGCAGCTCGGCAGTGGGTTGAGCGAAAGAGTAGTCATACCAGCTCATCAAAGGCACGATCGACAGCGAGCCATGATGGAAAGGGTGCGTGGACGCACCGCATTCGCGGGCCGTGTGCATCACCAGATCGAACTTGGCGAACGAGTCGGGCGCCGACTGGTCGCGCACAACCCAGAGGTCGTGGTTGCCGGGAACGAACAGCACCTGGCGAAAACGGCGCACCATGTGCGAGAGGCAGCGCGACAACAGCGGTATCGAGTCTGAGATATCGCCCGCAAGAATCAGCACGTCATCCTGGTAGTCTGCGAGGGACAGTCCTTCGACCCAGCGTGCATTGACGTCATAGTCGACATGCACATCGGAGACTGCAAAAATTCTCATGGGAGCGTGGGCGATGGGGCAGCGTCTTCGGGGCGGCAAGCCGACAATGAGCCTGTTGCGCATGGGGCGCCGGTTCGAACTCGGGCAGAAGCGCCTGACTCGGGCAGTGTAGTCAATGGGAGCAGCCCACGCTGCAACTGGGCTCGAGACCCAGGGCTCGACGTGGAAGATGAGCGGATTCTCACTCCCGGCGCTCCAATTCCTGCCCAGAGCGCTCGGGATCGGCGAAAATCTGGGGATGACCACATTCATCGCTCCCCCTGCGGCCGCCAAGTCCACCGCGCCCAAGATTGGCTTCGTCTCGCTCGGCTGCCCGAAGGCACTCACCGATTCCGAGCTGATCCTCACGCAATTGCGTGCCGAGGGTTACGACACTTCCAAGACCTTTGCCGGGGCTGACCTTGTGATCGTCAACACCTGCGGCTTCATCGACGATGCGGTGAAGGAAAGCCTCGACACCATCGGTGAAGCCCTGGCCGAGAATGGCAAGGTCATCGTGACCGGCTGCCTGGGAGCCAAGGCGGGTGAGAGCGGCGGCAACCTGGTGCGGCAGATGCACCCGAGCGTGCTCGCCGTCACCGGCCCGCATGCCACCAACGAGGTGATGGACGCCGTGCACCTGCACGTGCCCAAGCCCGTCCACAACCCCTTCGTGGACCTGGTGCCCGCGCACGGCGTGAAGCTCACGCCGCGCCACTACGCGTACCTGAAGATCAGCGAAGGCTGCAACCACCGCTGCACCTTCTGCATCATCCCGAGCATGCGGGGCGATTTGGTGTCGCGCCCGATCGGCGAGGTGTTGGGCGAGGCTGAGCGCTTGTTCGCGGCGGGGGTGAAGGAGCTGCTGGTCATCAGCCAGGACACCAGTGCCTACGGTGTGGACGTGAAGTACCGCATGGGTTTCTGGGACGGCAAGCCCGTCAAGACGCGCCTGCTCGACCTCTGCGAAAAGCTGGGTGAGCTGGCAGCCCGCCATGGCGCTTGGGTTCGCATGCACTACGTCTACCCTTACCCGCACGTCGACGACGTGCTGCCGCTGATGGCGCAGGGCCTGGTGTTGCCCTACCTCGACGTGCCGTTCCAGCACTCGCACCCCGAGGTGCTCAAGCGCATGAAGCGGCCTGCCAGCGGCGAGAAGAACCTCGATCGCCTGCAGCGCTGGCGCGAGATCTGCCCGGAGTTGGTGGTGCGCAGCACCTTCATCGCGGGCTTCCCCGGCGAGACCGAAGAACAATTCGAACACCTGCTCGGCTTCGTGCGCGAAGCCCAGATCGACCGCGCGGGCTGTTTTGCCTATTCGCCGGTCGAGGGTGCCACGGCCAACCTGCTGGACGGCGCGGTGCCGGCCGAAGTGCGTGAAGAGCGCCGGGCGCGTTTCATGGCCGTGGCCGAAGAAGTATCGGCCGCCAAACTTCGCCAGCGTGTCGGTGCCACGATGCAGGTGCTGATCGACTCCGCCCCCGGCCTCGGCCGCAAGGGCGGCGTGGGCCGAAGCTATGCCGACGCACCAGAGATCGATGGGGTGGTGCGCCTGCTGCCACCCGAGAAGGCCTCCAAGACCTTGAAGGTGGGCGAGTTCACCAAGGCGCGCATCGTGGCCGCGCAAGGCCACGACCTGGTCGCACAGCCGATCTGATCACCAACGCTCGGCCCGCCACCTCCACGCCCCACATGGCTCAGGACAAGCGCACCACGCTCATCCACCACCCGTACGTGCCCCCGACGGGGTTCGACGCGCCTGCACCCGGGGTGTTCAAGGCTTCCACCGTGATCTTCGAGAACACGCAGGCCTTGCACTCGCGCGGATGGAAAGAAAAGACAGGCTACACCTACGGCCTGCACGGCACGCCCACCAGCTTCACGCTGGAAGAGCGCATCGCCACGCTGGAAGGGGGTGTGCAGACGCTGCTGGTGCCGAGCGGTCTCGCAGCGATCACGCTGGTCGACTTGGGCCTGCTCAAGCACGGTGACGAGGTTCTGATTCCGGACAACGCCTACGGACCCAACAAGGAGCTCGCACGCAACGAGCTCGCGGCCTGGGGCATCACGCACCGCTTCTACGATCCCATGGATCAGGCTTCGCTTGGCGCCGTCATGGGAACCTCCACGCGCTTGGTGTGGATCGAGGTGCCGGGCTCGGTCACCATGGAGTTCGGTGACGTGGCCGCACTCGTGCGCATTGCGCAGCAGGGCGGCGCCATCGCTGCGCTCGACAACACCTGGGGCGCGGGGCTGGCATTCAACCCGTTCGATCTGGTCCCAGGGCAGGGTGGTGAGCCGCTCGCTGTCGACGTCTCGGTTCAGGCGCTCACGAAATACGCTTCGGGCGGTGGCGACGTGCTGATGGGCTCGGTCACGACACGGGACGAAGCCTTGCATCTGCGCCTCAAGCTGTGCCACATGCGCATGGGCTGGGGCGTGTCAGGCAATGACATCGAAATGGTGTTGCGTTCTCTGCCGACGATGGACCTGCGCTACGAAGCCCAAGACCGTGCCGGGCGGGCGCTGGCCCACTGGTGGCAAGGTCGTCCTGAAGTAATTTCAGTGCTGCACCCGGCGCTGCCCAGATCGCCCGGCCATGCGCATTGGCAGGCCCTGTGCACACGGGCCGCGGGCCTCTTCTCGGTGGTGTTCGACGCGCGGTACTCGGCCGCGCAGGTGGATGCCTTTGTCGATGCGCTCTGCCTCTTCAAGGTCGGCTTTTCGTGGGCCGGACCGATCAGCCTCGTCGTGCCGTACCGTTTGAATGCCATGCGCAGCCTGCCCACCTGGGAAGGCACGCTGGTGCGTTTCTCGATGGGGTTCGAAGCCGTCGACGACCTGATCGCCGATTGCGAGCAAGCGCTGGGCTCCTTGGGGTGATGCCGATCGGCGGCTGTTGCCAGCCTCCGATCGCGATCCATGCGAAAGGTGGGTTCCGACCTGCGTCGGCATGACTCGTTTGGGAGAGCGCCGCCATGCGGGCGATCAAGCCTCGCGCCCGACCATGCGTGATGCCCCCGACGCCGGGGTTGTGCGCAAGTCATCGTTTTGCTATTCTGCGCATCACCCCGCCTCCGCAGGTTCACCATGATCCGCTGTCATCTGTCGACCCTCATGGGTCGCGACAAGCTTCGCATCTCTGACGTTTCACGCCTCACTGGCCTGAATCGCAGCACCGTCACGTCCCTGTACAAGGAGACGGTGACGCGTGTGGATGTGGCTGCCATCGACGCCCTCTGCAGCCTGTTCCGCTGCCCCGTCGGTGATCTGTTCGAGCACGTGCCCGACGCCGACAGGAGCCTTGCGTGACACTCAGTGCAAACCGATGGCATGTCATTGCCGAGTCCAACTTCGCTTGGGAGCGTGAGGCGCTGGAATGGCTGCGCGCTCACTTACCCGACCGCGATTCATGGCACGTCTGGACCAACTTCGAGTTCATCGACGACGAGGGCAAGGTCAACGAGGTTGATGCCCTGGTGCTCTCGCCGGCCGGCCTGTTTCTGGTCGAGATCAAGAGCCGGCCAGGCGTGCTGCGTGGTGACGCCCACAGTTGGACCTGGACCACCGATGGCCGCAGCTTCACTTGCGACAACCCGCTGATCCTCGCCAATCGCAAGGCCAAACGCTTGGCCAGCTTGCTGCGCCGCCAGCCGGCCATCGTGAAAGCCAAAGTGAGGCTGCCGTTTGTGGAGCCGGCCATTTTCCTGTCGTCTTCCAGCTTGGCTTGCCAGCTGGAAGGCCTGGCAAAGACAGCGACATACCAGCACGGCCGGCCAGGTTCTCTGGACGACCCAGGCATTGTGGGTGCCCTTGGGAATGGCATCACCACGCGGTCTTCAACGCCTGTGGATGCCACGCAGGCGCGCGCCATCGGCCGGGGAGTGATTGAGGCAGGCATTCGTCCCTCCAACAAACACCGCCAGGTCGGCGACTACAAGCTGACAAAGCTGGCTGCCGAAGGCGACGGCTTTCAAGACTGGGAGGCCGGCCACATCAGCGTGGACACGATCCAGCGCCGCGTTCGTATCTATACCGTGGCCTCTGCCTCAACGCCAGAGGCCCGTGCTGCCCGGCTTCGCCAGGCGCGCCGCGAGTTCGAAGTGCTCGAAGGCATCGACCACCCGGGCATCCTGCGTGTCAACGACCTGAAGGAAACCGAACTCGGACCCGCGCTGATCTTCGATCACGACCCCAAGGCGGTGCGGCTGGACCACCTGCTGCGCGAACGGGGCAAGTCCCTGACCGTCACGCAGCGTTTGCAGATGGTGCGCGACATTGCAGAAACGCTGAAGTACGCCCATGCCAAGCGGCTGTACCACCGCGCCCTGGGGCCGCAGAGCATCGTGGTCCATGGACTGGACACCGGCGCGATGCAGTTGCGCCTGATGAACTGGCAGACAGCCTCGCGCAACGTGGGTGGCTCCAGCGCGCCCAATACTGTGCACCGCACCACCGGGACACGTCACGTTGAGGACTACGTCGACGACCTCGGCCTGCTGTATCTGGCACCCGAAACCACCCGGGCCGATCCTGCCCAAGGCGCCAGCCTTGATGTGTTCTCGTTGGGCTGCATCGCCTTCTACATCTTCACTGGGCAACCACCCGCCGTGTCCAAGCTGGAGCTGGACGAGAAGCTGCGCGTGGGACGAGGCTTGCGCCTGTCCGACACCATGGACGGCTGCGGTACCAAGCAGCAGGAACTCATTCAGTTCGCCACCGCCCCGGTCCTGCTGGAACGCTACGACACGATCCAAGGCTTTCTCGCTGATCTGGATGGGGTCGAGGACGAACTGACCGCACCCGACCCCGAGGTCACCGTTGATCCCAGCATCGCCAGTGCCGGTGACCGCTTGGATGGTGGCTTCACGGTCGTCAAGCGCATGGGCCGCGGTTCCTCCAGCGATGCCTTGCTGGTGCGCCGGGATGGCAGTGACGACGAATCCGTCCTCAAGGTGGCGTGCGACATTGCCCACAACGACCGGCTGGTGGCTGAGGGCGAGGTGCTGGCCCGTCTGCACCACCACAACATCGTCGCCCACCGAGAGACGCTGGTTGTCTCTGGCCGCACCGCGCTGCTGCTCAAGAGCGCGGGTGCCAAGACCCTGGCCGAGAAGCTCAAGGAAGAAGGTCGCTTGTCACTGGACATGTTGCAACGCTTTGGTGAAGAGCTGATCGAGGCCATCAACCACCTTGAATCCGAGGGCGTGGCCCACCGAGATATCAAGCCAGAGAATATTGGCATCGCCGAGAATCGCAGCAAGAAGCTACAACTCGTGCTCTTCGACTTCTCTCTGTGTCGCACCCCGGCAGAGAACATCACAGCAGGCACACATCCCTACCTCGACCCGTTCCTTTCGCTGCGCAGGCCGCCGCGCTGGGATCTGTATGCCGAGCGGTTTGCGCTCGCTGCCACTCTATACGAGATGGCCGTCGGCCAGCCGCCCGTGTGGGGCGATGGCCAAACCTCGCCGGCCATGCTCGACGTTGAAGCCACCATCGAGCGTGATGTCTTCGATCCCGTCACGCGCGAAGGCTTTGCCAATTTCTTTGAGAAGGCACTGAAGCGAGATTTCCGCGAGCGTTTTGACAATGCCGAAGACATGCTTCGCGACTGGCGGGCCATCTTTACCGGGCGGCGCACCGTCCACCCCAGCGATGCGCCGGTCGCCAGTGGCCTGGCCGCCATTGCCCCCACCGCCACCCCGCAGACCACCATGGCCGAGCTGGGCTACAGCCTGGAAGCCCAAGACGTGCTGGAGCGCATGGGTGTGCACAACGCTCGCGAACTGCTGGCGGTGGATCGCATCGTCTTCCGCTATCTCAAAGGCGTGGGTGACAAGATCCGCAAGGAAGTCCGGCTCACCGCCAAGGAACTGGCCCGCCTGCGGCCCGACCTGACCCAGGGCCGCAGCGTCGCACTTGATGCCGACGAAGAGGTCGAAGGCGCCGTCAGCATCAACGAGCTGGCCGCCCAGCTGCTGCCGCGCCGGCCGGCCGGCGACGACAGGCCCGAAGAAGCAGCCCTGGCGCACTACCTGGGCCTGGGCGATGTGGTGAAAGCGGGCGCCTGGCCCAGGCTGGGTGACGCAGCGCAGGCCGGCGAGGTGGACCGGGCCACGTTGACCGCCACGCTGATCAAGGCCCGCGAGCGCTGGCTCAAGAACCCAGCGTTCACCGAGCTGCGCCACCAAATCGACACCTTGGTACGCAGCCAGGGCAACGTGATGAGCGCGAAAGAAGGCGCGCTGGCCCTGTTGGCCCTGCGTGGCTGCGCCTCGCAAGACGATGCTGAGCGCATGCGCCAGGCCACGGCCGTGTTGCGTGGCGCGCTGGAAGCCGAGGCGAACCTCGACCAGCCCCGTTTTGAAGCCTACGACCACCAGCCGCACCTGCTGATCGCCAGCGCTGCGCTGTGGGCCGACTACGCGCGCCAGCTGGGCATTGCGGCCGATGCGTGCGCGCTGGCCGACCCGCTGCTACCGCCGTCCCGCGTGCTGGAGATGCTGGAGGGCGTCGCTCTGCCGTCGCCCGAGCAGTTGGGTGGCGCATGTCCTTCGCCGCTCACGCCCACACGCCTGCTGCGCCTGGCCGCGTCGGCATCGCGCAAGGCCGCTGTCTCCAGCCGGCAAGAGATGTACGCCCGTGGCATGCCAGCCATCCAGGCATTGCGCCAGTCATTGGGCGCCCTGGTCGGGGCCCCGGAGCTGAGGGTCAAAGACATTCAAGACCGTGTTCGTGGCCGATACCCCGATGCGTCGCCACTCCCTGACCGCCCCAGCTTGGATCGCCTGCTCGAAGAGGCCGGCGCGCCGCTGACCTGGGACGTAGGCGCAGACTATGGCCGGGGCGCCTACCGCCTGGCCACCCTGAGCCGGGGGCAGACAGCAGGCACAACCACCCAGTTCTCCCGCCTTGCAACCATTCAGACCGCCCACGTGATGGAGGAGGGCGACGCCGCCCAGGCCGCCGTGGTGGAAGAGCGTCTGGTGCGCTCGCTGGCGCAAGGCGGTCTGCTGGTGCTGACCATGCACCCGCGCATCGCGCGCCATGCCGAGGCCGAGTTGCTGCATCGGTTCGGTGGCTCCTCCGTGCCATCGTCTTCTGCCATCAAACGCATCAACGTCGACGCGCTGCTGCTGGCCGCGCTGCGCGAGCAAGCGCAGGCGATGAAAGTGGATTGGAACGTTGTGCTCCAGGCCGACGCCGCAGACCGTGGCAGCCGCCACTGGGTGAACTTGCAGCGCCTGGTGCAACGCACGCTGCCTTCTGTGCGCGCTACCTTGCTCAACAGCTCATCGCCCATCCTGCTGGTGTGCGTGGGGTTGCTGGCCCGCTACGAGCTGATGAGCCTGGTCACCGAGCTGGAAGAACACGCCGGCCGGCCGGGCCACACGCCCAGTGCCTGGGTGCTGCTGCCCACCAGCCACCAGGGCCTGCCCGTCATTGACGGCGTGGCCGTGCCCCTGGTCAACAACATCAACAACACCCGTGCCTTGGCTCTGCCGCAGGCCTGGGTGGAAAACAAACACCGGGCTAAGACAGGCAGCCATGCCAGTTCGTCCGCCGCCTGAAAGTACCCGACGTGATCAACGCCCCCCAACTGCTCTCTGACCTGACTCGGCTGCTCAAGCGGCTGGAAGGCGATCTGCTGCAGCGCATCGAAGAGGTCGCCGAACTCAAAGCCAGCCTGCAGACCGAATGGCAGGCCGCGCGTGATGCAGACCGCTGCGCCGAAACCTTCGAGACCTGGGCCGACCAGGTCATCACCCAGGCCGGTGTGCACTGGCTGCTCAGTTGCGTTTTCCTGCGCTTCATCGAAGACAACCAGTTGGTTGACCGCCCCTGGCTGGGGGGAACGCCCGAGTCGGGGCGACTGGCCCTGGTGCGTGACCGGCACGAGACTTACTTTCAGGCTCACCCACACGAGAGTGACCGCGACTACCTGCTGGCCGCCTTCCGTGAGGCCGGCACGCTGCCCGGTCTGCGCACATTCTTTGACGAAGCACACAACCCGGCATTTCGCTTGGGGCTGAGCGGCGACGCCGCCATGGCGCTGATGAAATTCTGGTGGGAGGTGGATGCCGACACGGGCGCGCTGAAGCACGACTTCACTGACCCGGCCTGGAACACCCGCTTCCTGGGCGACCTGTACCAAGACCTGAGCGAGGCTACACGAAAGCGGTATGCGCTGCTGCAGACGCCCGAGTTCGTCGAAGAGTTCATCCTCGACCGCACCCTCACGCCCGCTATTCGAGAGTTCGGCTTCCGCGAGGCGTGCCTGATTGACCCCACCTGCGGCTCGGGCCACTTCTTGCTCGGCGGCTTTCACCGACTGCTGGCCGAGTGGCAGCGCAACGAGCCTGGCCGCAACCCGGTGGACATGGCGCAGAAGGCGCTGGACGCTGTGGCCGGGGTGGACCTCAACCCCTTTGCGGTGGCAATTTCGCGCTTCCGGCTGTTCGTGGCTGCATTGCAGGCCTCAGGTGTGCAGCGCTTGGCCAATGCGCACGACTTCAAGGTGTCTGTGGCCATTGGCGACAGCCTGCTGCACGGCACCCGCTTTGGCCTGACGCAGACTCAAGAGTTGTTCTATGCCGCTGAGAGCCACGCCGACACCGGCCTGGCCCATGCTTACACCAGCGAAGATCTGGCCGAAGTGCAGCGCATCCTCGGCCGCCAGTACCACGCGGTGGTGGGCAACCCGCCTTATATCGTCGTCAAGGATGCGGCGCTGAACGCGGCCTACCGGCTGAAGTACGCCAGTTGCCACCGTCAATACTCACTTGGCGCGCCGTTCACCGAGCGATTCTTCGAGCTGGCTGTGACGGCCGTGGAGGGGCATAACTCCGGCTATGTGGGCCTTATTACCGCCAACTCTTTTATGAAACGCGAGTTCGGCAGTAAGTTAATCGAGCAGGTGTTGCCACGGCTGGACCTAACGCACGTGGTGGACACCAGCGGTGCGTACATCCCCGGGCACGGCACGCCGACGGTCATCTTGTTCGGGCGCCATCGTGCGCCTGTGGATGAAGGAGTGCGCACGGTGATGGGCATCAAGGGCGAACCCAGCGCGCCGGATGATCCCGCGCAGGGTCTGGTGTGGTGCGCCATCACCCAACAAATCGATCAAGCCGGTAGTGAGAGCGATTTCGTCAGTGTGGCGGACACGCCCCGGACAACTTTTGCGAAGCATCCCTGGAGCATCGGAGGCGGCGGTGCGTGTGAACTTCGAGAAGAACTTGAGGAACGCAATCCGACGCTAAAGGCGTCAGGTGCTGACCTTGGCTATCTCGTCATCACAGGTGAAGACAACTGTCTGATGCTACCGACGAGAGCAGTTGCGCGGCTGGGCTTCTCCCACAGCCGTCCAATTGCTGAGGGTGACGTAGTACGTGACTGGCAAGCGAACTCGGATCTGAAAGTGTTGTGGCCATATCAACCGAACGGCGAAGACCTACCAGTTGAGAATGTCACACTGCATGTGCGCGGGTTATGGCCGTATCGGACTTCCCTCAAAGACCGAAGAGCCTTTGGTGTGCCGGTTGAAAAGAAGGGACTTCGTTGGTGGGATTTGCGTGAGGTCTACGGCGCGCGCCTTGATCGCCCACTAACCATTACGTTCGCCGAAGTTGCTACCCACAACCACTTCGTTCTCGACCGTGGCGGCAATGTCTTCAAGCAGACCGCGCCGGTCATCAAGCTGCCCGCTGGCAGCAGCGAAGACGAGCACCTGGGACTGCTCGGGCTGCTGAACTCGTCGGTGGCGTGTTTTTGGTTGAAGCAGGTGTGCTTTCCGAAGGGCGGCGACCACGTTGGCAATGAAGGGGCTCGGGTACGCAAAACCCTGTGGGATGAGCGCTACGCCATCAACGCCACCAACGTTGCCGAGTTCCCTCTCTGCACTGGCCGCCCGCTCGACATCGCACAGCACATGGATGGGCTCGTTAGCCAACTGCAAACCCACCTGCCCGTGGCTCAGGTGCTTCAAGAGCTGCCCCCTACGCGAGCCAGCCTTGACCTTGCACACCACAACGCCACGGCGTTGCGTGAGCTGATGATCGCCCGTCAGGAAGAGCTTGATTGGCGTTGCTACCAACTCTATAGCCTGTTGCCCAGCGATGCAGGCCCAGATCAAATTGAACATGCGCAACCAGGGCGGGTGAAGCTGGGTGAGCGCGCCTTCGAGATCGTGCTGGCGCGACGCATGGCCGCTGGTCGCGAGCAGACCACTTGGTTTGAGCGCCATGGCTCCACGCCGATCACCGAGATCCCGGCGCACTGGCCAGAGGACTATCGCTGTGTCGTGGCCCGACGCATGGAGCTGATCGAGAGCAACAAGTCCATTGGCCTGATCGAGCGCCCCGAATTCAAGCGCCGCTGGAACACGCCGGCCTGGCAGGGCCAGGAGCAATCAGCCCTGCGCGATTGGCTGCTGGCCCGACTCGAAGCCCCTGCGCTGTGGCCGGCCAGCGCCGACCAGCCACCCCAGCTCACAAGCACTAGCCGTCTGGCCGACATGATGCAGCGCGACGCCGAGTTCATGCAGATCGCCGCGCTGTACGCCGGCCACACCGATTTCGACCTGCCTCAACTGGTGGCCGAGTTGGTGACCAACGAGTCCGTTCCCGCTCTACCCATACAGCGCTACACCGACACTGGCTTACGTAAGCGCATCCAATGGCAAGACACATGGGCATTGCAGCGGCGCGAAGACGTCGGTGACGCTGTGGGCAAGATACCTGTCCCGCCCAAATACCAGAGCAAAGATTTCCAGAAGTCCGACTTCTGGCGCCTGCGTGGTGGCCTGGACGTGCCCAAGGAGCGCTGGATCAGCTACCCGGGTTGCGAACGCGGCGCTGACGGCAGCTTGGTCATCGCATGGGCCGGCTGGAACCACCTGCAGCAGGCCACCGCCTTGGCCGGCTACTACATGGACATGAAAGACAGCAAAGGCTGGGAGCCCACGCGCCTGCAGCCGCTGCTGGCCAGCCTGCTGGAACTGGTGCCCTGGCTGGCGCAATGGCACAACGATCTGGACCCCGTGTTCGGCGAACGCATGGGCGACTACTACCGCGGCTTCGTCACCGAAGAAGCGCGCGCGTTGGGCTTCACGCTGGACGACCTGCGGGCCTGGAAGCCGCCCCTTGTGGCCAACAAAAGACGAAGGAACAAGAAAGCATGAGCACATCACCCGTTCAACCTGCGCCTGTCGCCTACGAGCATGCGGCCCTTCGCCATCTGGCGGATGCCGAAATCTTGTTCCACCAGGGACGTTTGGCCAACGCAGGACAGCTTTACGGATTTGTCGCTGAGTGTGGCTTGAAGGCGATGCTCCTTGCGTGCGGAGTTACGCCAGGTGCTGATGGCGGAATTCCGGGGAAGCATCCTACAAAGTTGGGCACGAAGCATCCATTGCGTGAACACATGCCCAGTCTTACGGGTCGCATCGCAGCTCATGGGCAACTGATCCCGGATGGACAGCAGGCAACCAGCTACATGGCCACCATGGTCAGCCTGGGGCACTACAACGATTGGTCCGTGGATCATCGGTACTGGCTTGACGCTGCATTGCCGCTGGCCTCCGTGGCCAAATGGCGCGGTGCAGCTCAGGAGGTTTGCACGATGCTCGACCAAGTCAAACAAAACGGAGTGCTGTGATGGTCACCATTCATTTCAACGATGCCCTGCGACTGGCCGCCATTTCGCTGCGCGATCCCGAACTGCCGGAGACGCCGCAGGCGCGCGTGATCCGTGATGTCTATGGTCGCGTGCGGTTCGCCCTTGATTGCCCTCTGGCCGACTACCCAGCCGCAGCGCTGACACTGCTTCAGCAGGCGCAAGCGGCTTTGGGCCCTTACGCCACCAGCACAGAAGTGTTGTCTCACGACAGCTTCAGCGATCCGAAAACCGTGTTTGGCAACCCCGACTGGCACCGCACAGGGGTAGAGCTGGGTGCCAACGAAGACGGCGAGCCACTTGGAACGGCCGAGGTTCAACTGCTGGACCGACAGATCACAGGCCAAGACTGGCTGCGCCCGATGACGGACGCAGGCCAGGCGCATCCTCACCGCTGCGTGTTCTTCGGCTTGAAGGGAGGCGTCGGGCGCTCCACGGCCTTGTGCATGACGGCGTGGGGGCTCGCGCAGCGCGGCAAGCGGGTGCTGCTGATTGATTTTGATCTCGAGTCGCCCGGGCTGTCGGGTTTGGTACTGCCCGCCAACAAAGGCGCCGATTTTGGCGTGGTGGACTGGCTGTTAGAGGACGCTGTTGGCCAAGGGCCAACAGTGTTGCCTCGCATGGTGTCAGCCAGCCCTCTTGCCGAAACAACGATCGGCGCGATCCGAGTCGCGGCGGCCATGGGCTTGGGTGAGTTGGACTATCTCGCGAAGCTGTCGCGAGCCTATGCCGATGTTCCTGGTGTCAATGGCCCGCAGCGCATGGGCGCGCGCATGCGCAGAATGGTGGAGTTACTGGAAGCTCAGGAGAAACCGGACGTGGTGCTCATCGACAGCCGCGCGGGCTTGCACGATCTGGCTGCCGTCTCTATCACTAACCTGGCAGATACCGCATTGCTTTTCGCTACCGACGGCGCTCAATCGTGGAGCGGCTACCGACAATTGTTCTCGCACTGGCAGCACCGGCCAGACGTGGCCAAACATGTCCGAGAGCGCCTGCTCATGGTGCGAGCACTGACGCCTAAAACTGACCGTGAGGCCTCGGTGCGGGGGTTTCAGCGCAAGGCGTATGAGCTGTTTGCGGAAACGTTGTACGACGAACTGCCAGCCGAACAGACGGCCGAAAACGGTGAGCTGTTTCACCCCGGAGAGAAAGATGAGTCCGCCCCGCATTTTCCGATCCTTGTTGACTGGGACGAGAGGTTTCAAGAGTTCGATCCGATGTTGCGGCCGGAAGATGGCGGCGCGAATCAGACTCAGATTGAAGGTGCCTTCGGTCAACTGATTCAGCGCTTGATTGGGCGGTTTGATGGGGATGCCGTATGAGCTCACAGAATCAACTTATTCGTCTTGGTATCCAGGAGGCTGCAAGCACCCTGGACCAGACGCAGGTGTCAGCGAAGCAGCCGCCATCCTTCACCTATGTGCCACCGACCCACGCTCGTGCGCTGGATCCAGAGGCCACTCTCGTAGAGGGAATGCGGGGGGCTGGAAAATCCTTCTGGTGGACATTGCTTGGGTCCACCGAGCATCGCGAGTTTGTGCTGGCCAATTACCCGGAAGCACGGCTGCCCAAGGGCAGTGTGGTCGCGCATGGATTTGGCACGGGGTTTGCCAACCAGAGTTATCCAGACCCCGAGACCCTCGTGAAACTGGTGAAAAGTTTTAAGCCGCGGATCATCTGGCGTACCGTGCTGGCTGTACACGCAGGGTTCGACGGCAGTTTTGCAACGCTGGCAGATTGGTCGCAACGTGTTCAGTGGGTCGAGGACAACCCAGAGAGGTTTTCCGTTGCACTTGCCGCAGCCGACCAGCGACTTGGACAAGATGCTGCCACCCTTCTGATTCTGTTTGACGCGCTTGACCGACTGGCCGACGACTGGCAGCACATCCGTCCCTTGGCAAAGGGTTTGCTCCAAGTCGCGTTAGAGGTACGCAGCACAAAGAACATTCGCTTCAAGGTCTATGTGCGGCCAGACATGCTGCGAGACGACGAGATAACCAGCTTCCCGGATTTTTCGAAACTGGAGGCAGGCAAGGCGTCTTTGGCTTGGCGACGAGCCGATTTGTACGCGCTGCTCTTCCAATGCGTCGGGAACGCGTCCCAAGGTGGAGCGGAGTTCCGGGCCTTGGCGCTTTCTCATGTCGCGAGCGCTGCAAGCAATGCAGCGTTTCCCTGGAGAGTTCCTTTGGCGTTGCGTACGAACGAGGGCCTTCAGGAAGCACTGTTCGAGCAACTGGCTGGCAAAGCCATGGGTACAAGCACGAAACGTGGCAAGCCTTACACCTGGCTGGTCAACCACCTGCAGGACAGCATGGACCAGGTCAGTCCACGCAGTTTTTTTGCGGCACTTAAGGCCGCTGCGGTCGAGACGCCTGAGATTGACACACTCCCTCTCCATTACCGCGGTATTCAGGTGGGTGTTCAGCAAGCTTCTCAGATTCGCGTGAGCGAGATCACTGAAGACTACCCCTGGGTTAAGTGGGTGATGGAGCCGCTGCGAGGGAATCTGACGGTGCCATGCAGCGTCAGCGACATAGCGGAAATTTGGAAAAGAGAAAAAACACTGGATACGCTTGAAAGCAAGCTGGCCAACCAAGGAGAGGCCGTGAAGTTGCCGCCGCAGAACCTTGATTCGGGAACGCCAGGAATTCTTACGGATCTGGAGAGCTTGGGCATGCTAGAGCGACTTGATGGCAAGCGAGTGCAGATGCCAGATGTGTATCGGGTGGCTTTTGGCTTTGGTCGACGTGGCGGCGTGAAGCCGCTCAAGTAAGGAGTCGCCATGATCCGCAGTTTCTACATCGACAACTTCAAGTCGCTGGTCGACTTCCGCCTGCCGCCGGCTCCTCATCAACTGAACTCGTTCACCTGCCTGGTAGGGCTGAACGGCGCAGGCAAGTCCACGGTTCTGCAAGCCTTTGACTTTGTGGGGCACTTGGCCAACGGGCAGGTGGCGACGTGGCTCAAGCAGCGCGAATGGAAACCCGCCGACTTGACCAGCCGATTCCTAAAAAAGAAGCTGATCCAGTTCGAGCTGGACATCGAGGTGCCTGGCGAGGGGCGTATCGTCTGGAGCGGATCGTTCAATGCGACTGAGATGCGCTGCACCGCCGAGACCGTGACCGTCGACGGTGTGGAGCAGGCGCTGCACATCAAGGACGGGCAGTTGCTGGTGTCAGGCACAGGCAGCAAGCCGTCGGTGCAGTACCCAGTGCGCTCCATGAAGTACGAGGGGTCCACCCTCTCGTTCATCGACGTGCGAGATGTGCATCCGGCCTTGGGTGTTCTGAAACACGTGGCTGCCAACCTGCGCTCGCTGGACCTTCTGTCGCCTCAATCGATGCGCCAGCGTGCCAAGGAAGGAGCCGACATTGGGTACGGTGGTGAGCGGCTGGGCGCCTTTATCCATGGTCTGCCCATCAAGGAAAAAGCGGCATTGACCGAGGCGCTGAAGAAGTTCTATCCGAAGCTCTCCGAGCTTTCCACCACGGCGCTTCGTGCTGGATGGAAGGACTTGCGTGTGGTTGAGCAGTACGGCAGTACGCCGCTCTCTCGGTTGGAGTCGGACGTTCGCCAGGTGAACGATGGCTTGCTGCGCGTGCTGGCCGTACTTTCTCAGATCAGCGTTTCAGATGGCGGTTCTCACGGTGCGCAGCCTGATGACCTAGGGCCAAGCTGCGTGCTCTTTGATGAGATCGAGAACGGTATCAACCCTGAGCTGATGCAGAAGCTGGTGCAACTGCTGCTCGGCGCTGAGCGCCAGGTGATCGTGACCACCCACAGCCCTCTGGTGCTGAACTATCTGCCGGACGAGGTTGCCAAGGAGTCGGTCTTGCTGGTGTACCGCAACAACGAAGGGCACACGAAGGCGGCGCGGCTGTTCGATCTTCCCAGCACGCAGAAGAAGCTTGCCTTGCTGGGCCCCGGCGAGGTCTTCGTCGACACGAATCTGGAAGCTCTGCCAGCCGAGGCTATGACGCTGGATCTGATCAGCCCAAGGCCATGAGATTGCTTCTGTCAGGTGAAGGGCCTACCGACTTGGGCCATGAGAGACCGACCGAAGGCGGGGCGGAGTTCGTGCCTGGGCCAATGGCTTGGGTGGTGGACAAGGTTCTGGAGCGTCATCACACGCAGTACAGCATGCTCGACATTCATCTGGCCGGCGGCGATTGCGTCACGCATGTTCATGAGACCGCGCTGGCGGCCATGGGCAAGCGGGGCTCTGCGCTGTTCCCTGGTGTGAAGTTTGGCAAGGGCACGGCGTTCTTCACGCGCAATGCGCAGGTCTTGGGCCTGTGGGCCAAACAGACTTCCGCGCAAGAAGACCAGCCAGTGCTGGCGGTGCTGTTTCGGGATGGCGACGGCGTCCGCGCAACGGCTGCGGGCGAGTGGCAAGAAAAGGTGGACTCCATGCACCGGGGCTTTGCGATGGTGGAGTGCAGCACCGGTGTGCCCATGGTGCCGCGCCCCAAATCAGAAGCATGGCTGCTGTGCGCACTTCGGGCGCCTGGCTATGCGAACTGCGCGCCACTCGAAGATGCGTCCGGCAACGATGCCAGCCCGAACTCGCTGAAGAAGCAGCTGGCGGCGCTGTTCGGTGGAGTCGATCCGTCAGCAGGTCAACAGGCGGAATGGGTCAAGACCGGGGCAGTGGATGCGCTGCGCATCGACATGCCGAGCTTCAACGCCTTCAAGCAGGCGCTGCACACGGCGGCCCAGAACACCGGGTTGCCGCTTCTGCCATGACAAACACCCAACTGCCCCAGGGCTGCACGTATCCAAAGAATTGAGGGAAGAGAAAAATGACTTTACTGAGAAACCTCATCTCCATACCGGAACGGGTGCACCAGGGCGACTTCGTGTTGCAACTGTCCAAGGGTGTGACCGAGCCAGAGCAGACCCTACGCGACTACGTGGTTACGCCGCAGTTGGTGGACGCCTTCTCTAACGCGCTGGGCTTTGTCCAGCAGGCGGTGCAGACCGGCGGCAGCAAGGCGGCCTACCTGCATGGCAGTTTTGGCTCCGGTAAGAGTCACTTTATGGCGGTGCTGAACCTGCTGTTGGCGGGCAACACCCAGGCCCGGGCGACGCCTGAACTGGCTGATGTGGTGGCCCGTCACGGCTGGACCGATGGCCGCAAATTCTTGCTGGTGCCGTATCACATGATCGGCGCGCGCGACATGGAGTCGGCCGTCCTTGGGCAGTACGCCGAGTTCGTCCGCAAGAAGCATCCAGAAGCGCCTGTGCCTGGCTTCTACCTGGCCGAGGGCATGTTCAAAGATGCGAGCGCCCTGCGCGAGCGCATGGGTGATGAAGCCTTCTTTGCCAAGCTCAACGAGGGTACCAGTGGCGGAGGCGAGGGCGGTTGGGGCGCGTTCGAGAGCGGCTGGGATGCCGTGGCTTTCGAGACGGCGATGCTGGAAGCGCCCAATGGCGAGGAGCGTTCGCGCCTGGTGGGCGACCTGATCACGCAGTTCTTCTCGGCCTATCGGACCCTGGCGGGCAGCGGTGAATCGTTTGTGTCGCTTGACGATGGCCTGAGCATCATGAGCCGGCACGCCAAGGCGCTGGGTTACGACGCCGTCATCCTGTTCCTTGATGAGTTGGTGCTTTGGCTGGCCAGCCATGCGGCTGATGTCAACTTCGTCAGCCGGGAGGGCACCAAGCTGGTCAAGCTGGTGGAGGCCACCAATGCCGACCGACCCATTCCGCTGATCAGCTTTGTGGCCCGGCAGCGCGACCTTCGTGACCTGGTGGGTGAGAACCTGGCCGGCTCGGTGCAGGTGCAGTTCAGCGATGTGCTGAAGCACTGGGAGGCGCGCTTTCACCGCATCACTCTGGAAGACCGCAACCTGCCCGCCATTGCCGAGAAGCGCGTGCTGCGGCCCGTGAACGAGGCTGCGCGCCAGACGCTGCAGAGCACCTTTGACGATCTGCTGAAGATGCGCAAGGACGTGCTGGACACGCTGCTGACCACCACCGCCGACCGGGACATGTTCCGCAAGGTGTACCCGTTCTCGCCGGCGCTGGTGCAGACCCTGATTGCCGTGTCGGCTGCGCTGCAGCGTGAGCGCACGGCGCTCAAGTTGATGTTGCAGTTGCTGGTAGACCGACGCGCAGACCTGGAGTTGGGCCAACTGATCCCTGTGGGCGACTTGTACGACGCCATTACCGAGGGCGATGAGCCCTTCAGCGAAGGCATGCGCCTGCACTTTGAGAACGCCAAGCGCTTGTACAACCAGCGCCTGCTGCCCATGCTGGAGCGGCAACACAACGTGACCTGGGAGGCGATGAAGCTGGGCCAGGCAGACGCGGCGGCAGCCAAGAACCTGCGCAACGACGCTCGCCTGCTGAAGACACTGCTGCTGGGCGCACTGGTGCCCGAGGTCGAATCGCTCAAGGCCTTGAGTGCGCAGCGCCTGGCGGCTTTGAACCATGGCACCTTCCGATCACCCATTCCGGGCCGTGAGGCGCAAGACGTGTTGCGCAAGTTCCGGGATTGGGCCAGCGAGATCGGCGAGATCAAGATCACCGAAGACCAGAATCCGATCATTTCCATCCAGGTGACGGGTGTTGACATCGAGCCCATCCTGCGTGCTGCCGAGGCCAACGACAACCCGGGCAATCGCCGCAAGCGGATCCGTGAGGCCTTGTTCAAAGAGCTCGAGATCGTGGACACGGGCGATCTGTTCAATACCTACGAGTTCAACTGGCGTGGCACACGACGCGAGGTCGAGTTGCTGTATGAGAACGTCCGCCAAATGACGGATGACCGTCTGCGCGGCCGTTCTGGCACGTGGACGGTGGTGTTGGACTTCCCGTTTGACGACGCCAACTTCGGCCCGGCCGATGACCTGGCGCAACTGGCGGCGTACCGCGGCGGAGACACCAAAACGATGGTGTGGCTCCCTTCGTTCCTGAGCAACAAGGCCTTGGCAGACTTGGGCCGCCTGGTGGTGCTCGACTACATCCTGCAAGGGGACCGCTTCGAAACTTACGCGGGCCACCTGTCGTTTGTGGACCGCGTGCAGGCGAAGGCGCTGGCCCGCAACCAGCTGGACCAGTTGCGCATCAAGTTGCGGTCGCAGCTGGAAGTTGCCTACGGTTTCAGTACCGAACCACGAGATGCGGTCAGCCTCCCGCTTACGGCCGACCAGCAATTCCGCTCGCTGGACCCCACCTTGTCGCCGCGGCCTCCTGTAGGCGCCGACTTCAAGTCGGCATTCGAGAGCCTACTGGGTCAGTTGTTCGCTCACCAGTATCCGGCGCACCCCGAGTTCGACACCGAGATCAAGCCCGCTGTCATCCGCAAGATCTGGCCCGAGGTGCAGAAGGCCATCGAGGCTCCGGGGCAGCGCGGGCTGGTGCAGGACACCGGTCTTCGCAAGCTGGTGCGCTCCGTGGTCAACCCGTGTCAGTTGGGGCAGATGGCGGAAACGCACTTGCTGATCGAGCCGCACTGGCAGTCGCGCTTTTCGCAGAGCCACGCTCGCGATGGTGGCGGCCCAATCACGGTTGCCAAATTGCGCCAGTGGATCGACATGCCCGCACCCATGGGTCTGCCTCTGGAACTGCAGAACCTCATCATCTTGGCGTTTGCTGCATCCACCAGCCGCCGCTTCACCATGCGTGGCGGGCCTTTCGAGCCGTCTGTGGACAGCATGCCGGATGAGTTGGAGCTGCGGGAGCAGTCGCTGCCCAGTTCGGGCGACTGGCAGCTCGCGTTGCAGCGCGCATCCAGCCTGTTCGGCCTGACCTTGGGTCAGACGCTCAACGCCGCCAACGTGGGCAAGCTGGTTGATGAGGTCAAGCAGAAGGTGGCGGAAAAACGCGACGCGGCGACGCGCCTGGTGGTGCAAGTGCGGGATCGCGCCGGCCGATATGCGGCCGGGGCCGCAGGTGCCCGCCAGCAAACGGCGGAGTCTGCGCAGTCCCTGTTGGCCGCAGTGGCATCGGCTGCCGACTCAGAACTTGTCGCGGCGCTGGCAGGGGCCGATCTTCAGACCTCGGAGGCTGCAGTCGGGCGTGTTTTGGGTCAGGCGAAGGCCTGTGCCGATGCGCTTGAGTCGGGCAGCTACTGGCAGCTTTTCGATGTGGTGCTGAAGCTGAGCGATTACCGCGTTGGTGCAGCCCAAATGATTGGTCGTCGATTGGCCGAAGTGCTGACCAGTGATGAGCATGTGCTCGCATTGAAAGGCCGGCTTGACGAGTTGCATCGAGACGCCATGGCCCTGCTCGCTGAGGCTGCACCGGTGCCTGTCCTCGCCGCTGGACCGACTACTGTGCCCGCGCCTGGTGTGCCGGCACTTGCTCCAGTAACGATTCCGCCCGTGCCGACCAATCAGGCCGCCGAGGTGGTGGCCGAGAAAGAGCAGTTGCATCTCACCGGAGCTGAGGCCGTAGCGGCGCTGGATGAACTGAAGGCCCGCATGACCAGCGAACGGGATCTCGAGCTGACGCTGAGCTGGCGGCTTCAGCGCAAGGGCACCCAACTATGAGTTTGTCGACGCCGCAGATCAAGGCGCAACTGGAGCGTGTGCTGGACAGTGACCCAACGGCGCAGGCCGTTGCGATTCGCGCGAGCGCCAAACAGGTTTGGCCAGAGTGGGTCAGTCCCCATGGGAAGCAGTTTTTGCTGCGCTGGTGTGAATCGTCGCTGGCGATCCGCGAGGCGCTGTGCGAACTGGAACAGCTCGTGCCTCCGGCTTCGGGCATGGTGCTGATCACGCCTTTGTCGACGCATGAGGTTGCGGAGGACATCGCGGCCAGGCTGGCCCGTGCTCGGGTGTTTCAACCAGAGGGGTGGGACATTGTTCGCCTGATGTTCCAGGCCAAGGAGATCGACGCTCGTTTGAGCCGGTTTTCTTGGATGCCGCAAGCCTTGATCGACGGCGCGGCACAGGGCGACTATCAGCCTGTGGCCAACGGTTTTTTGGACCTGGAAACCGCCTGGCGCGAGGTGTTGGTGCGCTTTGTCGGGATCGAAGTTGCCCGGCCGGACGCGGTGAGGCTGCTGGCCTGGTCGATGACGCCGGACGCAGATCCCCGACTGGGGCCTCTGCCGACCGCTATGCGCTCGGCCATCTTGGCCTGGCTGGCTGAGAGTGCCGGTGTGGCGGGTGCCATGGTGCTGGGCTGCGTCGAAGCCGGTCGCACGGGTGATGCCTTGCCGCTGGGGCTGGTCAGTGGCGTGATTTTTGCGGCAGATGGTGAAGGGCAGGCCGCGCTGGGCCAGGCGGCGATCCGTCTGGAACGCTTTGTCAACGACAGGCATGTGGGCGTGAAGGAAGGTCGCGACTGGGCCGCCGCTGCAGAGCAGGTGGTTCGCAGCTTGGGCGTGGAGGCCTGTCGGGCCGCATTGGACCGAGCTGATGCCTTGCTGCGGGAGCTCCGTATTTCGGAGTTTGCGCAGTTGAGCGATGTGCTGCCGTCGGCGCTGGACCAGCGGCTCAATGACTTCGCCCTGGCACTGAGTGCGCACGCGGCAGAGCCCAACGAAGCCAACCTCCAGCAAGTGGAGCTGCAAGCCGATCGCGCGCTGAAGCACACGCTGATGAATGACCAGCGCCCACGCATGGAACGTGTCGAGATGGCACGACGTTTGGCACGCTGGCTGCTCAGCCCGATGGTCTCCGGGGCCTCGCTGCCTGATTCAGTGGAATGGCAAGCTGATCAAGGGGCCTACGTCGATTGGGCTCGCTTCCGGCTGCTCGGTGGCGATGAACTGACCGAGTTGTCGGATGCCTATGCCGCGTGCCGTCGGGCTGCCATCGCGCGACGCCAAGGTTTTGCCAAGCCTTTCGCCCAGGCCCTGCTGCAATGGAATGCGCAGACTCCCGCGAACACCGGGCGAGTTGTACCGCTTGAGCAGGTGTTGGATCGCGTGGTGGCTCCGATCGCAATGGCGCAGCCCGTGCTGCTGTTGGTGATGGATGGATTGAGCAACAGCATCTTCCGTGAGCTGTTCGCGCGGGCTGGCAGCTACGGCTGGGCCGAGCTGGTGCCCACATCGCAGGGCAAGCCCTTTGTTGGCATCGCCGCAGTGCCCACGATCACAGAGGTGAGCCGGACCAGCTTGCTGTGCGGGCGACTGACCACGGGCGCGCAAGCGCAAGAGAGGCCGGGCTTTGCAACTCATGCGGCCTTGATGGCCACCAGCCGAGCAGAGCACGCGCCCAAACTCTTCCACAAGGGCGACCTGGCCGATGCCGGGAATCTGGCACCGGAAGTGCGCGCAGCGATCGCCAACCCAAAGCAGCAGGTTGTGGGCGTGGTCTACAACGCCGTGGACGATCATCTCAGCGGGCCGGATCAGCTCAACCAGCGTTGGACGCTGGAAGACCTGCGCTTGCTGCTGCCTTTGTTGCGGGAGGCTCGCGAAGCCCGACGCGTGGTGATCATCACGGCTGACCATGGTCATCTGCTGGAGGATGGGACTGCGCAGATTCCTGGCGGCGAAAGCGATCGTTGGCGACTGGGCCGCACTGCCGCATCGCCGCAAGAGTTGGTGATCAGCGGTGGTCGCGTAGTCACCAGCGATGGCTCCAATACGGTGGTTTGCCTGTGGGGTGAGAGCAGCCGGTATGCGGGCCGCAAGAATGGGTACCACGGCGGCCTGTCACCCCAAGAGCTGACAGTGCCACTGAGTGTTTTCGCCCCGTTGGGCACCAGCTTGGCGGGCTGGAGTCCATCGCCGCCGAACCAGCCGGAGTGGTGGGAGCTGCCACCGCTTCTGCAGTCCAAGAAGCCGACGGTTGCAGCAGCGTCACCACAAACCAAGCCCGCCCGTAAGAAGCCGGTCCAGGCCGAGGCACAGCCGGGCCTCTTCGCTCCCGTCGATTTGCCGGCCCCTGTTGTTGATGCGGTTGCACAGGACTGGATTGGCGGTCTGTTGGCCAGCCCGATCTATGCGTCTCAGCGCCAACTGGCGGCGCGTGTAGCTCTGCCGGACGACAAGATGAGGCTGCTGCTGGAGGCGCTTGCCGAGCGTGGCGGGAAGTTGTCCCGGACAGCTCTGGCGAATCGGCTGGCTCTGGCCGAGGTCCGCATGGGCGGCTTGCTGAGCGCGGTGCGCCGAATGCTGAACGTGGACCAGGCGGCGGTTCTGACCGTCGATGAGGCGGCTGGATCGGTCGACCTCAACATCACCCTGCTGCAACAGCAGTTCAAGTTGCCCAAGCAGGGAGGTTCACGATGATCAGTCCAGCCCGCAGAGAAGACATCGTCAGCGCACTGCGCAGAGGCACAGTTCCAAGCAGCGGCCTGGATGCGCTGGCAGTCGGCATTGAGACTTTCGCGCCCACGCTCAGTGAAGAGCTGGAGTCGGTGGCATCTGGCCGCGGCGGCTTCAAGGCCGTCCGCGGTGAGTACGGCACTGGAAAGACCTTCTTCGCGCGTTGGCTGCAGGAGCGTGCGCGCTCCAAGGGCTTTGCCTCGACCGAGGTCCAGATCAACGAGACCGAAACCCCGCTGCACCGATTGGAGACGGTCTACAGGCGGCTTGTTGAGCACCTGGGCACAGCCGACATGGCCAGCGGCGCATTCAGGAGCGTGATCGACGGCTGGTTCTACGCGTTGGAGCAGGATGTGCTGGCCGATACTTCGGTAGACCCTGACGATGCGCATGGGCTGCTGCAGAGAACGGATGCGCTCATGGAGGCGCGTCTCAGCGTCATCAGCAAGACGGCGCCGGCGTTCTCGGCGGTGCTGCGCACCTATCGGCAGGCCCTGGCCAACAACGATGGCATGTTGGCCGAGGGCCTGATCAGCTGGTTGGCCGGCCAGCCCAACGTGGCGGCCAGCGTGAAGCGTGCTGCAGGCATCAAGGGCGATCTGGACCACTTCGGGGCCAGCAACTTCCTGGTGGGTCTGCTGACGATCTTGCGAGACAGTGGATTTCCGGGGCTCGTGATGGTGCTGGATGAGGTGGAAACCTTGCAGCGCATGCGCACCGATACGCGCGAGAAGGGGCTCAATGCCTTGCGGCAGTGGATCGATGAGATCGATGCTGGTCGTTACCCGGGGCTGTACCTGGTCATCACAGGCACGCCGGCATTCTTTGACGGCCCGCAAGGTGTGCAACGGTTGGCGCCCTTGGCGCAGAGACTGCACGTGGACTTCGGGACAGACCGGCGGTTCGACAACCCCCGCGCTGTCCAGATCCGCTTGGCCCCGTTCGACCACAGTGCGTTGCTTTCGGTGGGGCGACGTGTGCGAGACATCTACGCTGAAGGGCGAGATCACGAGCAGCGCCTGCGGTCGGTTGTCGACGACGGCTATCTGGACACCTTGGCCCGGGCAGTGGCAGGCGGTCTCGGAGGCAAGGTGGGTGTGGCGCCTCGCTTGTTCCTGAGGAAACTCATCGCAGACGTTCTGGATCGCGTGGACTTGCACGTGGACTTCGATCCTCGTCAGCACTATTCCCTGACCATTGCCGAAACCGAGATGTCTGCTTCCGAGCGGGCTGCAGCAAGCGCGAACTCCGTGGACGACATCGAGCTGTGAGCACGACGGGCCGCCCCAAGTGCGACAGCGCAGCGCAAGGCGCGGAGCGGGGGGGATCCTCCGAATTCGAGCAGCTGCACCCTTCGCTTCAGTACCACGTGGTCAACACGTTGGGCTGGAGCACGCTGCGCCCCACGCAGTTGGCGGCAATTCCGCCCATTCACGCAGGGGAGCACTGCCTGTTGTTGGCACCCACGGCAGGGGGGAAGACCGAGGCTGCAGCTATTCCTATCCTGTCCAG
>JBEGTX010000141.1:0-7385 GCA_041179165.1 Pseudomonadota bacterium | reverse complement strand
TGTGCCGCCAAGCCGTCGTTCTCACCATGCTTGAGGCCCAGTTCGGCCTTGGCATTGTCAAAACTCACGACAGGCAGCCCTCGCCGATGCCTGGCGACCCAGGTGTCCTTGCCTGACGCGGGCAAGCCGCTCATCACGGTGACCCGTGAGCCCTGCTGCTGGAACAGCGGCGTCTCCAGGTGAAGCTCTGCACCGCGTGCGTACATCAGCCGCGTGTGGGCATCGGCAGCGGGCTTCGGGCCCGACCAGCATCCGTCTTCGATGGCGGCCATCTCGAACAGCTCGATGTCCTGCAGGCAGCCGGCCTTGCCCACGTACGACCGGCCGACCATGTCGGACCGCGCCACCGCCACCAGATCGGGGAGGTGGAGGTCCCACGAGAGCGTTCTCGCAATGCGCTGCGGTGTCTGTCCGTCGCGCGAGGTGAACGCGAAGAACGGCACCTGGTGCACCGCAATGATCCTGCAGACGGCCTCACGCAAGGCGAAAGGAGTTTGCGCCAGCCACAGCAGGATGCGCGCATCGGTGGCACCTTTGCGCGAATGCCCCGGCTGGCTCACCCGCCCGGTCGCCTCGTCGATGAGGGTGGTGATGGGTTTGGCAATGTCGTGCAGCAAGGCGGCCGTGAACAGCACGAATCGGCGGTCTGCGTCGGCCTGCTGATACGTCGGATCGGCCAGCAGCGCGTCGAGCACCATGCGGGTGTGGATGCCCACGTTGCCTTCGGCGTGGTAGTGCGGGTCCTGCGGCGTGGCCTCGAGTTTGAGCAAGCCTGGAATGAGCTCGCACAGCGCAGGCCAGTCGAAGTTCTGGCCCGCCACCGGGATGAGAGATCCCAATTGTTGGTGGGTGAAGTGGGCATTCATGGTCGGTCACTTTCAAAGTCTTCATGGCGCATCGCTGCAAGCGCTTCCACCGACTGCACGGTGCGAAGCCCCAGCGAGTGCCAGGTCACGGTGGGCGTGTCGGCGTAGAGGTCCACGCCATCGGCGAGCTGGTTGGCAATCAGCGGGCGCCGCGCATGGTGGGAGCCACTGTCGAGAATCGTCTGCGTGAAGTCGTGCCGGACGAGCTTGTAGCGGCCGCGCACCGTCTCATCGTCTTCGATCTTCAGGTACAGGCCTTCCGAGCGGTCCGACGTGTCGGTCTGCTGCCAGCACAGCGGCAAGGGCAGACCTTCACGCGCGACCACTGCTTCGAAGTTCTGCCTCCATCCACGCGTCTTGGCGAGTGAGCGGAACACGAGTTTCCACAAAAGCTTCGGGTTCGTGGGCATCGGGCCGGCATAGAGCACTGGTACCGACAGCACGGGTGACCCCGCCAGCAACCCATGGCGACGCTCGGTGGACAGGAACTTCCCCGCCACCCGGTCGTACAGATCGAACTCGTTGAAGTGATGCGGCAGCCGGTCGTAGAACACCGAGTGTTTGCTGTAGGTCCACTCGCCGTACATGACGAAGCGGTCTTCCAGCAGCGGCAGCAAGCGATGCTCGTGCGCAGAGGCCCACGGTTTGAGCGAGTTGAATTGTCGCTCGCCGCCACCACCCATCAGGTAGTGGCCACGCGACTGCAAGCGCAACTCGCCTGCATCGCTGAACGACACGGCCGCATTGGCGCCATCGAGTTTTTCTTCGATGACCACGTGGCAGCCCGCCAGCGAGGCGAGAGAGACAGCAGGCGACACATCGTCGCCCTGTTGCAGCCGCGAGCCTTCGAGGTGAGGCGTGCGCGGGTACTTCAGCAATGGAATGGATTGAATGAACATGGCGTCGCCTGGCGCGTTCATCCGCGCAGGCCCTTCAAGGATCGGACAAGCCGACGACGTGTTCAGCGCGAGCTGGGGCACAGCATCCTGAAACCTTCAGGACGCTGGTCGCGTGGGGAGGGAGGCGGGGAGCGGTGGTTTTCGCAGGCCTCATGGCAGGCCGGAAAACTCAGAGTCAGTGCCGCAGCCATCGGTGGGCGCAGACCGCGCCGAAACGATGCTGCAGAGATGCAGTCGTCGGCGATTAGCGGGTGATGACGATGGTGCGAGGCACGGTGGGCTCCAATGAAGGAATTGCGTTTGAAACGACGCGGATTATTGCAAGGCGGGTGAGCAGGCGCAAGGGCTTGCGAACCTGCAATCAGGGGGGGCGCCCGTCAGGGCGCGTGTGGGCGCTGCGAAAGGGATGCGTGTGGCGCAAGCAGCGTGGCCGCATGCGCTGAAACCATTTGCGCCCATTGCGCGTACTGCGCCTTGCCCGGATGAAAACCGTCTCTCGCCATGTCCTTGGCGACGGCGGCCCATTGCAAAGAGATGTACGAGAAGTTCTTCTTCGATGCGGCCCATTGGTTCAAGCTCGCATCCAGCCGTTGAGCGCAGCGGCCGAGGTACCAGCGAAGCGGCTGCGGCATGGCGGCTGCCACGTGCAGTGGCGGCACGCCGTTGATGATGGCCGCCTGGGCCCCGACCTTGCGCACGATCGCGTCGATCAGCGCTTCGTAGTCGGCCACGAATTGGAGCGGCGAGCGCTGCGACGTGACGTCGTTGACGCCCAGTGCAGTCACCACCAGATCGGCCGGTTGAAGCTCGCTGTCTGACAGAAGCTGCAAGGCCTCGCTCGTGTTCACGCCAGATCGGGCCACCAGTTGCCATTCGACGGGCACACCCAATTGCGCCGACAACAAGGCTGCAGCGGGCGCGGCGAGCGCGGCATCCTGGTGATCGACGCCCACGCCCGCGGCGGATGAATCCCCGACAAAGAGGATCCTCAAGGCACTCTTGCCGCCGTGGAGGGAGACCGTGCCTTGCCTCGGCCCTGCTGCCTCCGGCAGACGCAAGGCGGTCTTGCGCAGCCTGCGGCCTTGCAAGAGGAGCAGGGGGCCGAGAACAATTTTGTAGAAGAGCATGCTGCGGCGTGAGAGAGGGGGGGTGAGGCGAGAACGTAGCACAGGTGAAACCACCCGTTCCCGGCCGAACATCGACGGCAAGAAGCGTTCACCGCGCTCGTTGTCGACCCACAGCTCGTTTTGCCGTTCGCTCCGATGTCCGCGGGTCAGCCCCATTCGTATCGAGGTGAAACAGGTACATGACTTTGGTCTGGAACCCCCGATTGCGAGGGGTTCTGCCGCGCCCGACGACGTCACAATGCGGACTCGTCGCCGACTCTGACTCAAGCCCGATGACTGCCTTCCGAGATCCTTCCCTTGCCCGCGCTCTGCCTGTGGCCCGCCGTGTGGTCGAATGGCTCGGTGTGGCCGTGTTCGCCGGCATTCTCGGCGGCTGCGGCCCGGCGCAATCCAACGAAGGCGGGAAGTCCATCATGTTGTTTGGTCTGTTCAAGAGCAAGTACACCACCACCGTGCGGCCCGAGGTGGGCGGTGCGTTGAAGCGCGAGTCGACATTCCCGACCGTTTCCACACCGCCTGTGCCGCCGCACCTGGTGGTCCGCAATGCCGGCATCGATGCACCGCCGCCCGGCGGCAAGATCGCCAAGGGGCCGCAAGAGCAACCCCCCCCCGGCGAGGCGTTCATCATCGAGGCCTCCGGCAGCTTCCCTGCCGTGGCACTGGTCAACACCTACGGCGCTGATCTGCACACAGAATTTTGGGAAATCAACGGCGACCGATTCGGCAAGCCCCGCGCAGCCACCTTCGATCCGAACCAGGCCAAGTGGTCGATGTGGTCCTCGCGCGGGGTGGTTCCGCTGCCAGCCGGGCGCGTGTTTTTTCACCTGAAGTATCACGACCCGATTCCACGCGACGGCGTGTTCCTCTACAACATCGCGACCGATCGCGTGCGCTCGTTGGGCCGGATCTCGCCCGACTGGTGGCGCGGCTTGCCGCTGCGTTTCGTCTCGAGCCTGCAGGTGCGTGCGGATGCCGTGCTCGTGCGCTACTCCTCTGAACAAGAGCGCATCGGCCCGCAGCGCTACGTCAACCATTTTGACCACCTCGTGCTGTTCTCACCGAAACATCCCGATGGCCTCGAGATCGTGAAGCTCGGCCTTGATGACGGCGGCGTACGCGGCTGGGGCATGGTCGGCAGTCGCCTGTGGCTCGAAACCTCCGACGAGCGCGAAGCCCCCGCGCGCGCGTTCGTCTGGTCGCTCGACCTCGGCCCGGCGCTTTGACGCGGCCTTGACAAACCCTCCGACCTCTTTTTGATCAACCCCAGGGAGACCGCGGCACACCGCGGCGCCAACGATGTCCAACCACGAATTTCTGTCCCCTCAAGAAGCTGCGTACATCGCGCACAACTCGTATTTCACGCTCAAAGACTGGATTTCCGCCAAGCCCACCATCGGGATGGAATCGCATGCGAACGTGAACAGAATGGTCATGGGCGATGGTGTCGGCGCCTCGACGAAGGCGGGCGGCATCAATACCTCACTCGGCGGCACCGGGCTGGCCGGTGCCAACCTTGAGCGCGTGTTCGCCGGCAGCACGTCCGGGGTGTCAACCGGCTTCGGCTACGTGCTCAGCTTCAGCCGTTCAGGCCGGCGCCATGTGGTGATCGCCACGCGCGGCACGCGGGCTGAACACAGCAAGGCCGACCTCTTCACCGACGCGCGTGCGGCCATGACCCTGATGCCGGGCATCGGCCCCGTACACAAGGGTTTTCGCAACACCTTCGACAGTGTGAAGATTGGCCTCGCCCGCGACAACTCGACGGTGATGAACGCTGACGTGGTGCACTGCATCGGCCACAGCTTGGGCGGCGCCGTGGCCACCCTGGTGGCTG
Organism: Pseudomonadota bacterium; assembly: GCA_041179165.1. Lineage (GTDB taxonomy): Bacteria > Pseudomonadota > Gammaproteobacteria > Burkholderiales > Burkholderiaceae_C > Rhizobacter. The sequence goes on along the minus strand of JBEGTX010000141.1, from coordinate 2,659 downwards.
CGCACTTCGCGGGCTCCGGCAAAGATGTCAAGCTCTACACCTTCGGCTCGCCACGCGTGGGCGCGCTGGGCGCTGAGCATGCCATCGAGGCCGCACTCGGCAAGCGCAACATCCTTCGTGTGGCACACGACCTCGACCCGGTGACCATGGTCGGACCGTTTCCGTATGGACACGTCAACGGCGCGCCCACCGATGAAAACAACCTGACGCTGCGGTCGCCCACCGGACAGCTGCTGAGTGTCGCAAACCACGACATGATGCAGTATGTGAACAGCGTCGGCGATCCCGGGTACAGCTGGGACGCCGTGCGGCGATTCTCCATGCAGGTCGACCACGACAACGCTGTGCTGGCCCGCTGGCTGCTGCGCAGTTCCGACAGTCCGGGCTGGATGACCAAGGGCGCCGCACAGGGTCTGAGCATCCTCATGAAGATGTTCAGCTCTCTTTTGCGAGACGCCGGCCTGCTTGCCATCAGCGCGATGACCTGCATCGACCTCTTCAGCGCCGCCATGGCCTCTGGACTGATCCTCCTTGCCGAGAAAAGCGCCGAGCTGATGCAATGGATCCGCCAGGCAGCGGGTTGGGCCAGCGTCGTCATCACCAGCTCGGCCCAGATCACCGGCAAAGTGATCGGTGCCATCTTGCGCGCGATGTTCAGCGTGTTGCGTCCGATCGCCATCCAGGCGCTTGTCAACGTCGCGGGCCGTGGCATCCCCATGCCGTTGATGCTGGGCGGCGCCGCGGCGCTGGCTGGCGCCGTGATTCAGTGAAGAGGCGCCCCATGGACCGCACCTCGTTCGAACACGTGTACCTCTACGCCCATGCCATCGGTGACCTGGGTTTCTGGCGCGCTACAGCCGCCATGCTGTCGGCACCTCCACCCGAAGTGACCCCGGAGCAGCGTGCCGAAAATGCCGCCATCTTCAAGGACATGCTGAACCCTGACCCCGCCACCTTCAATTGGGATGCGTACGAAGGAATTCCGGGCTTCGACGCCGAGGCCGATGCCGCGGTGGAGGCGGAGAACGCGGCGCGCGTCTACCACGGCCCCACCTACGATCAGGCGATGGAAGCGGTGGGCGTCACGTACGATGACGACGGCAACGAGCCACCCGAAGTCGGACCCTACCTCGACCTCGTCCACGCCGCGCGTGAGCTGATGCAAGAGCACATCACCGCATGCTGGGAGCAGTTCGGCCCGGCCGTCGAGGCGCTGGTGTCCCAGCTTCCAGGCGACCTCGCCCCGATCACCGCGCAGCTGTCGCTGGAGACCTTTCTGCCATGGCTCGAGCGCCATGAAGCGCACGACAACGCCGTGGAGACGCTGGTGGCCGAGGTGCGGGCTCTCAAGCCGATGTAAGCCCAGGGGCGCCTCGCCTGGCGCTCCAACAGTTCAAGCCGCGGCATCCCAAGAAAAAAGCCCTTGATGAAAACTCATCAAGGGCTTGTTCGTTTTGGCGGAGAGGGCGGGATTCGAACCCGCGGGGGGTTATTAGCCCCCACACGCTTTCCAGGCGTGCGACTTAAACCGCTCATCCACCTCTCCAACAGCCCGCGAGTTTAGCCTACTTGAGGCACTGCATGGCGCTTGAGTGTCTCAAGCGACACAAATTCAAGCGCGTGCGCGTGGGTGCTGAGCAAAACGACGGGTGGTGCAACGCCGGCCTCCAAGGCTTCCTTCCAGCGCAGCACGCACAGACACCACCGATCTCCTGGGCGCAAACCCCGAAACCGGTATTCAGGCTGCGGGGTGCTGAGGTCGTTGCCTTGCCTCAGCGAGTACGCCAGAAAATCGGCCGTGACCTTGGCGCAGAGCACGTGAGTGCCGAGGTCATGCTGGTGCGTGTGGCAGCAGCCGTCACGCAGAAAGCCGGTGAGCGGGTCGTACGAGCAAGCGATCAGTTCGGTGCCCAGCACGTTGAGCGCCGCGGCGCTCAAGGGGTGCGGGCCTTCATCAGCGTCATGGCCGTGCCGATGAGGGCCGACACTTCGGTCATGTTGCCCGGCACGATCATCGTGTTGTTCTTCTGTGCGAGCTGGGCATAGGCTTCCACGGCCTTCTCGGCGATCTTCAGGTTGACGGCTTCCATGCCGCCAGGTTGGCGGATGGCGTCGGCCACCTTGCGGATGGCGTCGGCATTGGCTTCGGCCACTGCCACGATCGCCGAGGCTTCACCCTGGGCCTTGTTGATCTCGGCTTGGCGCTGGCCTTCCGAGCGGGCGATGAAGGCCTCGCGTTCGCCTGTTGCGATGTTGATCTGCTCTTGCTTGCGGCCTTCGGACGCAGCGATCAGCGCGCGCTTCTCGCGTTCGGCAGTGATCTGGGCCTGCATCGAGCGCAGGATTTCTGCTGGCGGTGTCAGGTCCTTGATTTCATAGCGCAGCACCTTCACGCCCCAGTTGGAGGCAGCCTCGTCCAGCGCGTTGACCACGGCCGCGTTGATGGAGTCGCGCTCCTCGAAGGTCTTGTCGAGTTCCATCTTGCCGATGACCGAGCGCAGCAGCGTTTGCGCGAGCTGGGTGATGGCGAAGATGTAATTGCTGGAGCCGTAGCTCGCGCGCATCGGGTCGGTGATCTGGAAGTAGATGATGCCGTCGACCTGCAGCTGCGTGTTGTCGCGCGTGATGCAGACCTGGCTGGGCACGTCGAGCGGCACTT
>JBEGTX010000140.1:0-14230 GCA_041179165.1 Pseudomonadota bacterium | reverse complement strand
GAACAGCATCCCCACGCGGACTGAGGCGTGCCCCCTTGGGCGGAATCCTCATCGCGTCGGCGACACGGGCTGGCGGCTTCCTCCCTAGAATTGTGGCTTCGGTGCCCCCATTTGCCTGGATCCACCCGGTCGCAAGCGCCCCTTAACGGAGACAATCCCCCATGGCCATCTATTCACTCGGCGAAGCCACCCCAGACATTTCGCCCAGCGCCTGGGTGGCCGACAGCGCCCAGGTGATCGGCGCGGTCACGCTGGCGGATGACGCGAGCGTGTGGTTCGGCGCCATCCTGCGGGGTGACACCGAGCGCTTGAGCATCGGGCGCGGGTCCAACGTGCAAGACGGGGCGGTGCTGCATGCCGACCACGGCTTTCCCCTGGTCATCGGCGAAGACGTGACAGTGGGCCACCAGGTGATGTTGCATGGCTGCACCGTGGGTGACGGCTCGCTCATCGGCATCCAGGCCGTGGTGCTCAACGGAGCGAAGATCGGCAAGAATTGTCTGGTCGGTGCCGGAGCTCTGGTGACCGAAGGCAAGGAGTTCCCCGACGGCTCGATGATCCTCGGCTCGCCTGCGCGCGTGGTCAAGCAGCTCTCGCCCGAACAGATCGAGGCCTTTCGCCGCGGCTCCGCCCACTATGTGTTGAATGCCCGCCGCTTCAAGGCGGATTTGAAGAAGATCGGTTGAATGCCCTGATGAGTGAACTCCACAAATTCCTGTTCGACGGCCTGCCGGTGCGCGGCATGCTCGTGCGCCTGACAGACAGCTGGCAGGAGGTGCTGCGCCGCCGAGAAACAGCGTCTGACGAGTTTCCGCTGCCGGTGCGCGAGCTGCTGGGTGAGATGGCCGCGGCCGGCGTGCTGATGCAGGCGAACATCAACTTCAACGGCGCGCTGGTGCTGCAGGTGTTCGGCGACGGCCCGGTCAAGCTCGCCGTGGCCGAGGTGCAGCCAGACCTCGCGTTCCGCGTGACCGCCAAGGTGGTGGGCGACGTGCCTGACGGCGCGCGCCTCGAAGCCCAGGTCAATGTGGAAGGCAAGGGCCGCTGCGCCATCACGCTCGACCCGCAGGGCCGCCTGCCCGGCCAGGCGCCGTACCAGGGTGTGGTGTCGCTGCATGGCGATCAGCGCGAGCCGCTGCAGAACGTGAGCGAGGTGCTCGAGCACTACATGCTGCAGTCGGAGCAACTCGACACCAAGCTCATCCTCGCGGCCAACGACAGCATCGCTGCCGGCCTGCTCATCCAGCGCCTGCCTATGGAAGGCGTGGGCAACCTCGCCGGACAGCGCCAGAACGAAGACGAGATCGGCTTGAGCGAAGCCTACAACCGCATCGCCCATCTTGCTGCCACGCTCACCAGCGAAGAGCTGCTTTCACTCGATGCCGACACCGTGTTGCGCCGCCTCTTCTGGGAAGAGCCCATCGTGCGCTACGAGCCGCTGCAGCCGCGTTTCGCCTGCACGTGCTCGCGCGAGCGGGTGGGCTCCATGCTGCAGAGCCTGGGCCAGGACGAGGTCGACGGCATCATCGAAGAGCAGGGCAAGGTCGAGATCGGCTGCGACTTCTGCGGCTCCAAATACCATTTCGACGCGGTCGATGCGGTGGAGCTGTTCATTCCCGCTCGGGATCAACCGCCTGGGTCGTCTTCGTTGAATTGACAGACGCGGTCCGCGACGGCGCTCCATTGACAAGCGCGGTCGGCCACGCGCTGGCGTAGCCTCCGGGGTCCATCCGATCCGGTTCATGTTCGCTGAGACCTTGTTCGCTCAGACCTTGTTCGACAAGCCGTTGTTCGATTCTTTCCGGAGCCCTTCATGCTGTACGTTGCCCTCAAGACCCTTCACCTGCTGTCGCTGATCGTGTGGCTGGGCGGCATGTTCTTCACGCTCTTCTGCCTGCGCCATGCCGCCCACACGCTGGCGCCTCCTCAGCGTCTGCCCATGATGGCCGTGGCACTGGGCCGCTTCTTCAACGCGGTGGCCGTGGCGGCCGTGCTGCTGCTCGTGACCGGCGGCGCCATGGTGGGTCGCACGGCGGCCGCCACCAAGCAGACGGGTGCCCCTTTCAACATGCCGCTCGAATGGCTCATCATGGCCGTGCTCGGCGTGGTGATGATGCTGCTGTTCTGCCACATCCGCTTCGCGCTCTACAAGCGGCTGCAGCGCGCCGTGGCCGCCCAAGACTGGCCGCTCGGCGGTGCCACGATGGACAAGATCCGCGGCTGGGTCAGCATCAACCTCGTGATCGGTGTCGTGATCGTCGTGGTCGTGATGGCCGGCACCATGACCTGATGGGCCGCGTCGGCGCGCCAAGGAGTTCCCCATGAAGATCGATCTGACCGGCCAGCGTGCCGTGGTGTCCGGCTCCACCGGCGGCATCGGCTTTGCCATTGCCCAAGGCTTGGCCGCAGCGGGCGCGAGCGTGGTGCTGAACGGCCGCACCGCCAAGGCGGTGGACCAGGCCGTGGCCGCCTTGCAGCAGGCCGTTCCCGGTGCGATGGTGCGCGGCGTGCCCTGCGACCTCGGCACGGCCGAAGGCTGCAACACGCTGCTGCAAGCCGAGCCCGACGCCGACATTCTGGTCAACAACGTCGGTATCTACGGCCCGCGCGATTTCTTCGACATCGACGATGCGCTGTGGACGCAGTTCTTCGACGTCAACGTGATGTCGGCCGTGCGCCTGTCACGCGGGCTGGCCGAGGGCATGGCCCGCCGCAGCAAAGGTCGCATCGTCTTCATCTCGTCGGAGTCGGGCCTCAACATCCCGGCCGACATGATTCACTACGGTTTCACCAAGACGGCGCTGTTGTCCCTGTCACGCGGCCTTGCCAAGCGCCTGGCCGGCACAGGCGTCACGGTCAATGCCGTGCTGCCCGGGCCCACCATGTCCGATGGTGTCGAGGCCATGCTGCGTGCCGGCGCCGAGAAGACAGGCAAGACGGTGGAGGAGGTGGGCACCGCCTTCGTGAAGCGCCAGCGCGCGAGCTCCATCATCCAGCGCATGGCGACGGTCGAGGAGGTCGCCAACATGGTGGTCTACGTCTGCTCGCCACAGGCCTCGGCCACCACCGGCGCGGCACTGCGCGTGGACGGCGGCGTGGTCGACACCATCGCCTGAGGAGATTGCCATGGCCATCGAGGTTTCAATGTCCCCCTTGCTGAACGAAGCCCTTCAAGAAGCCCGCGAACTCGCCGGCACACGTGGCTGGGAACTGCCAACCGAGTTGGCTCTCATCGAAGCCGAGCGCCTGCTGGCCCTCACCCTGCCACTGGGCCCGCCGCCTGATGTGCGCGCAGAGGCCGACGGCGCAGTGGCCCTCGAATGGGACGCCGCCGCAAGAGGCTGGCTGTGCCTGTGGGTGCGCGGCACCGGCACCGTGGAGCACGGCGCCGTCATCGACGGCGATGAGTTTTCGAAAACGGAAGACTTTGCGGATGCGCTGCCCGATTGGGCGGGCGAACTCCTGCACCGTTTGTTTGGCAGCCTGCACTAAGCCGAGGCATGAACAAGTCCAACAGCACCTTGGTCTACTCGACCGACAACGGCGGGCGCATCTGCCCCAGCTGCAACCACCCCATGCCCAGCTGCACCTGCAAGCAGGCCAAGCTCCCACCGACAGACGGCGTCATCCGCGTCTCGCGAGAAACCAAAGGCCGCAAAGGCAAAGGCGTCACGCTGGTGAAGGGGGCTCCGCTCGATCTGCCAGGCCTCACCGCTCTCGGCAAGACACTCAAAGCAGCGTGTGGCTCAGGCGGCACCCTCAAGGACGGTGTCATCGAAGTGCAAGGCGATCACATCGAGCAGGTGCTGACCTTGCTCAAGAAGCTGCACCCCACGTGGGTCATCAAACGCGCGGGCGGCTGAGCGGCACACTGTCTCTTCAGAAGCGTGTGCGGCTCAGCGAACAAAAAATTCAGGGTTTGAGTGACGCAGCCAACGCACGCAGCCCAGCCGCATCGATCGTCTTGCCCGGCTGGTTGTCGGTGATGCTGGCCACGCGCTCGATGATGCTCACGGCAAAGCGGTGCGCCGCTGCCAGCGTCTCTTCGTCGGTGTCGTAGGTGTCATAGGCTTCGACGGCCACGCCGCTGTCGGAGGCCAGTTTTTTCACGTCGATCTTCTTGGCATTGTTGGGGTTGTTGCTGGCCATGGTGTGTTCCTTCGGAATCATGAGGGGATGACACACTCTACCTGAGGGACGTCCCTCCCGGCGCTCGCACACCCAACCCAGTCATACCGAAGGTCGGTACCCACACTGCGCACGACCGAGCGCTGTACACAGCGGCATGGCCTGCATGGAGTGGGTGCCGACCTGCGCCGGCATGAGACGGAGTGTTTGGGCGGCCGCAGGTGCATGAAACATCCATGGATTGTTTGCGTTTCGCATGGTGTGCCGGTGGTGGGGTGGCCGGCCCACCACTTTGCCCCGCAGCTTCAGTTCAACTTGAAGAGGTGCCGTTCGCAGTCGCCATCGCTGCAGCGGTCGCATTGCCACTGCCAGCGCGGGTTGCGCGCAGCGTCGTCATCGACCGAGGCGCGGCCCAGCAGGTGCCTCACTGCGGCGAGGGCAACGTTCAGGCGCGCGACGCCCGTGCCGCCCACCACCGAGTAGCCCAGCCCACCTCGTGCCAGTGCGGCGCGCACGCGCTGGTCCACCGGCTCGCGCACCTGCGGTCCGTCGCGCATCAGGCCGTCGGCCTGCCAGGGCAGATCGAGCGCGGTGAGCAGCGTGAGGTCGTACGTGGCGTGGGTGAGCAGAGCGCTGTCGTAGAGCGACGGGTCGCCGAACACCCAGTCGCTGTAGACGGCGATCATCAACGCGCTCGTGTCGGCGATGACGAGGGCGTGCGACGCGGCGGCCTCTTGGATGCGCCGTGATTGTTCGGCCGCGATGCCTGCCTGTTCATCGACACGCGGCGTGCGGCCGTGTTGGTCGCAGAACTCGCGCAGGAACTCGGGCACCACGGCCACATCGTGACCTTCAGCCCGCAGGGCCTGGCCGATCTCGGCGGCGAGCGTGGTCTTGCCGGTGCTCTCTGCCCCCAACAGGGCCACCACCTGCGCCATGGCGGGCTTCAGACGCGGGCAGCGGCCAGACGCGACCAGCTGCGCCAGCCGGCGAACGACAGGCCGACGAAGACCACATACAGCAAGGTGACGAGCCACAGCCCCTTGTAGGCGAACAAGGCCACGCTGACCACGTTCACGACCACCCACACGGGCCAGTTCTCGAGGTGCTTGCGCCCCAGCAGCCATTGGCCGATGAGGCTGGCGGCCGTGGGAAAGGCGTCCCACCAGGGCACGGTGGAGTCGCTGTAATGGATGAGAATCCACGCGATGGCAGGCCAGCCGAGTGCAAGCGCCAGCAGGCTGAGTGTGCGGCCGAGAGGGCCGATGGGGCGCACGCGCAACTCGGCGCCGCTGTCACCTCGTCCGCGCAGCCACTGCCACCAGCCCCAGGCGGCCAGCACGATGAAGACGATCTGCAGGCTGCCCTCGCCGTAGAGCTTGCTGTTCCAGAACACCAGGAGGTAGAGCAGGGAGCTGACGATGGCCAGCGGCCAGGCGATGGGGTTCACGCGCATGTTGAAGCCCACCATGGCCAGGCCGCACACCGAGGCGATCACCTCGGCCCAGCTGACCGGCGAGCCCCACAGGGTGAAGGCCGTCGCGAGGAGCGGCTGCACTGTCTGCAGCAGGGATTCCATCCGGGCGATGGATCAGGGTTTGGGCGGCGCCACCTGGACGAAGATTTCGTCAGGCTTGACCATGCCGAGTTCGGAGCGCGCCTTCTCTTCGACCATTTCCAGGCCTTCCTTGAAGTCGCGTACCTCGGCGCTCAGCTGCTCGTTGCGAGCCGCTGCCGCCTGGTTCTCGGTCTTTTGAACGTCGAGCTTGGCCTGCAGCTCCAGCACACGCGGCACGCCGCCCTTACCGAACCAGAGTTCGGCATGCACGAGGGCCAGCAGGGCCAGCAGTGCGAGGGTGACGAGGCGCATGGTGCGAAGCGGGTACTGAGGCGGGTACTGCGGGGCCTGCGACGATCAGCGCAGGTTGTAGAACGCCGTGCGGCCAGGGTAGGTGGCCACATCACCCAGGTCTTCTTCGATGCGAAGCAGCTGGTTGTACTTGGCCATGCGGTCGCTGCGGCTCATGGAGCCGGTCTTGATCTGGCCCGCATTGGTGCCCACCGCGATGTCGGCGATGGTGGAGTCTTCGGTCTCGCCCGAACGGTGGCTGATCACGGCCGTGTAGTTGTGGCGCTTGGCCAGCTCGATGGCGGCGAAGGTTTCGGTCAGCGTGCCGATCTGGTTGATCTTGATGAGGATCGAGTTGGCGATGCGCTTCTCGATGCCTTCTTTCAGGATGCGGGTGTTGGTGACGAAGAGGTCGTCGCCCACCAGCTGAACCTTGTGGCCCAGGCGTTCGGTCAGGTGCTTCCAGCCGTCCCAGTCGCCTTCGTGCATGCCGTCTTCGATGCTGATGATGGGGTACTTGTCGACCCAGGTCGCGAGGATGTCGGTCCACTCGGGGGCCGACAGGCTCAGGCCTTCGCCGCTCAGCACGTACTTGCCGTCCTTGTAGAACTCGCTGGCCGCGCAGTCGAGGCCGATGGCGACTTGCTCGCCCGCGGTGTAGCCGGCCTTGTCGATGGCTTCGAGGATCAGCTGGATGGCGGCTTCGTGGCTGGCGATGCTCGGGGCAAAGCCGCCTTCGTCGCCGACGGCCGTGCTCATGCCCTTGTCGTGGATGATTTTCTTGAGGGCGTGGAAGACCTCGGCACCGTAGCGCATGGCTTCACGGAAGCTCGGTGCGCCCACGGGGATGATCATCAGCTCTTGCAGGTCGAGCGAGTTGTTGGCGTGTGCGCCGCCGTTGATGACGTTCATCATCGGCACAGGCATCTGCATGGCGCCGGAGCCACCGAAGTATCGGTACAGCGGCAGGCCGCTTTCTTCTGCGGCCGCGCGGGCCACGGCCATGCTCACGGCGAGCGTGGCGTTGGCGCCGAGGCGTCCCTTGTTTTCGGTGCCGTCGAGGTCGATCAGCGTGCGGTCGAGGAAGGCCTGTTCCGACGCGTCGAGGCCGAGCACGGCTTCGCTGATTTCGGTGTTCACGTGCTCGACGGCGCGGAGCACGCCCTTGCCGAGGTAGCGCGACTTGTCGCCGTCACGCAGTTCGATGGCTTCACGCGAACCGGTGGACGCGCCCGACGGCACGGCCGCACGGCCCATCACGCCGGACTCGAGCAACACGTCGCATTCGACGGTGGGGTTGCCGCGGCTGTCGAGAATCTCCCGACCGACAATGTCAACAATCGCACTCATTCCATCTTCCTCAGCTTTGTTTTTGATCGGGTCTCTGGCTGGCCTTCAGGTCAGCAGGAGAAATCGTTTTCGAGCAGCGGCTGCTGCTTCACCACGCGGTCGAGCGAAAGCAGCTGCTCGAGCAGGGCGCGCATGTGTTTCAGGGGCACGGCGTTCGGGCCGTCGCTCATCGCGTTGGCCGGGTCGGGGTGGGTTTCCATGAAGAGGCCGGCCACACCGACCGCCACCGCCGCACGCGCCAGCACCGGCACGAACTCGCGCTGGCCGCCGGAGCTCGTGCCCTGCCCGCCGGGCAACTGCACCGAGTGCGTGGCGTCGAACACCACCGGGGCGCCCGTGTCACGCATGATGGCCAGCGAGCGCATGTCGCTCACCAGATTGTTGTAGCCGAAGCTCACGCCGCGTTCGCAGGCCATGAAGCTGTCTTCGGGCAGGCCTTTTTCGCGCGCAGCGGCACGGGCCTTGTCGATGACGTTCTTCATGTCGCCGGGAGCCAGGAATTGGCCCTTCTTGATGTTCACCGGCTTGCCGCTCTGGGCGACAGCGCGGATGAAATCGGTCTGGCGGCACAGGAAAGCGGGCGTCTGCAGCACGTCGACGACCGACGCCACGAGCGGCACGTCTTCTTCGGTGTGCACGTCGGTGAGCAGCGGCACGTTGAGCTCGCGCTTCACCTTGGCCAGGATCTCCAGGCCCTTTTCACGGCCCGGGCCGCGGAAGGTGTGGCCGGCCGAGCGGTTGGCCTTGTCGTAGCTGCTCTTGAAGATGAACGGGATGCCGAGGCTCGCCGTGATCTCTTTCAGGTGCCCGGCCACATCGATCTGCAGCTGCTCAGACTCGACCACGCAGGGGCCGGCAATCAGGAAAAACGGGTGGTCCAGACCGACGTCGAATCCGCAGAGCTTCATGCCGCCTCCTTCGCCGCGCGGGCGTCCTGGTGGGTGAGGGCGGCTTCCACGTACGACTTGAACAGTGGATGGCCGTCCCACGGGGTCGACTTGAACTCGGGATGAAACTGAACGCCCATGTACCAGGGGTGCACGGTGCGCGGCAGTTCGACGATCTCGGTGAGCTTTTCGCGCTGGGTGAGCGCGGAGATCACGAGGCCGGCTTCCGAGAGCTGGTCGAGGTAGTTGACGTTGGCTTCGTAGCGGTGGCGGTGGCGCTCGGTGACCACGTCGCCGTAGATCTGGTGGGCCAGTGTGCCGGGCTTCACGTCGGAGCTTTGCGCGCCCAGGCGCATGGTGCCGCCGAGGTCGGACTGCGCATTGCGCTTCTGGATGGAGCCGTCGGCGTCTTGCCATTCGTCGATCAGGGCGATGACCGGGTGCGCGGCATCGGGCTCGAACTCGGTGCTGTTGGCGCCGGGCAGGCCCGCCTTGTGGCGCGCGTACTCGATGGTGGCGACCTGCATGCCCAGGCAGATGCCCAGGTAGGGCAGCTGGTGCTCGCGGGCAAACTGGGCCGCGAGGATCTTGCCCTCGACACCGCGCTTGCCGAAACCGCCGGGCACCAGGATGCCGTCGAAGCGGCCGAGCTGGCCGATGTTGTCGGGCGTGAGCGACTCGGAGTCGACGTACTCGATGTCGACCTTGGCATGGTTGTGAATGCCGGCGTGGCGCAGTGCCTCGTTGAGCGACTTGTACGAGTCGCTCAGATCGGTGTACTTGCCGCACATGGCGATGCTCACGCGGCGGGCCGGGTTTTCGACCTCGTGCACCAGGGCATCCCAGCGCTTGAGGTTGGCGGGCGGCGTGTTGATGCGCAGCTTGTCGCAGATGAGGCCGTCAAGGCCTTGCTCGTGCAGCATGCGGGGCACCTTGTAGATGGTGTCCACGTCCCACATGGAGATGACACCCCACTCGGGCACGTTGGTGAAGAGCGAGATCTTGCTGCGCTCTTCGTCCGGGATGCGGCGGTCGGCACGGCACAGCAGCACGTCGGCCTGGATGCCGATTTCGCGCAGCTTCTGGGCGGTGTGCTGGGTGGGCTTGGTCTTCAGCTCGCCGGCCGCGGCAATCCACGGCACGTAGGTGAGGTGCACGAAGGCCGTGTTGTTGGGGCCCATGCGCAGGCTCATCTGGCGCGCGGCTTCCAGGAAAGGCAGGCTCTCGATGTCGCCCACTGTGCCGCCGACTTCGACGATCGCCACATCCACCGTGTTGTCGGTGCCGATGCCGGCGCCGCGCTTGATGAAGTCCTGGATTTCGTTGGTGACGTGCGGGATGACCTGCACCGTCTTGCCGAGGTAGTCGCCGCGGCGTTCTTTCTCGAGGACGCTCTTGTAGATCTGGCCCGTCGTGAAATTGTTGGGCTTTTTCATCCGCGTGGTGATGAAACGCTCATAGTGGCCGAGGTCGAGGTCGGTCTCAGCACCGTCGTCGGTCACGAAGACCTCGCCGTGCTGGAAGGGCGACATCGTGCCCGGATCCACGTTGAGATAGGGGTCGAGCTTGAGGAGGGTGACCTTCAGGCCGCGGGATTCAAGGATCGCCGCGAGTGATGCAGCCGCGATGCCCTTGCCCAGCGAGGACACCACACCGCCGGTGACAAAGACGAACTTGGTCATTGCGTTCAGCATCGCCTGTGCAAATGCTAGGGTGGTAAAGCGCGATTATAGGCGGGTGCGGCGCCCCTCAGGCGGCGTTGGTGTTGCTGTTGTTGTTGGCCGGGTTGTTGACAGGGGCACTTGCAGCCGTCTCGGCTGCAAAAACCGACAGCCAGCGCACCACCTCGACCGCCGTCACATCGGGGTGTTCGAAGGGGTACAGGTGGGTGCCTTCGACCCAGGTCAGCCGCCCTTGGATCAAGGACTCGGTGGCGCCCAGCCCCACCTTGCGCACCTCGGACGACGCCTTGCCACCGATGAACGCCACCGGGCATTGCAGCGGGTGGCTGCGCAGGAAGCGGGGCACTTCGAGTGGCAGCGTGTTGTAGATGTCGGTCTCGATCTCGCGCCGGAAGCTCAGCGTGTGGCCGGCGTCCAGCGGCGGCGTAGAGGGCTCGATGCCGCAGGCGATGTAGTCTTTGAGAACCTGCGGGTGCCAGCGGGCAAAGGCTGGTTTCGCGGCGAAGTGCTCGAACGCGGCATCGGCATCGGGCCAGTGGTGACGCCGGCCCTTGGACACGTTGGACGGCAGGAAGTTGCCGCCGAAGCCCGTGCTGCGGGCGAGCTGCAGGGCGGGGGCGATGAGCCCGCCGATGATGGGCGAGTCGAGCAGCACGATGCCGCGCGCCAGCTCGGGGCGGCGGGCGGCGGTGAGCACGCTCAGGTAGCCGCCCAGCGAGTGGCCGACCAGCCACACCGGCTCGCTGCTGTGGGTCTCGATGAAGTCAACCAGTTGGTCGCGCAGGCGCGGCCAGTGGTGGGTCACCGGGTACGCAGGGTCGTGGCCGTACTTCTCGATGGCATGCACGGTGAAGCCGGCGGCACGCCAGGTTTCGAACAGCACCCGGTAGGTGCCAGCCGGAAAACTGTTGGCATGCGAAAAGATCAGCGTGCCGCGCGAGCCCTTCGCTGCCATCAGATGATCTTTTCGCCCGAGTGGTGGATCTTTCGCATCGGCTCGTAGCGCGTGGGCTTCACCAGCAGCGGGAAGTCGGCCTCGGCGCCGTCCCAGGCCGGGTCGTCAATCGACTCGAACACCTGGCGCAGCTTCTTGCCCCAGGCGCCCCGGATCATGGCGAAGTAGGGGTTCTGTTCATCGATGCAGACGATCTTTTCGGATTGCAGCTTGTCGACCTCGTACACCAGCAAGTCGAGCGGCAAGCCCACCGACAGGTTGGATTTGAGCGTGGAGTCCATCGACACCAGCGCGCACTTGGCCGCCTCGGCGAGCGGGGTGGCCGGTGTGATCATGCGGTCGAGTACCGGCTTGCCGTACTTCGACTCACCCACCTGGAAGAAGCAGGTTTCGGCTGTGGCCTCGATGAAGTTGCCGGCGGAATACATGAGAAACAAGCGCATCGGCTCGCCCTTGATCTGCCCGCCGAAGATCATCGAGGCGTTGAAATCGACCCCTGCCTGGTGGAGCGCCTTGGCGTCCTGGTCGTGGATGCGGCGCACCGCAGCACCGAGGATGCGCACTGCATCGAACATGCTGGTGGCGTTCCAGATGGTCGTGCCCTTGTCGTCGCCGTTGTCGATCTTCTCGACCTGCAGGATCTCGCGCACCGACTGCGAGATCGACAGGTTGCCGGCAGACAGCAGCACCATGAAGCGGTCGTCGGTGCGTTCGTAGACCATCATCTTGCGGAAGGTGCTGATCTGGTCGAGGCCCGCGTTGGTGCGCGAGTCGGACAGGAACACCAGGCCGGCGTCGAGCTTGATTCCGATGCAGTAGGTCATGGCTGGGCGTCGTGGAGTGATTTGAGTTTGTACAAGGCGTCGAGCGCCTCTTTGGGTGACAGCATATCGGGGTTGATGCCCGCGAGTGCACGGTCGGTGGCAGAAGGCTCTGCCGCAGGCGCGGGTTTTGCCGCCGCAAACAGGTCGATCTGAGCCTGCGCGGCCTGCTTGTGTGTCTCGAGCGCATCGAGCGTGGCGTGCGCCTGGCGCACCAGCACCTGCGGCATGCCGGCCAGGCGAGCCACCTGCACGCCGTAGCTCTTGCTCGCAGGGCCGGGCTGGATGTCGTGCAGGAACACGATGTCGTCACCGCTCTCGGCCGCCGACACATGCACGTTCACCGCCTGCGGGTGCTTGACCGGGAACTCGGTCAGCTCGAAGTAGTGGGTCGCAAACAGCGTGAAGGCCTTGTTGCGCTCATGCAGGTGGGTGGCGATGGCCCCGGCGAGAGCCAGCCCGTCGAAGGTGGAGGTGCCGCGCCCGATCTCGTCCATCAGCACCAGCGAGTGCTCGGTCGCACTGTGAATGATGGCCGCGGCCTCGGTCATCTCGACCATGAAGGTCGACTGCGCATTGGCGAGGTCGTCTGCCGCGCCGATGCGGGTGTGGATGGCGTCCATGGGCCCGAGCCGGCAGGCCGTGGCCGGCACGAAAGAGCCGATGGCCGCCAGCAGTGCGATGAGCGCCACCTGTCGCATGAACGTGCTCTTGCCACCCATGTTCGGGCCGGTGATCACGAGCATCTTGCGCGTGACGTCCAGCCGGCAGTCATTGGCCATGAAGTTGCCGGCGCCCGTCTCCAGCAACCGCGCTTCCACCACCGGATGCCGGCCGCCCTCGATGTGGATGCAGGGCTCGCGCACGAACTGCGGACGGCACCAGCCGAGTGTGGCGGCACGTTCGGCCAGCGCGCCCAGCGCATCGAGGCTGGCGAGCGCCCGTGCCATGCCCGACAGCACCTCGAGGTGCGCCTGCAACTGGTCGATCACCTGCTCGTAAAGCAGCTTCTCGCGGGCGAGCGAGCGGTCTTGCGCCGACAAGGCCTTGTCCTCGAAGGCCTTGAGCTCGGGCGTGATGAAACGCTCGGCGTTCTTCAGCGTCTGGCGGCGCTGGTAGTCGAGCGGCACCTTGCTCGCCTGGCCTTGCGTGACCTCGATGTAGAAGCCATGCACCTTGTTGTACTGCACACGCAGGTTGCCGATCCCGGTGCGCGTGCGCTCGCGGGTTTCCAGGTCGATCAGGAAGGCGTCGCAGTTCTGGCTGATGGCGCGCAGCTCATCCAGCTGTTCGTCGAAGCCGGTCGCGATCACGCCGCCATCGCGCAGCAGCACCGCGGGTTCGTCGGCTATTGACCTGTGCAGCAGGTCGGCGATGTGCGGCGGCGGGTTCAGCGCTTCGGCCAGCATGTCGAGCAACACGGTCTTGTCCACCGGCACGAGGGCGCGGATGGCAGGCAGCCCTTGCAGGGTGGCGCGCAGGCCCGACAGCTCACGTGGGCGAACCTGGCGCAAGGCGATGCGCGCCGTGATGCGCTCCACATCGCTCACGCCGCGCAAGGCGGTGCGCAACGGGTCGAGCACGCGGGCCAGCGCTTCGAGCGCATCGTGGCGCTGCGTGGCCACACTGCGGTCGCGCAGCGGGTGCGTGAGCCAGTGGCGCAGCGCGCGGCTGCCCATGCCGGTGCGGCAGGTGTCGATGAGCGAGAGCAGCGTGGGTGCGTCGTCACCGCGCAGCGTCTGCGTGAGTTCGAGGTTGCGGTGGGTGGTCGGCGGCAGGTCGAGCAGGTCGCTTGCGCGTTCGACTGTCAGTGTGCGCACGTGGTCGAGCGCGCGGCCTTGTGTGTGCTCGGCATAGCTGAGCAGCGCCGCAGCAGCAGCGTGCGCGGTCCCCAGCTCATGGGCATTGAAGCCATTGAGGCTTGCTACACGCAGCTGCTCGCACAGCTTGCGTTGGCCGAGCGCCGTCTCGAACTGCCACGACGGGCGGTGGGTCAGCGCCGTGCGGTTCTGGGCCAGTGCAGAGGGCACGGCCTCGCGGTCGCACAAGGTCTCGGCCGCATTCAGCCGCGACAGCCAGCCGTTCAACTCGCGTTCACTGCACTCGGTGATGCCGAGCTGCCCGTTCGACAGCCCCAGCCAGGCGAGGCCATAGGTCACCACACCCCGCTTGGTCGATTGAGCGACCGACAGCAGCAGCGCATCGCGCTTGTCGGCCAGCAGCTCGGTGTCGGTCAGCGTGCCCGGGGTCACCACCCGCACCACCTTGCGGTCCACCGGCCCCTTGGCCGTCGCCACATCGCCCACCTGCTCGGCGATGGCCACCGCCTGGCCCAGCTTGATGAGCTTGGCCAGGTAGCCATCGACAGAATGCACAGGAACGCCCGCCATCACCACCGGCTCACCGCCACTCTGGCCGCGTGTAGTCAGCGTGATGTCCAGCAGCCGGTTGGCCAGCCGCGCATCGTCGAAAAACAGCTCATAGAAATCGCCCATCCGGTAGAACACCAGCGTGTCGGCGTGATCGGCCTTGATGCGCAGGTACTGCTGCATCATCGG
>JBEGTX010000139.1:0-24741 GCA_041179165.1 Pseudomonadota bacterium | reverse complement strand
CTATCTCTGAAAACCGGTTTTGGCTCACACCCAGTCGACCGGCAACATCGGCTTGGGTCAAGCCTCGCGCTTTGCGAGACGTCTGAAGTATCACGGAGAGCTGTTCGGAGGAGAGGATGAGACGGTGCATAAAGATCGGCCCTGTCGATATTCGAACTATATCGACACTTCCGATAAATGCAGTGAGACGGGCGAATTTCACTCGAAAATTCACTTTCAGCATCCGTTGAATTTCAACTTTCAAATGAAATCTTGAACATTTTCATCCGAACGAATACATTCAACCTGTGCTGAATTGGAGCAATTGAGTGAAATCACCAACACCGTTGGAAGTAGAGAGTGAATGGCCGAACCAGCTTCGCCACCTTTTGGCGCCGGTAGAGCTGATTTCCGAACTTGCCATCGACAACACAAGACGCCTCAATCAAAACCATGATGGCGAGGCAAGTTTCGTCATCTCCGAAGAGTCTCACCGTCTTCTCATCGAATGCAAGTCTTCCGGCCAACCGCGCCATGTTCGCGAGGCGATGCATCAACTCACTCCAAACGTAGCCAAAGCGCGCGAGCTGACGCGAGGCCTCGTCATCGCGCCATTCATCTCGCCAGCCTCCCGGGCCTTGCTCGCTGAAGGCAACGTTGGCTGGCTGGATTGGGCTGGGAACGCACGCATCGTATTCCCTCGCTTCCATCTGGAAATCGACCGGACGGATCGGGACCCCTTCGCCAGCAAACGCGAGCAACGCTCCTTGTTCTTTCCGAAGTCCGCACGGCTGCTCAAACTGCTGTTGCACAAACC
Source organism: Pseudomonadota bacterium (assembly GCA_041179165.1). Classification (GTDB taxonomy): domain Bacteria; phylum Pseudomonadota; class Gammaproteobacteria; order Burkholderiales; family Burkholderiaceae_C; genus Rhizobacter. The sequence goes on along the minus strand of JBEGTX010000139.1, from coordinate 23,945 downwards.
GCAGCTCTCGTGGAAGGTGGCAGAACTGGGAGTGCGAGCAGGCGTTAGCGTCGGCCAAGTCAGCAATGTCCGCCGCGCGCTGATCGAACGAGAGTGGGCTCACGCGGAGACCACGGAAGGATTTCGCCTCACCCAGCCAAAGGCCCTCCTCGACTCGTGGCGAGACGCCGGAGCGCATGCGCCAAGTCTCGTCTTGCGAGGCCACACATTGAAGCACGGCGCTGCGCTTGAAAATGCAATTCAGGCCGTGTTCACAGATCCCTCCATGCAAGGTGACTCCCGTGTGCTTCTGGCATCGCATTCGGTAGCGCGCCGAGCAGCTCCCTACGCGCGCATTGCCGGCGAGTTTTTCTACGCCACCGAAGTCGGCATCGCTTTGCTCAAGCGCCGACTGGAGATCGTCCCAACCGACAAAGGAGAGAACATCACCATCTACAGGCCCAGCGATGAGGGCCTATGGCAAGAAACCATGCCGCTCCCACCTTTCCTTGAAGGCACCGGGCCGATTCAGACCTACCTTGACTTGCTGTCCACGGGTGAACGTGGGCGCGAAGCAGCTGAGCACTGGCGCGCTGAAAGGATTGAACCCTTGTGGACTGGAGCCATGTGATGGAACTCAAATCTGCAAACGACTACGACGACGTTGCCACGCAAGCCGTCGTGTCGGTTTTGCTGGAGGTTGGTCAGGTGCTCGGGGCCTATCGGGATCGATTTGTTGTCATTGGAGGATCAGTCCCATGGCTCCTCTTTCCCAATGCCAATCCAGCGCATGTCGGCACACTGGACGTCGACTTGAGTCTCGACCCGCAAGCGTTGGGCGACGGCGACTACAGAACTCTTGTGGAAACTCTCGAAGCAGCTGGCTATCAGCGCACAGAAACGGGCATGAGGCCGTTCCAGCTGCGACGCATGGTCCCTTTCAAGGACCGCGCTTCGATACCGGTGATCGTCGACCTGCTGATGCCCCGTGAAGCCAAGTTCAAACGCAACAGCCCCGTACTTTTGGCGAACTTTGCCGTTCAGAAAGCGGATGGCGCCGGTGTGGCCATGCGCTCCTTCGTCCAATGCCAGATCGATGGCACGATGCCAGACGGCCGGTCCAATACGGTAGAGCTTCGCGTTGCCAGCATTCCCGCTTTCCTGGTGATGAAAGGCTACGCCCTGACCGGTCGCGACAAGCAGAAGGATGCCTATGACATCTACTTTTCGGCACGCGAGTTCGACGGCGGGGCCAGCGCTCTGGCGGAAGCCTGTCGCCCTCTGCTCGACGACCCCGTGGCCCTCACAGGCTTCAGGCATATCGCTGGCAAGTTCCGGAGCGAAACTGATTTCGGGCCTTCGACCGTTCGTCAGTTCCTGAGCGATTCGGCCGCGCTGGGGGACATGAGCATTGAGCAGGCTCAGCTCGATGCATTCCGCCAAGTCAAAGCGTGGCTGGACGAACTGGGCCTCTGAATCAATCAGATCATTGCACCGCACGCTGCTGCCAGCGTCGGCTCCAACCCGACAACCAGGAGGTTCGCACGCACTCGATTGCGAACCTTCAAAAACCAGCTGAAGATCAGAACGGAATGTCGTCGTCCATGTCATCAAAGCCCGTCGACGACTTCGGCGCGGGCTTGCTCGGGGCCGGGCGTGCTGCTGCCGGACGCTCGTTGCGCTGCGGGGCTTCACCGCGGTCGCCGCCATCGTTGTAGCCGCCGCGGTCACCGCCACCACCGCCGCTGGCACCACCACTGCTGCGGGCTGGGCGCTCACCGCCACCGCCGCTGCGGGCGTAACCGCCACCGCCGCCGCCTTCGTCGCCACCACCGCCGCCGCCTTCACGGCCGCCCAGCAGCTGCATGTTGTCGGCGATGATTTCGGTGGTGTACTTTTCGGCGCCGTCCTTGTCTTGCCACTTGCGGGTCTTGAGGCGGCCTTCGACGTAGACCGAACGGCCCTTCTTCAGGTACTCACCCGCGATTTCGGCCAGGCGGTCGTAGAAGACCACACGGTGCCATTCGGTTTCCTCCATCTTGTCGCCGCTGGTCTTGTCTTTCCAGTTGCGCGAGGTGGCGATGGTGATGTTGCAGATGGCCGCGCCGTTGGGCGTGTAGCGCACTTCGGGGTCACGACCCAGGTTGCCGATGAGAATGACTTTGTTGATTGAGGCCATGATCGGCTCCTGCGTGGATTCTTGAAAAAAGGCGGGCGGCGCGCAGCCGCATCCCAGGATTGTGCCGCATCGCCCGGCGCGCTACCTGGGGTGCCCACGCTCCCTGGGGTAAGCGAGCAGAAACCGGCTCGAAGCAGAACGATAGCCGCCCGCTGCGCAGACCTCCCTCGCGCACGCGCGCATTTGTCCCCGGTTTTCGGCCCCCTTCGGGCTGCGGGACGCCCTACGCTGTCGGCATCTGCACACTCCCTGAGCCCATTTCTCCCGGCCGCGTGCGGCTCCTTTACCATCCCCCCTTTGCGCGCAGCGTTTCGCCTGCGCCGTTTCGACGGTTCCTGACCGCTTCTTGTGACCTCACCTCTCGACACAGCGCCGCTGGCCGTCCTTCAGCATGTTTTCGGTTACCCCGCCTTCCGCGGGGCCCAGGAAGCCATCATCGACCACGTGGTGGAGGGGGGCGACGCGCTGGTGCTCATGCCCACCGGCGGCGGCAAGAGCCTCTGCTACCAGGTGCCGGCCATTGCCCGCCACCGCGCCGGTCGCGGCGTGGCGCTCGTGGTCAGCCCGCTCATCGCGCTCATGCACGACCAGGTGGGCGCGCTCGAAGAAGCGGGCGTGCACGCCTCGTTCCTGAATTCCTCGCTCACCAGTGAAGACGCGCAGCGCATCGAGCGCGAGATGATGGCCGGCCGCCTGGTCATGCTGTACGCGGCACCCGAGCGCATCACCACGCCACGCTTTCTGGCGCAGCTCGATTCGCTGCACGAGCGCGGTCTGCTCAGCCTGTTCGCCATCGACGAGGCGCATTGCGTGAGCCAGTGGGGGCACGACTTCCGCGAAGATTACCTGTCGCTCAACGTGCTGCACGAGCGCTACCCCGGCGTGCCGCGCATCGCGCTCACGGCCACGGCCGACGATCTCACGCGGGCCGACATCATCGAGCGGCTGCAGCTCGAAGACGCACGGGTCTTCATCAGCAGCTTCGACCGCCCGAACATCCGCTACGCCATTGTCGAAAAAGACAACGCACGGGCGCAGCTGCTGCGCTTCATCCGCGATGAACACGAGGGCGATGCCGGCATCGTCTACTGCCAGTCGCGCAAGAAGGTCGACGAAACCGCAGCCTGGCTGAGCGGCGAGGGCGTGAGCGCCCTGCCCTACCACGCCGGGCTCGACAGCGACGTGCGCCGCCGCCACCAGGACAAGTTCCTGCGCAGCGAAGGCGTGGTGATGGTGGCCACGGTGGCTTTCGGCATGGGCATCGACAAACCCGATGTGCGCTTCGTGGCCCACCTCGATTTGCCCAAGAACATCGAAGGCTACTACCAGGAGACAGGCCGTGCGGGCCGTGACGGCCTGCCGGCCAATGCGTGGATGACCTACGGCCTGGCCGACGTGGTCAACCAGCGCCGCATGATCGACGAGAGCCCCGCCGGTGAAGAATTCAAGCGCGGCCAGGTGAGCAAGCTCGAAGCGCTGCTCGCACTCGCCGAGGCACACGACTGCCGCCGCGTGCGGCTGCTCGGCTATTTCGGCGAGGCCAGCAGCGCCTGCGGCAACTGCGACAACTGCCTGCAGCCGCCCGCCACCTGGGACGCCACCGAGGCCGCCCGCAAGGCGCTGAGCTGCATCTACCGCTTTCACCAGCAAGGGGGACAACGCTTCGGCGCCGTTCACCTGATGGACGTGCTGCGCGGCAAGACGACCGACAAGGTCACGCAGCACAAGCACCAGAACCTCTCGACCTTCGGCATCGGTGCCGATCTGAGCGAAGTCCAATGGCGGGCGGTGCTGCGCCAGCTGATCGCGCTCGGCCATCTGCGCACCGAAGGCGAATACAACACGCTCGAACTCACCCCCACCGCGCGCGAAGTGCTGCGCGGCGAGGTGCACATGCTGCTGCGCCAGGCCACCGACACACCGAAGCGCGGCGGCTCGGGCAGCCGCGGCGCGCGGGGCGAGCCGCGCACCAAGGACAAGCCGCCTCCGGTGCCGCTGGACGCCGAGGGGATGGTGCGCTTCGCCGCGCTCAAGGCCTGGCGGGCCGAGGTGGCGAAAGAGCACAACCTGCCTGCCTTCGTGGTGTTTCACGATGCGGCGCTGGCCGAGATGGCGCGCTTGGCCCCTGATTCGCTGGACGCGCTCGGCGCCATCAGCGGCGTCGGGGCGAAAAAGCTGGAAGCCTACGGCGAAGAAATTCTGCGCGTGGTCCGAACCCACTGACCGTGGAAGACAAGCCCCCCTTCCCCAGCCTCACCAGCGCACTGCTGCTGTGTGTAGCGCTGTTCATCATCGAGCAACTGATGATGGCTGTGGGCGTAGACCTCCGCGGGGTGCTCGGCCTCACCGACATGCAGATCGTCGGGCTGGCCGTGCTGTTGTCGTACGGCATTCTGTTGTCGTCGGCCCTGGCCTTGCAGGGCCGCAGCTACCGGCAGCTGTTTCACGAATCGACCCACGATCCTCGCGTGGTGCTGGGCGTGGTGACCTTGCCGGTGCTGATGCTGGTGCCGGCGGTGCTGGTGTTGAGTGGATGGATCAACATGCTCGTGACGGCGGTGTTCCCCACATCAGCCTGGGAGGCAGACGCCTTCGAGCAGATGGCCAATGGCTCGTTCGCCTCGGTGCTGATGGGGGTGGTGCTCGCCCCGGTGCTCGAAGAAATGCTGTTCCGCGGCGTGATCTTGCGCGGCTTTCTGCAGCGCTATCCACCGCCCGTGGCCATCGTCCATTCGGCGGCGATCTTCGGGCTCGCGCACTTGAACGTGTACCAGTTCTGCGGCGCGATGTTCATCGGGCTGCTTCTGGGCTGGCTTTACGAACGCACCCGCTCGCTGTGGCCGTGCATCCTGCTGCACGCGGGCTACAACAGCGCGGTGCTGTGGATGTCTTTGCCTGATGGTTCGGGCAAAGAGATGGGTGAAGCGCTGACGTCCGGGAGCGGGGTGTTGGCGGCGCTGTTGTTGGCGCTTTGGGCCGGGCATCGGCTGAGGACGCGCCTGGGGTGAGTGAGGTCCTGCGTCAGAACAGTCTGACGCGCGGTTGCAGCATGACCCGACATCGCCAGCGTGTCATGAGGTCCACACTGCAGACAGCCCCGATCCACACGGTTCGGTCGACTTACTATCAACCGAGGATTCGACATGTCCAGTACCCCCGCCATCAATTCCACCTCCGCCACGCCCAACAGCACCGCTGGCGCCACCATCACCAACGTGGCCGACCGTGTTGCACGCAGCGCGGACTCCGCACTGCACACCACCCAGGCCGCCACGAACAAGGCGTTTGATCGCCTGTCGGGCAAGGTGGAGTCACTGCGTGTCAGCGCTCATCCCCTGGTCGACAAGGTGGCAGCCCGTGCCGATCAGGCAGGTCTCTATGTCCAGGACCAGCCCGTGAAGTCCCTGCTCATCGCCGCCGCTGCCGGTGCTGCACTGATCACGCTGCTGAGCTGGGTGACGCGTTCGCGTCGCTGATCAACGCATTCGTCCAGGGCGAATGGCGCCAGCCGAGATCGGCTGGCGCCAACTTCACCCTTTGGCAGCCGCTGACTTGTCATGACTGCGCTTCGTTGAGTGCAATCATGGCCGGTTCGACCGGTGAAGGCCCAGCAGTCGGGGCCGGAAGCATGCGGTGACCGACACCCCACCCAGATCGGAACGCTCATGACTGACGACAACCCCGTGCCGACAGAGGCACGCTCTCCATCGCCGCTCAAGACTTATCTCGTCGAAGACAGCTCGGTGATCCGCGACAACCTCCTGGGTTGGCTCGGCGACACCGTGCCCATCGACGTGTTGGGCAGCGCCGTCGATGAAGCCTCGGCGGTCGAGTGGCTGCAGGCCCATGGCACCGAGTGCGACCTGGTCATCATCGACATCGTCCTCAAAGCCGGCTCCGGACTCGGCGTGCTTGCTGCGTGCCGCGAACGCGTCGGCGAAGGGCAGTGGATCGTGCTGAGCAACCACGCCACCATCGATATCCGGCAGAAGTGCATCGAACTGGGAGCCGATGCCGTGTTCGACAAGTCGAACGAGATCGACTCGCTGCTGCTCTATTGCAAACGCTTGGCCGGCATGGACCCCATCGGCGACGCCAAGAACAGCCTCGCCAGCGCCTGAGGCCCCGCCCGGCGAGCTCACGGGCTTGCCGGTGGCATCGCATCCAGGATGTTGCCCACCAGGTCGTTGGTGCCGGCCAGGTCGTCGCCCATCACGTTGGACCGGCTCAAGCGCACGATCACCAGACGCTGGGATGGCACGACCACCGTGTATTGCCCCATGAAACCACGCGCAAAGATGGCATCGGCCGGCACGCGCGCCATCGACCACGGCACCCCCCAGCCGGGCACGTTACCCTTCGCCCGATTCGTCCAGAAGCCTGCGCCCTGACCGTGGCCCTCCAGTGAAGGCCGCGATGCCTCGGCCACCCACCCTGCGGGCAACAGGCGCAGCCCACCCACCACCCCGTCATCCAGGTACAGCTGGCCCAGGCGCGCCCAGTCCCGCGCAGGCGCATAGAAGCCATTGGCGCCCATCGGGGTTCCCGCGGCATCGAACTCCATGGTCACCTGCCGCATGCCCAGAGGATCGAACAGCTCGCGCCGCGCAAAGGCGATCACATCGGCCGCCTTGCCGCCCACGGTTTCACGCACGATGCGCGACAGCAGCAGGTAGTTGGTGTCGGTGTAGTTCCAACGGGTGCCCGGGGGCACGGCGAGGGGTGCCGCGGCCGAGGCGGCGGCCTTGTCGCGCGCGTTGAAAAGGATTTGGGTGTTGGCGTCGAAGCCGCTGTTGTCTTGCTTCAGGTCGAGCCCCGACGTGTGCCGCAGCAGGTGGTCCAGCGTGATGACGTGCCGGGGATCGCTGGGATCCGCCCATTCCCGCACGGGCGCTGGCGCATGCAACTGCAGCCGCCCCTGTTGCACGAGCACGCCCACCAGCGCATGCGTCAGCGACTTGGACATGGACTGCCCCGACAAGGGTGTCGCCACGCCATACCCCTCAGCGTAGCGTTCGGCCAGGACCTTGCCGTCGCGCATCACCAGCACAGCGCGGGTGCGGTGCCACGCCGGCAGGTCGGGTTCGGTGAATGCCAGGTCGATGGCGGCCTGAAGCCGGGCATGGGCCGTGGCCACCGCCTCCGGGCCGGCGATGTCCGCCAACAGCACCGGCCCTGGGGCGTCGACGGGCAAAGGCCCGACGGCTTCCAGGGCCTCATCCTCTCGCTGCACCACACACCCCACGCCGTCTCGGAAGACGGCCCGCCGCTCGAACATCCCTGCCACCGACGACGTGACGTCCTTGGCCTCCGTGTTCACCTGGTAGCGCAGCCCCCAGTTCACGAGGCCCATGCCACGCAAGGCCTGCACCCGCTCGGTGAATGCCGTTGCGGGGTCTTGGTGTTCAACGAAGGTGCTCGAGCACACCATGAGGCTCGCCAAACCCGTGCTGGCCTGGGCGGCCTTGTCGACGCGCACCGCGGCACAACCGGTCAGGGTGCCCAGCAGCAGACCGCCGAGCCACACCAGCCGACGCGCCGGACGAACAGAAGCGCCGCTGCGGCGGCGGCGAACGAAGAACATGGAAGTCACATGACACCCCTGGAGACAAGAAGCCTCGCAGCGTGCCGACCCGGCCCCGTACCGTCTCGCCGGTTTCGAAACCGGCTGGTCGATTTCAGAATCGACCAGCCGAAGTGAGTGTTTTCGCGGGCTGGCGGCCCACGGGCCTGCGCAGGGCATGCGATTGGAGGGGGCTCGCCGCGGGGGTCAACGTGCCTTGATCGAGGTCACCACAGGCACGGCATCGACCGGCGGCAGCCACAGTTCGATGGTGCCGGGCTGGCCCTTCAGCGTCTCCGGCAGGCCTCGCACCCACACCTTGTCGGTCTCGCCCACGGCCACCCACGGCAGCCCGATCCACCGCGACAAGGCCGCGGCGCAAGGCCGGCCGCCCGCGTCATGCACGATCAGTGTCGGCTGGGCCCACGGCACCGGCCGGCGGCGCTGGCGCAACTCGGCCGTGCGGCCGACGTTTTCCACCGGGGCCACTTGCATGTGCACGTTCGCAGCCGTGGCGGCGTCTTGCAGCGTCTGGCGCAAGGTGGTGGCGGCCGCGCGCGACGCCTCATCATAGACCTGCAGGTACAGCGTGCTGGCCAGCGGAGGCCGCTCGCAGGCGGCCAACGACGGCAGCACAGGCTTCGGCGGCTGGGGATTCACTGAAGGATCGCCCGGCTGAGGTGGCAGGGCAACGATCACCGGCGGCGCCGCTTGCCATCGCAGGCGCACCTTGGTCCACAGCGCGGTCACCGCGCGTGCCTGGTCGCCCGGTGAGGTGCCGGAATTCCAGTAGTTGAGGGCGAGGTCGGGGGTGGCCGTTTTTTTCACCAGCGTGCAGAGGTCGTTCTGCATGCGCTTGTGGTTCTCGAGGCAGTCTTCGCTCGCTGCGGCGGGCTTCTTGCACGCCTGGCTGATGCGGCTGGACAGGCGGTCCAGCCCCTCGCTCTCGAGTGGGCGCAGCACGTCACCCCCTCGCAGCTCCAGCAACAGCGAGGTCTGGGTGACCAGCATCTCCGACAGGTCGGGGCAGCTGCCATCGAGCTTCTGCAGACCGGCGGCCACACTGCCGAACAGCTGGCGGGCCTCCGACTGCTGGTCGCTTCGGTTGCGTTGCAGCTGGTCCTGCATCTGCCAGAACGACAGCAGCAAGGTGCCGGAAGCACCGAGCCCGAGCGTGGTGCCGATAGCGGTGGCGCGTGCACTGCGCCGCCACAACGGCACGGGCTTCGGGCCCTCGGTGGACACGGCCGCACCAAGGCGCGCGGCCACCCGCAGGCCATGGCGCGCCGGACTGCGCCAGCCCGGCAGCTGCGTCAGCCAGGTGTCGTGCATGGCGCGGCCGAAGTCCTCGCCAAGCCGGTGGTAGCTCTCCCACTGCGCTTCATCGAACGACTGGTCGCCCGTCGACTCGTGCGGGAAATCGGTGTGCTGCTGCGCGTAGGCCAACAGGTCCACGTCCAGCGCGTCGTGCAGGTTGGGCTTGACGATCAACAGCGTGCCTTCGGGGCGGTGCGACACCCCCGCGGCATTCAGGCGCGCTCGGTAGCGAATGCGCGCCAGCAGCACACCTCGGCACGAATGGTTGTCGGCCAGGTGTTCGGGCGACAACACCGTGAGTTCACTGCCCGAGAGGCTGAACAGGTTCGCGGCTTCGTCCATCGTGTAGAAGTCGATCTCGGCCCCGAAGTCGATGCGTGCCTTGCGCACCAGGTTCTCGAGATCGGCAAAGCTGTAGTCGGCGTCGCAGCTGGCATCGGACAGCAAGATGAAGTCGAGTTCGCGCTTGAGCAGCGCGTACACGCCGGTGTTGTCGAAATGGCCGCCGTCCGACAGATACCACCAAGGCCGGTCGGTACCGAAGAAGGTGGCCGAGGCCTCGCTGGTCAGCATCATCGGTTTCGGAAAACAGCGCCAACCGAGATCGCTCAGCCAGCGCAGCGGCACCGAAGTTCGGGGCGACTTCGCCCAGTGGCCCAGCCGCACGCCCAGGAAATAGACGAGCAGTGCCAGCCCGCGCGAGGTGTAGGCCCCCGCCCCCGGCGACGCCGCCGCACCCGACACCGCCACCCAGCGCCCCAGCGTGCCCGGGTCCTGCCCCTCGCGGTGGGCGATGAATTCTGCGGGGCCGAGCTCCAGCCCCCGGTTGCTGGCCACCAGCGCCGTGCCCTTGCGGTCGGCGTTGTAGAGCCCGCTCTGGTCGTCACGGGTCTGGTTCAGGCAGGTGCTGACCAGGTGGATGGGCCCGCCCTGGGCTTCAGGCCGGTAGTGCTCGAGCGAGGTGTCATCACCCTCGACGACCTGGGTCACGTCCGCACGGTGGCTCACCTCGCCATCGAACTGGCGGGCTCGGTTGCCCACGGCGAGATAGGCCCGCGTGAGGCGCGCGCGGTAGAAGCTGTGCAGCGACGAGGTGTTGGCCATCTGCGCATTGCCGGCCGTGAGCCCCACCCAGACCACCGCCACGATGGCGATGAGCGAGGCACGCAGCCACGCGGGCCAGGTGCGCAAGGCCTCGAAGGTTTCGGGCGCAAAGATGAACCACTGCAGCAGCACCATCCACGCCGTGACCAGGGCCAGCAGACCGGCCAGGCTGGCGAGGTTGATGAACCGGGGCAGCCAGTCGCGCGCATGCGCACCGGCCTGCGCCGCCATGCTTTGCAACGGCTGCATCAGCGTGCGCAGCACCAGCACCAGCAGGCCGCCGAAACCCACACCGCCCCACAGCCAGCGGTTGCCGGTCTGGAGTTCTTCGAGCACCCACCAGCTCAGCCAATCGAGCAGCCCGAGCCCGGCCACGGCCACGCTCACCAGCATCACGGCGCGCAGTGCACGGGTGAGCACGTTGCGCAACCGGGCCACGGTGAGCGCGTGCGGGGCGCGGCGAAAGACCAGGCAAGCCTGCACCACGGCCTGCCCCACCCATGCCGAACCAAGACCGAACAGCACCGCGGTCGGCCAGCGCAGGCTGTCGGCCACGAGGTTGATGGCGCCGAGGTCCCACAGGTGACTGAACACCCCGGCGGCCACCAGCGCCAGCACCACCAGGCAGGCCAGGTCGCGCCAGGAGATGCGGCTCGGCCGCTCCGACGCACCGGGGGCATCACGCGCAGCCCAGTAGCCGGTGATGAGCCCCGGGGCGAGCGTGACCCAGATCAACGCCGCCAACGGCCACCACGGGGTGCGCCAGGGCTCCCATCCCTTGACCCCCAGGGCCAGCGTGCTGTGCTGCGCGAGGTGCGGCGCCACGACCAGCAAACCCAGGAACATGCAGAAGTACATGAACTCGGTGTGGATGGCCAGCCAGGCACGCAGGTAGCTCACCACCGCAATGCCGATGTCGCGCGACCCTGACGGCGTGAGGTAGCGCCCATTGCGGCGCAGCCACTGCAGCACCGGTGAATCGCTGCGGGCCAGCAGGCGCTGCGCGCACGCGAGGCCGTACGTGGACACAAGGCGGCCGAACATGCTGCCGGTGTAGCCGCCACCCGACACGGTCGACAGGTAGTCGATGCGGCCCAGCAGGCCGTCCGACCCCAGCGTGCGGCGCGCGGGATCGCTGCCACCGTCGCCCGTGCGGTTCTGCGCGAGGCCACGCAACAGTCCCAGCGCAAAGGTGGCGCTGCGCACGCCGCCACCCGACAGGGCCAGGCCGACCCGGGGCAGGCCCATCTCGGTGGCGTTGCCCGAGGCCGCCTCACCGAGCACTTCGCGCCGACGCTCTTTGCAGGCCGAGTCCTCGTTGGCGCGCAGCGCCGCGAGGTCGTCGGGCAGACCACTGGCGCCGGCCGCGGTAGCCGGGGCCCCACCGGATTCAGAAGTTTGAATGGCTTCGCAAGCACGGTCCAGGCTCATGTCGATCTCCAAGGCTCTGATCAGCGCCAGGCGAGAGCCTCACGCTGCGTCCGCGAGCGTGGCAGGCGCAGGCCCGGCTTGCCATCGGTCATTTGGGGGATGTGCCGGCTCCAATGGGTGGCCTCGCCCTGGGGTCGACGATAGCTGGGACGCGTCCCAGCTTCACGAAGCTGTCACAAGCAGATGAAATACCGCATGCCTTGCCCACACCGGGAATGGCACCAGGGACATCACAAGAAAGACGCTCATGAGCAACGACATCTCCGACTCCTATGCCAGCAGTGCGACCGACTTCGCCGAACCGGCTTTCTACGAGGCACCCGAAGTCGACGAGCCGAGCACGTTCGATGTCGAATCCGAGCCCGAGGCCCATGCCTTCGAAGGCTTCGAGAAGGCCAGCAAGGCCGCGCCCGATACCGGCAATGTGAACGACGACGTGATCTCCGACGTCGCCGTGAACGCCCGCACGGCCTGGGACCGAACCGACCTGAGCACGGCGCAGAGCACCGAGACGCGTCGCGTGCTGGGCGACCTGGGCACGGCCGTCAACGAGGGCCGGGTGAGCCCCCGCCTCGACGACAACACCAACCGCAGTGTGTACGACCTGGCCACGGCGCCTGCCGAGGCCCCGCGCTTCGACAACGCGCTGCAACACCTGTCGTTCGTGTCATCCGCGCTGTCCGACAACGCGCCGCCGGTGTTCGATCCCGCGCCGCCCGACATCGACGAGAACGGCCAGGACAAACCGCCCAAGCCGACGCCCTCTTTCGGCGAGCCTCCGAGCCGTGCCGAAGAATCACCCGATCAGAAAGTCACGTTCAGGAAAGATGGCAGCGCGGTCATTCAACGCGAAGGCGAAGAGCCGATCGTGCTGAAGCCTCGTGTGTTCACCAATGAAGCCATCAAGGGACCTGCCGCCACGCCAGAAAGCAAACAGCGCTTCCTCACCGGGGTGGTCACCTCGCTGGCCGGCCCGGCTGCGGGTCAGCTGCTCGAGAATTCGCTGCTTGTCTTCAACAAGCTCGGCGGCAACGCCGATGCCAAGGTGGTTGCCACCCTGTCGGGCAAGGTCGAGCTGACCTGCTCCGCTGTGCAGCAAGACTGCACGGCCCGCGTGTGGCCGAAAAACGAACCCGCACCGCGCACGGTGCCGGTCGAGGTCGTGGCCGACGGGCTGCAGCTCGACATCGGCGGCAAAAAGACGACCGTGAGCTACAAGACCGACAACGAGGCCTTACTCGAATCGCTCCAGAAGCTGCCCCCGGTCGAACGGCATGAACGTGTGCAGGATGGAGAGAAGCTGCTGCGCGAAAAGGTCCGCGATGCCCTGCCCGGTGTCATTCCCGACAAGGCGGCCGACTACGCGTCCGACAAGATCCTCGGCAAGCTCCCCAACCTTGTTCGCTCTGGCGAATACGGCTGGGGCGTGTCCAAGACCTTCGGCCCGATGAAGATCGAGGTGTCGGTCAAGGGCAGCGTGGTCGAGGCGGTCGAAGGCAACACGCGGCGCGCCGCGACGCTGCTGCGCGACTTCATCATCAATGACATCCTGCCCCCCGGCATGGCCAAACCCAATCTGCCGAACGTCACCAACCGCTGACACCACCCGGATGGGCCGCCGCGACAGGCCCCGTTCTTCACATTCCTCGTCCCCCTTGGCCGGCCGCGCACACCCCTGCCCGGCTGGCATTTTTCTGGGCGCGACGCATCCGGTGACAAGACCGCCGCAGAACCGCAGGCCCGCGCCGCAACCCAGACGATAGACTCCGCGATCGGCCGCTGGGGCCGCGCCCCTTGGTTCACTGCCGATGTTTTCTCAGCCGTCCCCGTTCCCCTCACCCTGGCCCTTCTGGCGGCCCCTGGCGGGAATGCTTTTGTCACTGGGGTTGGGGCTTGGCAGCGTTGAGGCGGCCACCCCGGCAGCGCCACGCAGCTGCACCAGCACGGTAAAGCCCGTGGCCGCGTCAGCGCGGCTCGACAGCCTGGCCTACCGCTGCGAACGACTCGCCGACGGCCAGCCCGTGTGGATCGGCGAAGCCGGCACCGACCACCCCACGACCGTGCTGCTGGTGCACGGCCTGGGCGACAGCGCCCACCGCGACTGGCGGCGTGTCATTCCGGCACTGGCCGCGGGTTTCCATGTGATCACGCTGGACTTGCCTGGCTTCGGTGCATCGCCCCCATTGCCGCAGGGCTACTCGTTCGACGGCTTGAGCGCCGCATTGAAAGCCGTGCTGGACCGCACCGCGCCGGGGCAGCGGGTGCATGTGGTGGGCCATTCGCTGGGTGCTGCAGTGAGCCTGCATTTCGCACACCGCCACCCCGACAGCGTGGACCGTCTCGTGCTCGTCGATGCGGCGGGCATTCTGCTGAACACGGTGTTCGCACGCAACATGGCGCAGATCGACACCCCCTCGGTGGGCATCCGCGGGGTGGACAATTTTCTGCAGCGCTTCGACGACCGGGTCAACGGTTTCAGCAACGCCCTCATCGGCGGATTCGACAGCGGCTTCGATTTCAGCCGCTGGCTGGCCCGCAACCCGTCGGTTCGCAACGCGATGTTCGGCCAGTACACCCAGGTCGAAGCGGCCCTCGGTCTGGTGGAGCATGACTTCACCCCCGAGATCCGCGGCATGGGTGCGCCGACCACCTTGATCTGGGGTGAACTCGACCGGGTCGCGCCGCTGCGCACCGGCCGTGTGCTGGCCGCGCGTTTGCGAGACGCCCGCCTCTTCGTGCTCGACGGCGTGGGCCACGTTCCGATGAACGAGCGGCCTGCGCACTTCATCACACTGCTCGAGGCCGCCTTGAGCGGCCCACTGTCCGCGCGCGGCCCGACCCCTGTGCCAGGCGCCGCCCAAGGCACGGTCAGCTGCAAGAAAGCGCACAGCCAGCGCTACAGCGGACACATCAGCCGGCTGCAACTCACCGACTGCCAGGGGGCTCGCCTCAGCAACGCCAAGGTGGGTGAACTCGTGCTGGTGAACTCCTCCATCACACTCGAAGACGTGGAGATCGACAGCCCGGGCATCGCGATCGATGCCCGGCGCAGCCAGGTCAGCGGCACGGTCGTGCAAATCAAGGGGCGCATCGGTATTCAGGCCGACAACAGCACGGTCGAGCTGGCCGGTGCCACGCTGCACGCGAGCGAGAAGGCCGTGGACATGCGCACGCCAAGCCGTGTCTATTTCTCGGTCAGCGAGGTCCAGGCGCCCGACCACACCGGCAACGCCCACTTCATCTGGCCCGCAACGAGCCCGCGCTGAAGGCGCTGAAGCGCCGCTGCACCTGCATGTCGTGTGCTACCTCACACGAAGCCGCGCTGCGCGACCAGCGGCATGAAGCCTCCGTTCAACACGCCGATAGACAGGCATCGTTGTTCGAAAGCTCTTCATCATGTCGTGCGTTGCCCGTTGTCTGTTCATTGTGTTGGCCGCGGCCGCTGGGTCTCTTGCCGCAGCGCCCGCCAAGGCCGGAACACTCGGTGCCCACGTGGTGAGCCACCATTTTCCGAACACCGGCTACAACAACATCAACCCCGGCCTGTACTACCGCATGGACGAAGGCGCCGTGGCAGGCTTCTATCGCAACTCGCTGCGCCGCACCAGCGTGTACGTGGGCTACACCTGGCAGTACAAGCAGTTCGATGTGACGGTGGGCGCGGTGACCAACTACCTTCGCGCTGTGCAGCCGCTGCTGGTACCGTCCGTGAAGCTCTTCACTTACGAGGGCTACAGCACCCGGCTGGCTTTCATTCCCCAAGTGGAGAAGCGCATCGGCTCGCACGTGCTGCACCTGATGGTCGAGCACTGACCGCGGATCAAGGCTGTGCCGTGGCCTCGCTGCGCCACGGCGTCCAGATCACCGCCAGCAGCACCGAGCCCGTGGTCTTGCGTTGGAACAGCGGGCTGTCGGCATTGGCCGCCCCTCCGTGATGACTCAGGTTGCCGCTCACGCTCACGGCGGTGGTGGTGTTGAGGCGGCGTGTGATGCTGCCGCGAAGCGAGCTGCCGAAATAGCCTGCTCGTGCATCGAAGGCCGGACGGGTGGGCGTGGCGTAGGCCGGATCGACTTGATAGTAATAGTCGTGAAGGGCCTCGCTGGCCCAAGTGGCCTGGGTGCTGATCTGCACCTGGCTGGCGGCATCGGGCCAACCGCGGCGCTGCCAGCGCAGCTCGGGCTCCACGACAACGCCGCGTCCGTGACTGCGCTTGCCGTTGGTCGACACCACCGCCCGCACCTTCAGATGGGCACTCACCTGCTGGCCGTCTTCGAGAACGAAGCGGTAACGCGCCTGGGGGCCGAGTTCGAAGGTGTAGTCGAGCGGCGGCATGCCGTCGCGCGCGGGGTTGTTGCGTGCATTGAAGCCGGCTGCACCGGAGAGGTCGAGCTCGAAGCGGCCGGTGTTGACCAGGCGCCCCCGAACACCCTCGTCATCGACGCGAAGCCGCGTGCCCCGGTACACCACGATGGGCGCCATCGCACCCCGCCAGCGCTGGGTGCCCGCCGCAGGGTAGTCGGGCGAGTACGCACCGAGCGCCGCCACGCCCACTTCCCACAGCGGACGTTGCGTGGGCGCTGGCATGGGTGGTGCGGTGGGCACGAGGACAGGTGCTGCCACGGGAGCCAGAACAGGCGCGGTCATGGACTCGGCCTCTGCGCCAACGGCCATGCCGACCCAAGATAGACACAGGGCCGCAGCCGCCAGACGCTGAAAAGGAAAAGTGGTCACGTGGAATCCGATGAATGAGGTGAAACGGTTGCGGCGTCAGGCCTTCGTCAAACGTTCAGCCAGCATGTTGCAGAACAGCCGGCCCTGTTCGATGGCATCGTCCAGCGCCACATGCGTGTGTGGCGCTTCCGAGAACCAGCGTTTGGGCATGTTCTGCTTGGTGCTGCTGCGGTAAGGCCGGCCGAGCACGGCCATGGCGTAACTCTTGATGTCGAGTGCGGAATGGCTGAACGGGCTTTCCCCCGCGAAGCGGATCAGGTACCAGTACACGAAGAGAAAGTCGTATGCCGCGGGATAGCCCACGAACACAGGCTTCCCAGGCAGCGCCTTGAGCCAGGCCACATAAGCTGTCATGGCGGGTGCGGGCTGCTGCAGGTCGGTGCGGCACGCCTGCCACGCCTCGGGGTTCTTTTGCCACCAGGCGAGCGTATCGGGATGGCCGGCGGCGCCGTCGAGTTCAGCCAGATTGGCTGAGAAGGTCGAGACCAGCTGCCCCTCGGCCGTGAAGGCGGCGGAGGCGAAGCTGAGCATCGAATGGGGGCCGGGAATCGGCCCATCGGCCTCGACATCGGTGGACACGTAGATTTCGGCCGGGCCGACAGTGCGCGAGGTCATGGCCAACTCCTGGGCAGCTCGTGGACGCACCGACCCGCAGGCGGTGGACATCGTGTTGCGGTGGGACACATGCCTGCATGCTACGACAGCAGGCGCGACGCTGCGCCCGCTGTCTTCCACCGAAACCAGGGGTCACGCGCACCCGGTGTCGGCTGCACGCACCGGCGGCGCCCACTCAGGTCCGCCGCAACCGGGCCAACTCTTCTTCCACCAGACGCACGACGAGGTGGTCGAGCGTCTGCACCGAGTACTGCTTCACGTCGTGCAGGGTCTGCGTGCCCGGGCCGCTGCCGGGGCGCGTTGCATCGCGGTAGGTCAGGAACACGAAGCGGCCGGCGGTGTACTGCGCCATTTGGCGAAACACGTACTCGCCATCGGGGTCCAGGCCGCTCGTGCCCACGGCGAAGAGCTTGATGCCCTTGGCAAGGGCCGCCTGCATGTCGCGGTCGTATTGCGGGCCGCCGTAGTCGAGGTGCGGTGGCGCATCGGCCACGAGCACCACCATGCGCGCCGCATCATGGCGCCACGACAGCTTGTGCACCACCTCGTTCAAGGCCTCGTTCAGGGCTTCGGGGGTGTCGCCACCGCCGGCCGCCTGCACCTGCGCCAGCACACGCTGAAACGCGCCGAGGTCGTCGGTGAAGTCGTGGCTGCGGGTGATGAAGGCATCGCCGCGATCGCGGTAGGCGACGAGCCCGTAGCAGACATCGGGCTGGCCAGGCAGGCGCCCGATCTGCTGCGACATGGCGTGCATCGAGGCCTTCAGTTTTGCGATCTCGTCACCCATTGAGCCCGTGGCGTCGACCAGGAACACGAGGTCGAGGCGGGGCCGCTGCACAGCCGCCTGGGCGCCGAGGCGAACCTGCACGGTGTTGGGCTGGCCGCGCACCAGCACCGTCCGCGCCTGCTGGCCGCCCTTGCGGACGGCAACCGACAAGGCCTGGTCATGGTCTTGCCCGCCCGCCAGAAATGCGCGCGGATGCAACCACACGCGGCCGGCCGTGTCGGTGCGGGCCCACATGACCGGCTCGGCCACACCGCCACGTTGAACGGCCACTTCGGCATCGTGCACAGGCCGGCCTGCGCTGTCGGTCACCTCCAGCAGATAGCGTTCGCTGATGTCGCGCTCGCGCACAGTGCGGCCCGCGTTGCGCTGGCGGTAGGCGAGGTACTCACCGAAATCGGCGTTGTCGTCCACCATGCCGGCCGTGACTTGCTGGGGCGTGGGTGTGGGCCGGGGGAACGGGCGGCGCGACGGCTCGGGGAGGTAGGCCGAACTCTCTGCGGGCGCCACTTTGCCAGGCGCAGCCACAGGGGCCGGTGGTGAGACGGCCGACACCGCTGGGGCGCGGGCCGCCTTGCGCTCGAGCCTGTCGTCAGAGGATGCGTCGAGTTTGCCGAATGCGCCTCCGCGAGACTCGCGTTCCGCGCGATCGACACGGGCCTCCGCTGATGGGCTGGCATCTGCCCATCGGCCGCGCGCCATGCCCTGGTCCTGACCTGCGCCGCCTTGCTCGCGGGTGGTGGGCAAGCGGCGGCAGTGGGCCGCGGAAGGGGCATTGAACGCCACCGGCGAGAAATCAATGCCGCCTTGTTGGCCTGATGGGGTCTGGGGCTGCCAGCCCGGCGGCCAAGGCTCGACAGGCGGAGACAGGGCCAGCGCCGTGCCGGCCGACAGCGCGGACAGGCAGGTCACCAGCACCACGGCGCGCACACGCCAACGGCTGAGCGGGCCGACAGCGTCGGACTGAATCGATCGAGATGAAGGGGTCGACATCGGAACTCTCCGGTTGAAAATGGGGGACAGACCTGTGTTGACACGCCGCTGACCGCACCATGGGGTGAACTCTTTTCCATCTTTTTCGACGGGCACGCGATTCACCCCGTTCCGGCCCCGCGCCCGTATCACCTGGAATGAGGCAGACTCACGGCCGATGCAAGCCGACCCCCAACCGTCCGACGACATCCTGATGAGCGCCTACGCCCAGGGAGACGCGAGTGCGTTCGACACGCTGTACACCCGCCACCAGGCCGGTCTGTACCGCTTCGTGCGGCGCCTGCTCGGGACACCGCTGGCCGCCCAGACCGACGAGGTGTTCCAGGACACCTGGCTGCGGGTCGTGCATTCGCGCGAACGCTGGCAACCGCAAGGCGCGAGTTTCAGAACCTGGCTGTACACGGTGGCGCACCGCCGCGTGATCGATGTGTGGCGGCGCAGCGGGCGCGAGGTCTCGCTGGCAACCGACGATGACAGCGCCCCATGGGAACCCGACGGTGCAGGCGCATGGCAGCAGTGGCCCGCACCGGCCAGCGGCGCACCGCATGCTGAAGACCAGGCCTTCTGGCGGCGCGCTGGCGAGCGCCTGCTGCATTGCCTGGAGCAACTGCCTCTGCCGCAACGCAGCGCCTTTTTGCTCCACCACGACGACGAGCTGTCGATGAACGAGGTGGCCAAGGCGCTGGAGGTCGGCTTCGAAACCGCCAAGACGCGGCTGCGCTATGCCATCAGCAAGCTCAAGACCTGCATGGGCGCCTACCTGGCGCCCATTCAAGAAAGCCCGCGATGAGTGAACACGGTCACTCTGACAACACCGAACGCGACGAGCACCTGTATGAGGCGCTCCGCCATGCGCCGGACCGCGACCAGCTGCCACCGGCGGCCTTGCGCGACACCATCCTCCTGGCGGCCCACGCGGCGGTGCGCCCCCCCGCCGCAGCCGCCAAATCATCCCCCCCGCGCTGGCTGCGGTGGTGGGATGCGCTCGCCCACCCGCGGCTGGCCGGGGGCCTGGCCAGCGTGATGGTGGCGACCTTGGTCGGCCTGGTGTGGTGGGACCAGCCGATGGACGAGGGACTGCCTCAGCCGGCGAGCGCGGAGCGTGAGGCACCGGTGGCTCGGCCCTCTGCGGCTGCGCCACAGGCCGAGCCTAGCGCCACGTCGGACATGGAAGCCAAGAAGGCGGGCCCTGCTGCTCCTGCTCCTGCTCCTGCTCCTGCCCCCATTCCACGGCAGTCAGCGCCGCCATCGATCGAGCCGGCCGCTCCCGACCGGCCCCTTGAAGATCTCCAGCGCATGGCCGATGCCAAGCGCGAGCGCGACACCTTCACCCGCGAAGAGGCCCAGGCCAAACGCAGCGCGGCACCACCCCAGCCAGTGATCGCGGCCGGTGACGCCGCGTCACCGAACAAGACACAACGCGCCACGATGGCTCCGCCGCATGGAGCGGCTGACACGGCCGCCCCTGCACCCATCGCAACAGCCCCCGCCGAGAGGCGGCGCGACATGGCCGCACCTGCACCTGTTGCAGCGCCTGCGCCTCCTCCGCTTTCTGCCGCAGCGCCGTCCCCAGAGCCCGTGGCCAAAGCGGCTGAACAAGAAGCCCCTCCGCCAGCCGCGGCCATGCGTTCACGTCCCCGGCGTGAGTTGCAATCTACCGAGGTCCCCGTGGCCCCGTCGGTGGCCGCAGGGCCGGCTGTCGACATCCCACGCCCTGGCGTGAGCGCAGTCGCCCCGCCCATGCCCTCGGAGCGCGGCACCCTCTTCGGCAAGATCGACCAGGCCGCAGGCAAACCCGCGCCCGTCATCGCAGGGCAACCGGCACCGCTCAGTCGCGCCGCATGGACACTGGACCGCGTGCGCCTCGACCTGAGCCAAGAACCCTCGCGGTGGCGTTGGCAACAACGCATCACCGCCACCAAATCCTTGTCGCCGACAACCGAAGTCATCGACTGGCTCGCGCAGTTGCAAGCCCAGGTGGGCAACGGGTGGACAGCCTCGCCCCAAGCCCCGCCGAGCGACGGCCCGGGCCTGGAACTGCAGCGCGACGGCGTGCTGCAGCATCGCTTTGTGCTGAGCGGCAACAGCGTGTGGTGGTTCAGCCCGGGACACATCCCGGTGTGGCATCAGGCCGTATTGACGCCCGCCCGCGTGCAGACATTGCGCGAGCAGCTCGGCCTGCTGCCTTGACGGGCCGAGCCACCAACACGTGACGGAGCCCACCGACTCGCATAGGACACACAGCCCCGCTATCATGTCCGGTTGAGCCCCGACATGCCTGCACGCCCCACCGCCCCACCCCTGCCCGCCGCTGATGCGTCCATCGAAGCCAAGAGCATTCGGGTGCGCGGCGCGCGCACGCACAACCTCAAGAACATCGACCTCGACATCCCGCGCAACCAGCTCGTGGTCATCACGGGTCTGAGCGGGTCGGGCAAGTCGAGCCTCGCCTTCGACACGCTGTACGCCGAAGGTCAGCGCCGGTATGTCGAAAGCCTGAGCACCTATGCGCGGCAGTTCCTGCAGCTCATGGACAAACCCGATGTCGACGTGATCGAGGGCCTGAGCCCGGCCATCAGCATCGAGCAGAAGGCCACCTCGCACAACCCGCGCTCGACCGTGGGCACGGTGACCGAGATCCACGACTACCTGCGCCTGCTCTACGCGCGCGCGGGCACGCCCTTCTGCCCGGCGCACGATGTGCCGCTGCAGGCACAGAGCGTGAGCCAGATGGTCGATGCCGTGCTGGCGCTGCCGGCCGACACCAAGCTGATGGTGCTGGCGCCGGTGGTGCGTGACCGCAAGGGCGAGTTCACCGAACTCTTCGCCGACATGCAGGCACAGGGCTTCGTGCGCTTTCGCGTCGACGGCAAAGCGTGCGAAGCGGCCGACGTGCCCAAGCTCAAGAAAACCGAGAAGCACGACATCGACGTGGTCATCGACCGCGTGAAGGTGCAGCCCGGTTTGCAACAGCGACTTGCCGAAAGTTTCGAAGCCGCACTGCGCATTGCCGAGGGCCGTGCCATGGCCCTCGAGATGGACAGCGGCCGCGAGCACCTGTTCTCCAGCAAATTCGCCTGCCCCATCTGCAGTTACTCGCTGAGCGAGCTCGAGCCCCGCCTGTTTTCGTTCAACTCGCCCGTGGGGGCCTGCCCCACCTGCGATGGGCTGGGCCAGGTGACGGCGTTCGACGCCGAGCGCGTCGTGGCCTTCCCTGCGCTGAGCCTGGGAAGCGGTGCCGTGAAGGGCTGGGACCGCCGCAACGGCTACACCTTCTCGATGCTCGAGAGCGTGGCCAAACACTACCGGTTCGACATCGACCTGCCCTTCGAGTCGCTGCCGGCCAAGGCGCGCAAGGTGCTGCTGTACGGCTCGGGCGAAGAAGAAATCAGCTTCGTCTACGAGGCCGACAGCGCCACAGGCAGCACCCGCAGCCTGCGGCGCAAGCACAGCTTCGAAGGCATCATTCCCACCCTGCAGCGCCGCTACAAGGAAACCGACTCGGCCGCCGTGCGCGAAGACCTCGCCCGCTACCAGGCTGCGCGCCCCTGCCCCGATTGCAGCGGCACGCGCTTGCGCCGCGAAGCGCGGCATGTGTTCCTGCAGGGCCAGGGTGAGGCCCGCGGCGAGGCCATCTACACGGTGGCCCACTACACGCTGCGCGAATGCCTCGACTACTTTGCCTCGCTGCAACTCGTGGGCGCCAAGGCCGAGATTGCCGACAAGGTGGTGCGTGAGATCCGCTCGCGGCTGAAGTTCCTCAACGATGTGGGGCTCAATTACCTGAGCCTGGACCGCAATGCCGACACGCTCAGCGGCGGCGAATCTCAGCGCATTCGGCTGGCCTCGCAGATCGGCTCCGGCCTGACCGGGGTGATGTACGTGCTCGACGAACCCAGCATCGGCCTGCACCAACGTGACAACGACCGCCTGATCGGCACGCTTCGCCACCTGCGCGACATCGGCAACAGCGTGATCGTGGTCGAGCATGACGAAGACGCCATCCGCGCTGCCGACCATGTGATCGACATGGGACCCGGCGCCGGTGTGCACGGCGGCCAGGTGATCGCTCAAGGAACCGCCGATGAAGTCGCGGCCAACCCCGAGTCGCTCACCGGCCGCTACCTGGCCCATGTGCTGCGGATTGCCGTGCCAGCCAAACGCCGCACTGCCACCGACCACCTGCGCATCGTGAACGCGCGTGGCAACAACCTGCAGAACGTGACGGTCGACATCCCCATCGGCCTGCTGACCTGCGTGACCGGTGTGTCCGGGTCGGGCAAGAGCACGCTGGTGAACGACACGCTGTACACGGCGGTTGCTCGCAAGCTGTACAACAGCCATGCCGAGCCGGCCGCGCATGACGTCATTGAAGGCCTGGAAACCTTCGACAAGGTCATCAACGTCGACCAGAGCCCCATCGGCCGCACCCCGCGCAGCAACCCGGCCACCTACACCGGCCTCTTCACGCCCATCCGCGAGCTGTTTGCCGAAGTGCCCACTGCACGCGAGCGTGGCTATGGCCCCGGCCGCTTCAGCTTCAACGTGGCCGGCGGCCGTTGCGAGGCCTGCCAGGGTGATGGCGTGCTGAAGGTGGAGATGCACTTTCTGCCCGATGTCTACGTGCCCTGCGACGTGTGCCACGGCAAACGCTACAACCGCGAAACGC
The DNA here is from genome assembly GCA_041179165.1 of Pseudomonadota bacterium. Taxonomy (GTDB): domain Bacteria; phylum Pseudomonadota; class Gammaproteobacteria; order Burkholderiales; family Burkholderiaceae_C; genus Rhizobacter. The sequence goes on along the minus strand of JBEGTX010000139.1, from coordinate 579 downwards.
TCGAGGTGCTCTACAAGGGCAAGAACATCACCGACGTGCTGAACCTGACCGTCGAAGACGCGCACGGCTACTTCGGCGCCGTGCCCAACATCGCACGCAAGCTGCAGACCCTGCTCGACGTGGGCCTGGGCTACATCCGCCTCGGGCAAAGCGCCACCACCCTGAGCGGCGGCGAGGCGCAGCGCGTGAAACTCGCGCTGGAGTTGAGCAAGCGCGACACCGGCAGCACGCTCTACATATTGGACGAGCCCACCACCGGCCTGCACTTCGCCGACATCGACCTCTTGTTGCGCGTGCTGCACCAGTTGCGGGACGCCGGCAACACCATCGTGGTGATCGAGCACAACCTCGACGTCATCAAGACCGCCGACTGGCTGATCGACATGGGCCCCGAAGGCGGCGCGGGCGGTGGCACGGTGGTTGCGACAGGTACCCCGGAAGACGTGGCGGCCAACGGCGCGAGCTACACCGGGCGCTACCTGAAGCCGCTCTTGCGCTGATTTTTTGCGCTGCTGCCTGCTGCGCTGCGGCGCAGCATCAGGTGATGCGAACTTGCCTCTATTGGCAAGGCACGCAGGC
>JBEGTX010000138.1:0-31276 GCA_041179165.1 Pseudomonadota bacterium | reverse complement strand
GTAGTACACGACGTTGTCGTCCATCCAGACACCGGCGTTCATCACCGTGTTGAGGAAAGCCGAACCCGCGTAGTTGTTCAGGTGGGGGAACGAAGCGATGTTGTTGCCTTCGACTTCGGGCGCGCGGTAGTAGCGCCAGCCTTGCACGGCCAGGAAGTCGGATTGACGGTTCGGACCTTCGACGCCGGGGTATTGGCCTGTTGAGCCGCCCCCTTCGGACTGCACGTTGCGAACGATCATGCGGCCACCGGGAGTGCCTGTGCCGTCGTAGCCGGCATGCATGCGCCAGGTGTGTTTGATGGGGCCCGTCTGGCCTGCGCCGAGCTCGGTGCGCAAGCGTGTGTCAAGTATCGCGATGAGGTCGCTGCCATTGATGCGCACGGGGTTCTCGTGACGCGCTGCCAGCTTGGGAACCACAATGTTCGAATTGGCCAGGATGAGGTTGGAGCTGGCGGTCTCGACGAAGAAGCCGCCATTGGCTGAGCGCACGGACACGCGCTCGATCAGCACGCGATGCCCCGAGATGGTCACGCCGTCACTGTAGTAGGTGGTCGACGTGCCTTGGGTGTACTTGCCAGTGAAGCTCGCACCGTAGATGTGCACGTCCTGCGCGTAATTCTGCTGCGACATGCCGGTCGTTTCGTTGCGACGATAGCCCCCCACGGTGTAGGCGTTGTTGAACGTGCCACCGATGGTGCGCACGCGGCGGGCATCCAGCACGATCGACAGGCCGAAGCTGTCGTCGCTCGGCGTGATGGTGGTGCCGGTGAGCACCGCCTCGATGTCTTGGCCGGTGATGCGGATCGCTCCGCTGTAGGGTGTGGCGCTCGGCGCCAGCACGATGCGCTTGCACGAGGTGGCCGCCTCGGTGTTGAACTGGGCCACGCTGGTGACGGTGACCGTGTTGTTCAGGCAGTTGCTCGTCGGTGCCGTGGGCAGGGTCAGGCCGCCCGGGGCCTCGACGTTCGTGCCTGCGACGAACTGCGGGCCGTAGCCCGAATGGGCTCGGATGGCTGCCACCTGGGCCGCCACGTCGTAACTGGTGGCGGGCACTCGCCACGAGGTGGCAGGAGAGGGCGAGGGAGCGGGTGGTGCAGGTGCAGGTGCAGGTGCAGGTGCAGGTGCAGGTGCAGGTGCAGGAGGTGTAGGCGCAGGCACAGGTGCCGGCGCGCCTCCCACCGGCTCACTGCTCGCGCCGCCGCCGCCACAGGCGGCGAGCAGGGCCACCGAGGCGCTCAAGCTGATCCATGCGGTCATCGAGCGCATGCGTTGCACAGAACCGCGGACAGGCGGGCTTGTCTTGTTCATTGTTCTTGGCCTCGGATTGTGAGAGGGCATGGCCTCACGGCGACTCGGGTCACCTGACGCTCCCCACGCCGCCCAGGTGTGACAGGGTGCCACTCTGCCACAGGTCGGTACTGATCGGTATCCATGTTGAAACCGAACGTTGCCGATGGGCATCTCAAACCACAGGCGTGGCGTTCAATCGTGACAGCGGTGATGGGCGCAAGACAGCCTTCAAACGCCAGCGAACCCGTGCGCGCACCTCTCGCAACATCTCCTCTGCGGGCAACCCCCCAGGCTCAACGCGCCTGCGTGACCGCGTGAACACCTTGCACCACCTTGGCCATGCGCTGGTAATCCAGCTTCTCGTGCGTGTCGCTGGCCAAGTGATAGTGCTTGTTCCGCATGAACGAGGTGTCGGTCACCATGATGGCGGGGTAGCCCTGATTCCAGTAGTTCATGTGGTCTGAAAAATCGATGCCTTGAATCAACAGCGGCGCGTTGATGGAATACACCGGCAGATCGGTGGCGCCAGCCATCACACCTTTGACGCGGCGCATCGCACCGAAGTCGCTCAGCTTGCCCACGAGCGCAATGAAGTCGCCGCGGTCCGAGTAGAGGTGCGACATGCCGGGCACGGGATAGTGCTGACTGCCTGGCTCGTCGGAGAAGGTGCCGATCATCTCGAGCGACAGCATGAGTTCGACCTCGCGACCGGATGCCCGCAACGACCTCGCATGCCAGGCGCTGCCCATGTGCTCGGTGCGAAAGTGGGGTGGCTCCTCGAGCGTGTAGGCCACGAGCTCGATGGAGCGGTGCTGAGGTGTGCGGCCGAGCAAATGGGCCAGCTCGATGAGACCAGCCACGCCGCTGGCGTTGTCATCGGCACCAGGGGTGTGCGTGTCTGGGGTGTGTCCACGGGGGTCGGCTGCGCCTCGGTGGGTATCCCCATGGGAGTCATAGTGCGCGCCGATCACGAGCAGCGGCCCGGACACCGGTCCGTAGCGCGCGACGATGTTCTTGTACTTGACGCCCTGCACGACCACGTCCTGCACGCTCACCGTGCCGCCCGACGCCTTGAACTCCTGATGGATGTAGTCGGCAGCGAGGTCGAGGTTGCGGAGTTGATCGTGGCTGCGTGGGTAAAGGTCCACCGACAGGTGTTTCACATGGGCTTGCAGGCGAGCCGGATCGACCGCCGGCGGCTGCGACACCACCGGCTGCACAAACGGCTGCGTCACCACGCAACCGGCCGTGACCACCGCCAGCAGCAAGGTGGCCGCGGTCAACACACTGAAGACTCGCACAGACAAAAGCATGGCTACTCGGTCACGGCCGTTTTCTGGTCACCCTGCAAGGCGGTTTCAACCACGCTGATGATTTCACTGACGGGGATGGTGAACACGCCGGCCTTGCCTTGCGTGAATTCGCCGTGCCACTGTGCGTACCCTTCGAGGTAGTCGGGGTTGGCCTTTCGGCTGCCGACCCGTTTGATGCAGCTGTCTTGAAGCGTCTTGCGGCCCACGGGGAAGTGAGGCAGGTCGGACGTGAAGCCGGACGGTGCCTGGGCGTTCTTGATGTGAACGCCGAACACGCTGATGTGATAAATCGGACCGAGCCTGGCGTTCGGCTCCACCTTGTTGATGAGCAGTGTCGAGGCCTCTTCGCCAGACCGCGTCTTGTACGACCACACCTGTCCGGCAGCGAAATCGGCAGCGTGCAACGCGCCCACGCCGCCGAGCAGCGCCAAGGTGCACGCTCCATTGATTAGAAACTTCCACACCATGTTCATCATGACTCCTGTTTGTTCAAGCTGTGTGCGCAAGCATGCCTTCATGTCACCAGAAGCTGTCGTCGTCTCGCTCGCTTACCACCTTGAGCTGATGCCGGGCGATCCTTCTGATGAGGTCTTCCGGCAGTGGCTCGGTGTACGGGACCTTGAGCAGCCCCTTGGTGGTCTTGTGTGTCGACAGCTCGTGTCGAAATGGTGCCAGCCCCGCCTCGGTGGGCGTGAAGCTGAGGTGGGCCTTGTGGGCCGAGAAGGCGAACAAGAAACGGGGCTCCACGAAAAACGGCGTGCCCCACTTGATGGCCTCTTCGGCCTTGGGCGCCACGCTTTTGAGCAAGGCGTACAGCTGCCGCAGCAGGGCTTGTCCTTCGGGTGGAGCCGCATCGATGTACGCAGGGATCGTGGTCGGGCGTGGGCTGGGCATCATCGAACTCCCTTTGAAGGCGGACATGGCGAGTGTGCCTGCAACATGGAACGCCGCATGAGGGCATTGGGAATCACAACGCCCCGCAGCTCGGGTCTCCGCTGCTCGACCACCGAGAACCGGAAGCGCTCATAGAAGGGCTGGGCCGTGCGGCTCACATCCGACGTCAGTTCGTCAAGTTCGAGTCTGCGGGCCTCGGCAAGAAGATGCGCCATGAGCATCCCGCCAATGCCCCGCCTCGCGTGTTCACCGGACACGAAGAAGTGATCGATGTAGCCGTTCGGCTGCAGGTCGGCGTACCCGACGGGCACCCCCTCGATGTCAGCCACGAAAGGATTGATGCCGCGGATGCGCTGTTCCCAGACGGTCATGTCCAGTGTGGCTGGCGCCCACGCCTCGATTTGTTCAGGTGAGTAGTCGCGTCTGGCGACCCGATGGATGGCCGAGTGAAAGACAGCGAACAGCGCCAGCTCCTCCCCGGGTCGAAAGCGGCGAAGAGTCACCGGAGCATTCATCGCCCACAGTCCATGCTCATCCACCCCTTGATGCCTGAAGGCTCTGATGGCACCAATGCCAGGGTTCATGGACGTAGCCTTGCACGTTGCCTGGCGGAAAGGACAGCTGAAACGCGAAGCGTCCGGCATGGCACGACAGCCAGGCAAATGCCGGCGTTTCCGCGAAGCTGTCGCGCAGCAACGTGGGCTCGTCGGTGCCGACATCGACCGCGCGACCGGTGTGATGCTCGCTGCAGCCGGGTGGCGCGCTCGCGCTCAGGATGGTATCCATCGACAGGCCCGATGCCAGCTTGCGGCGAATGATCTCGGCCTGCCGTTCGATGCTGCGAAACGCCGATGCGATATAGAGGTGAACGCCGTCGTCCAGCGCACTGCGCCTCAGGTCGACCCAGGCCGTGGCCGCAGCCGGCACCAGCAGGTGGCTCGTACCGTTGGCACCCACCTCGGCCAACACAAGGTCTCGCGCCTCCTCGTGCTCGACCAGCCGCTTGTCAGTCAACACGGACAACGGTATCCCGAGTTCTTGGGCATACGTGATGAATGGCGAGGTCATGAAAATTGGCCGGTGCTGAGGGTGACGAAGCAATGTAACCCGGCTCAAAGTGCAGTGGGGTCGCCCCTCCTCCGGAGCGCGATGCCCTGCAGCCGAGCAGGTTCAGGGGTTCGGGCTCAGCAGCGCGCCCGGGTCCAGGAAGAACATCTGCAGCCAGCCTTGGGAGGCCGTGCTGTATCGCCACGGCAGCGGCAGCAATGACACGACGCTGTAGTGAAGATGCGGCGGCTTGCCCGCCGCATTGCCTGAGGTGCCCACCGTGCCGAGCAGATCGCCCGTTGAGACAAGAAGAGGCGCGTCACTGCTGAAACCGTCGAGGTGCGCGAAGTAGTGGAGTCGCCACTTCGGCCCCAGCACGGCAACCACCTTGCCCCCGATGCCAAGTTCTCCGCGGTACACCACCAGCCCGGGAACCGAAGCCCGAACCGCCTTTCCACGCGAGGCAAAGATGTCGATGCCCTTGTGCACGCCGGAAACGCCCCAGGGTTCGAACCAGAACGACTTCGAATTCCAGTCGCGGCGGCTGGCCCCTTCGACAGGCATTGCGGCGTGCTCAGGGATCAGCAGGCCGAGGGTGATGAGGGCGAGCAGGGCAAGCCCGCATCGAATCAGAATTCGGCGCAGCACGGGGACTCTCGGTTCTGTGCGGTCAAGATGCTCAACCCGCGGCGTTCACGACCACCAGCTTCTGGTGCTCGATGCGCACCCGTGCCCCCACTGCCGCGTCTGCACTCTGCGTGATGGTGCGCACGCTGCCGTCGTCCATGCGCAGCATGAGTTCGACGTCGCGACCGGATGCCCGCAACGACCTCGCATGCCAGGCGCTGCCCATGTGCTCGGTGCGAAAGTGGGGTGGCTCTTCGAGCGTGGAGGCCACGAGCTCGATGGACCGGTGCTGAGGTGTGCGGCCGAGCAAATGGGCCAGCTCGATGAGACCAGCCACGCCGCTGGCGTTGTCATCGGCACCAGGGGCGTGCGTGTCTGGGGGGGGGGCCACGGGGGTCGGCTGCGCCTCGGTGGGCGTGAAGCTGAGGTGGGCCTTGTGGGCCGAGAAGGCGAACAAGAATCGGGGCTCCACGAAAAACGGCGTGCCCCACTTGATCGCCTCTTCGGCCTTCGGTGCCACGCTTTTGAGCAACGCGTACAGCTGCCGCAGCAAGGCTTGTCCTTCGGGTGGAGCCGCGTCGATGTAGGCAGGGATCGTGGTCGGGCCGGGTTTGGGCATCGTCTGACTTTCTCTTGCCGTTGGACAGGCGCTTCTCATGGTGAAGTCGGCAAGCCCATTTTCACGGCCGATCGAGAACGTCGATCGGTGACACGAACGCAAGCTGATCTTCATCGAAAAATAACACCTCATCGGACAACTGGCACCTCTTGCCTTCACCCGCAACATCCATGCACACGCACACAGGACGAAGCCAGGCAGGCCGCGCCCGATCAGCCTCGCCGCATTTTCACGAACCAGACGACCGCCCCGCCTGCAACGCAGCACACTGCGGCGGCCAGCGCCATCAGCACGTTGGCACCCGTCTGCGTCGGCTGAGTGGGCGCAGGCGCAGGCGCGGCCGACAAGGCCTGCGCAGCGGGTGTCCACAGGGCGCGGGCAATTTTGTCGTGGTCGCCGCCCGGCGACTGGGTCATGTGCCGCAGGGCCAGTTGGCACATCGCTGGATCACCAGGAGACTGAGGATTGTTCAATCGGGCATAGTCCAGATAGGCCGCGTAAGACACTCGCCCCGCCCCCGACAACAGCATGCTCTGACCGGGTGGAACGTCGGCCTCAACCACACGCGCCATGCAGATGCCGAGCGACATCTGACGCAAGCATTCGGAAGCGACCTGCTCAGGGGTTGCGGTCTGACCACTGACGGCGCCAGCCCAACCGCACACAGCGGTGAGCCCCAGACACCGAACATGCCACCTCATGCCATGACCGACACCAGCACCGGCAAGTACCCGTTGTAGAGCGCCTCGGTGTGGGTGATGTCGGTGTTGTTCGCCAAAGACGCCACCTTCACCTGGAACCAGACGGTGTTGGACGGTTTGTCCTGATAGTAGAGCGTTCCCGTCACATCGGACACCACGGCCGCCATCGTCGCTGCGGCCGTGAGAGCCCTGGCCCTGCCGTTGGTGAACGCGCCGGATGCCGGGACCACAGGCCTGACGCTGCCCCCGCCCACCGTGCGGACTTCATTGTTGGCGGCCGCCCACACCGCACTCACCGTCACGGCGCCACTGAACTCGACGCCCAACAGAAAGATGTCGTTCGGGTCCAGCATGCCCGACACCGTGAGCGCCAGGAACGAGGTGGCCGGAGCATTGCCCGGGAACGACAACCTGTAGCGGCCGCCGTGGTGCGTGACGAAATGCCGCATGCCGTTGAGCTGGCTCGAGATGTTGCCGTCTCCCACCTCCCACACGCCCACCTCCGCCGTGCCCGCGGCGTTCTGCCGGCCGATCCGGATGGCCTCGTAGAACGGATGCGCCGTCGAGTCGTAAATGCTTGAAAGCGCAACCTCTACCCCGAAGTAATGATCGGGGGTGTGTTTCCCATTCTGGCCTGCAGGCGCCACGTCTTGCAGGTCGGTGGCGGAGTACGTCAGGAAGGGAACGTCATAGATCCAGTACCGCCCGGCAGGCACGAACAAGCCGTTCACGTCGTGCAGGGCACTGGCCAGACTCCAGTGGCGGCGCTTCGTGGGCTGCCCCGAAGGGGTCATCGGGTAGCCATCGAGATTGGGCGGCAAGGGCCTGTACGGTGCTGCGCAATTGATTTGCCGGATGCCGGTGTTCGCTTTGAACTTCACCAGCGGCCGGATGTAGAGATCCCACAAACGGAAGGTTCCGCCGCCCATGGGCGATGAATGGCTGCCGCTGTCCTGCACACCATCGAGCCACCCATAGCCAACCATGATGCCGTCTTGGAAATTCAAGGCCTCGTGGTACGTGGCAAATGCCGCCCGGCGGCTGGACACGCAGCGGCTGGTGGCATTGTTGAGGCTCTCGGCCACACACAGAAAGTTCACGGCCACACTGCGTGCCACCGAAATCTGACCGAAGATGTCCATGCCTGCGTTGTCGGCGCAAATGAAATTCTCGTAGCGGATTTCTCTCACTCGGTTGCTGTAGCCCCCACCGGCGTTCTTGATGGACGTGAGGCGTTTGATGGGCGTGAGCACGGTGCTTCCTGCAAAGGCCACGTCTTCGGTATCGCCTTTGTCATTCGTGACGGAGGGGCGCGTGAGTGCACCAGCCCCTTGATTGCCCATGCACACGTTATCTTCCCAGGTGCCGATGGTCACCGTGCTGGGGTTCAGGGCCACGGCACCCGACAAGCCAAAACATCGTGTGGCAAACGAGTTCCAGATGCCGGCGCCTTCGGAGTCTCCCACCCAATTGCCTTTCAGCGTATTGGCCGGATTGGTGAACCAGACACCCGACACCCCCTGCGGCGACCGAACGCCCGGCGCGGCATACGAGACGTCAGGCGACTCGATGTCGTGATTCAACAGCTTGTTGGCGGCCGTGGGCGCACGGACCTTGAGCACCACGTTGTTGGTGATGGTGTTGTTCTGTTCGGACCCGTCTTCCAGAAAAATGGCATGGCCCGTGATGTCGAAGCCCACGTTGGCATCGACCGTGACGCCGTGGGTGCCATGGATCACGATCATCCGCTGGCCCGACTCCGACACCGAGCAGTTCTTCACGAAGTGAGAGCCGACCACTGCGCCGACGAAGCTGCCGTCACTCGGCGCGCTCATGCCATTGGGCATGTTGTAGCTCATCATGTGCCAGTGCAGCGGATAGCGGCCGAACGCGCCGGCCTGTCCCATGCGGCGAAACTGCACGCCATCGAGCTTGATGCTGCTGGTGCGGCCCATGAACATGCAGTGGGCACCAAACCTGTTGGCCGTCCAGGCCGTATCGTTCGCCCCCTGCACGACGATGTTGCGCGTCAGGTTGATCACGAACGCGCGTTCGTCGAGCGTCGTGGCTGCGCCGACGGGCGCCCCTGTCAAGGTGCTGGGCGTGAGGCTCATGCCCGCATCGGTCACGTATTGCAACCGGCCCCAGCGTGACGCACCAAGGCCCGCCGTGGTGAGCACACCCGCGCCACCCGCATGGGCGGCCAACACCAGCTTCTGACTGCTGCCCGATGCCGTGCCATAGAAATCGGTGGGCCCCACGACGATGTCATCACCGGCTTTCCAGCCACGCCCCGCGGACACATCGTCGGCCAGGCTCAAGCTCGTCGCCCCCTGCACGGCGTGGGCGCTGAGACGCGTCCGGTGGAGCGTAGGCCCTTGGCCGATGAAGTGAAGCTGCCCACCCGGCTGGACCTGAATGGAACGCCCCACGCCGTTGTTGGTAAAACCAAGCGGTGTGCCCGACACGCTTCTCACCGCACGGCCTGTCTCGGGGCCATGGAGGGTGATGGTGCAGGTGCGACCCGCAGGAAACGGAGAGGCTTCAGTGCCGATCGTCCAGACGCCGGACGCCCCCACATTGACGTGCCCCGTCGCAAGGCTGATGTTTTTGCCGGTTTCAGCGAGCAGGCTGCCCTGGATGTCCAGGCTCAGGCACACCGCATCGGTGTCCAGCGTGACGGTTTGTCCGGCGCTGATGGTGACGGCATCGGTTGCCGTGGGAATCGCCCCACCCCAGGTGGCCGCGTTGGACCAAAGGCCAATACCAGGCTGGGCCGGTGCCGGTGCCGGAGACCCGCTGCTGGAGCTGTCACCGCCGCCCCCTCCGCAGGCTGAAATCACGGTGTGGGCCGCGGCAGACAATGCCGACAGCGAAGCCCAGCGAAGAAGGTCCTTCCGACTGATTTTCATGGCCTCAGCATCTCCTCGCTTGATTCATCATGACACGCATCATGCCCCGGACGGCGACTCGGCTCGGCAGGCACAACCTGTGCGATCAACCTGCCGCGTTCACCACCACCAGTTTCTGGTGCTCGATGCGCACCCTGGCCCCCACTGCAGCGCCCGCACTCTGCGTGATGGTGCGCACGCTGCCGTCGTCCATGCGCACCTTGACCTTGTGCACGGTCACGCTGCGGGCGCGTTTCTCGATCTCGTGTCCGGCGAAACCACCGCCCACGGCGCCCAGCACCGTGAGCGCGTCCTTGCCTTTGCCCCCGCCCATCTGGTGGCCGACCACCCCACCCACCACACCGCCGGTGACAGCGCCGAGGCCGGTGCCCTTGCCCTCTTGCTTGTGTGCGGTGACGCTCTCCACCACGCCGCAATTCGCGCAGACCGCGGCCCGGGCTGCAGCCTTGCGCTCGGCCTTCTCCGCCTTGCTCTCGGCTTGTGTGTCTGCAGGGGCAGAGGCGGTGGTGGGCTCCGCGGCAGCGTCCTTGCTCGGGGGGAGCGACATCAGCGCGGCCGACAAGGCCCCGCCACCGGCCACACACAACAGACCGCCGAACCAGCCGCGCAGGGCGAACCGACTGGCGGCCTTGGCTGCAGGAGACGCCTCGGTGGCGCCAGGGCTCGGAGAAGATGGAATGTCGTTGCTCATGTGAAGTCCGGTATCTGTTGAATCCGAGACGAGGGTGTACCTCACATCGGAACCATCCCGGTAAGAGAACGTTGCGGCCCGCAAACCCACCAAGGGTGCGACGACGAGCACATGCCAGCCGCCCGCGTCGCTTGAGGTCGTTCGAGGCGGCTACAGGGGCGCTCGACTTGCAGGGACATGCACCCGCCCTGACAATGTGAGCCTTCTCGTTTCAAAAAGACCGGCGCCCCGCATGCTCACCATCAACAAACTCCTTCCCCAGGGCCGTGGCCTGAGCGCCGTGCTGCTGAAGCGTGCGCCCACGGTCGAACTCGACTGGGACGTCCGTCAGAAGAGCCGCTTCGACACCACCGACTCCAGCGGCCGCGTCCTGGGCGTGTTCCTGCCCCGGGGCACCGTGGTGCGCGGCGGCGATGTGCTGGTGGCAGAAGACGGCTCGCTGGTCGTGGCCCGCAGTGCACCCCAGCCCGTGCTGCGTGTGACACCGTGCAGCGAGCACGGCAGCGCATTCGACCTCGTGCGTGCGGCCTACCACCTGGGCAACCGCCATGTGCATCTGGAGCTCAACCCTGCCTTCCTGCAGCTCGAACCCGACCACGTGCTGGCCGACATGCTGCGCCAGATGCACCTCACGGTGAACGAGGTGAACGAACCCTTCGAGCCTGAAGGCGGCGCCTATGTGGCGGGTGGGCATGCCCATGGACACGCTGATGCGCATGACCACAACCACGGCCACAAGCACTCACACGGCGATCACGATCACGGTCACGAACAAAGCCCGGCCCCGGCCCCCGCGCGCAAGCCCATTGCCATTCCGGTGAAGGCGGCAGCCGCGCCCCATGTCCACGGTCCCGGCTGCAACCACGGCCATGATCACGGCCACAGCCACGACGGCGATCACGGCGGCCACAAGCACTGAGCCGGCCCATGCCGCGCCGCACGCGTCCCCACAGCCCAAGGAACTCGACCCCATCGCTCAGCAGCACCTCGCTGCTGCGCCTGATGTGGCTGGCCTCACCGGCGCTCCCGGTGGGCGGCTTCAGCTACTCCGAGGGCCTGGAGTCGGCCGTCGAAGCGGGCCTGGCCACCACCGAAGCGGCCACGGCCCAATGGCTGTCCGACCAGTTGCACCTGTCGCTCGCGCGCAGCGAGCTGGCGGTGGCCAGCAAGGCGTTCAAGGCATGGGCGCGCAACGACATCGCCCATGTCACCGAACTCAACGCCTGGGTCACGACCACCCGCGAGAGCAGCGAAACGCGGCAGCAGACCGAGCAGATGGGGCGCTCGCTCACCGAGTGGCTGAAGAACCAGTCGGCCCATGACGCGCTCGATCCACGCGTTCAACAACTCGCCACGCTGAAGCCCGCCCCCACCTGGCCGGTGGCGTTTGCGCTGGCGGCCCTGCAGACCGGCGCACCGCTGCGCGAGTCGATGCTGAGCCTCGCCTTCGGCTGGGCCGAGAACCTGGTGCAGGCCTCGTTGAAATCGGTGCCACTGGGGCAAAGCGCCGGCCAGCGCATCCTGGCGCGTCTGAGCGCTGAGATTCCCGCCGCCGTCGACCGCGCCGTCGCACTGATGGACAGCGAACGCCAGGCCTTCACCCCCATGCTCGCCATCCTGTCAGCCCAACACGAGACGCAGTACTCGCGGCTGTTCCGTTCCTGAGGCTTGGCGCGGCCACTACACTGGTGCAGACCCCCACTGACAAGACACCGCCATGACCGCCTTGCACGCCATCCCCCGCCGCACCAAGAAACTGCCGCCACTGCGGGTTGGCGTGGGGGGCCCGGTCGGATCAGGCAAAACCACCCTGGTGGAGATGCTCTGCAAGGGCATGCGCGACCAGTACGACCTCGTGGTCGTCACCAACGACATCTACACCAAGGAAGACCAGCGCCTGCTGACGGTGGCCGGTGCCCTCGATGCCGAACGCATCATGGGCGTGGAAACGGGCGGCTGCCCGCACACGGCCATCCGTGAAGACGCCTCGATCAACCTCGAAGCGGTGGACCGCATGCTCGAGAAGTTTCCCGACGCCGACATCGTGTTCATCGAGTCGGGCGGCGACAACCTCGCGGCCACTTTCAGCCCCGAGCTGAGCGATCTCACCATCTACGTGATCGACGTGGCAGCCGGCGAGAAGATCCCGCGCAAAGGCGGCCCCGGCATCACCAAGAGCGACCTCTTCGTGATCAACAAGACCGACCTCGCCCCCTACGTGGGCGCGAACCTCGACGTGATGCACAGCGACACCACCCGCATGCGCACTGGACCGCAAGGCCTGCGTCCGTTCGTGATGAGCAACCTCAAGACCTTGCAGGGGCTGAACGAGGTGATCTCGTTCATCGAGACCAAGGGGATGCTGAAGGCTCTGTAGGCGGCTCGATGGCCTAAGCCTTGTGTCCCTGCTGCGGAGCCAGCTTTCGCTACAAGCTTGAAGCGCCCTCAGGGCCGGGGTTGCTGAGCTTGAAACGGCGCGGTATCGCTCAACCATGGTCTTTGGCTACCGATCTCTGTCGAGGTGCCAATGGCTCACGTAAAACAATGCCGCACCCCAGACAGAGTGCGGCATCACCCGATCAAGACCCTGACTGCCGGACCTCGATCGCGCCTTTGAACCCATTGAACGCAGGCGAACTCACCTCGATATTGAGCGACGGTGTGACAGTGCCTCCGCTGGTGGCGTTCTCGCGCAGCCCTGGAACCACTTCGATCTTCAGGGGCAGACCGCCGATGCGAGCCGGCAACTTGGCTCCGACATCGAAGTTCTTCTCCAGCATCATTTCGAGCTTCGGGGCATCGTCGCCATACGAATAGGTGAAGCGCCCGACCTCGTCCACGACGCCAGGGGTCTTGTACTGAATACCGAAGCGGTCGGTTCCCACCATGACTTTGGCATCCACACCCAGCGCCTCGTTCTTGTAGCCCACAGAAACGCGGAACTGCTTGTCCTCGATCGCCGCGTAACTGTTGAGGATGGGGCCGAACTTGGCGGTGGCATCACTCACCACCGTGCCGTCGATCACGGACTTGGTGAAATCCACCGCCAGGCCCCCCAGGCCCAGGCCAGCGTCGACGAGCGAGAAGCCCAGCTCACGCGGTGCCTCCGTGAACGCCACGGCAGCAGTCAACAGGCCGCCGCCATCACTGAGGGCGGTGGCTTCGTTGGCGGCACGCAGGCCGTCCTTGATGCTGTCCCAACCGTCCAGTACACCCTTGTATTGATCGGCGAAACGCGGCTCAGGCATTGCTGCAGGCGCCGCCGGCGTTGTCGAATTCTGGCGGACCTGCGAGTCGCGCATCAGCTGGTAGTTGGGATCGGCTGCGCGTTCTTCGGGTGTGGCGTGGGTCAAGGCCAGCACCGGCGCGGTGTCGGCCACCACGCGGGCGGCGAACTCGTTGCCGATGAGGCTTCCGCCGAGCTTGGCATTCTTGTCGGTGAACTCGGCGCTGTTGAGCTGGAATTCGCGGCCCGGCTGTACGACCGGAATGCCGTTCTTGAAGTCGCCTGCCTTGAGCTGGCCGCTCGCCACGAGGGAGCCGTAGGCCGCATTGAGCTTGTCGGCGGGCACACCCGCGGCTTTCAAGGCGCTCAGCACGCCCTGGCCGGGCCGCACGGTGACGCTGCCCTTCACCGGGCCGTCAACGGCCTCGCCACTCGCGGGATCGGCGGGGCACCAGTTGACGGCTTCTTCAGGTGCCGCGGCAGTTTCGCTTGCTTCGGCTGCTTGGGGTTGGGACTCCGCCTGAGCTGGAGCGTCTGCAGCAGCCTCGGACGCGGTCTGCTCTGCCGGGGGCGACTCCTCGGTCGCGAGCACGAAACCTTGGGCGTCGGCGTTCTCGGGCAGGCCAAACTTCTCGGGGTCCACGCCGGGGACGTTTTCCGGCTCGGCGGGCTCGGCTTCGACGGCCGGTTGGTCCCAGGAGGCTGGACCGGCTTCGTAGGATTCACCCAGGTCGGCTTGGGCGTAGTCCTGACTCCAGGATTCGCCGAGGTCGGCTTGCGCATGGTCGAAGCCGCCGATGTCGCCGCCGCCGTCGGACCAGCCACCACCGCCGCCGCCATCGACGCCGCCACCGCCCCAGTCAGTAGACCCGCCGAACGAGAAGATGGCTTCCATCACAGAACTCCTTGCAGTAGAGGTGCAGCTGCTTCGCGCAGCGGGGTGTTGAAGTTGGATCTGATGTCCATCGGGTGCTCTCCCTGTCGGATGACAGCGTGGTTCGGTGCTGCATCAAGCAGCGATGTCCGATTGCACCGCGTTGCACGGCGCCCCGTAAGCTGGGGCCGCCCCCACCTGGGGTCAGCCCTGGGCACACACATCCCAGGTCACGGCGCCCGGTGTGGGGCATGATGGCGGCCTCGCCGAGCCAAACGCCTGTCCCCTGGAACCGGGGGGCGCGGCCACCGGTCACCCGCCCTCACCTCATCCGGAGCCGACATGGCCGCAGACAAGAAACCGTTTTCCCTGATCGGACGCACCCGCAGCGAGAAGCTCCGCAACCTGGCAGGCCTGCTGTTGATCGGCGGTGTGCTGGCCTACAAGTTCGTGGACTTGAAGGTCGAGCGCCCGCTCACCATCGACATCCCGGTGACCGACTACGGGCTGGCCACGTCCGCCGATGTGCAGCGCGCGGCCAACGGCTTTCAGCTGGCCCCACAGACATTGGGCGAGCTGGCGCAGCAGACAGGCCGCAACGCAGCCGACATCAAGGCGAACGTGACCATCCACCTGCTGGTGGGCAAGAACAAGCCGAGCCTCGGCGTGGAGTGCGAATCCAGCTGGCCCACCGAGTCGGTGAGCATGGTCTGCACGCGCTTTGCCGAAGAACTCAAGGCCTACCTGAAAGAGCAGCCTCGCGCCAAGGCGGCGTCCTGAGGCTCCGGGTCTGGCGCTGCGCGTTCAGCGCACGGACACCCCGTTGCGCATCACCTTCGCCGCGCCACCACCCACGGCCGCACCAAAGCGCTTGGCCAGCCGCTCGGCCACGTTTTCCTTCAGCGTGTAGTCGACGATCTCCGGCGCCTTGACGACATCGCGGGCGACGTGATCGAGGCTGCCGAGGTGGTCGGCCAGGCCGAGGCGCACGGCCTCTTCGCCGTTCCAGTAAAGCCCCGAGAAGGTGTCTGGCGTTTCCTTCAGACGCTTGCCGCGGCCGAGGCGCACGACCTCGATGAACTGCTGGTGGATCTGGTCGAGCATGGCCTGCGTGAGCGCACGGTGCTTGGCGCTCAGCGGTGAGAACGGATCGCCCATGCCCTTGTTGTCGCCCGCGGTGAGCAAGCGGCGCTCGACGCCGAGTTTGTCGAGCGTGCCGGTGAAGCCGAAGCCGTCCATCAGCACGCCGATGGAGCCCACGATGCTGGCCTTGTCGGTGTAGATCTCGTCGGCGGCCACGGCGATGTAGTACGCACCCGAGGCGCACGACTCTTCAATCACTGCATAGACTTTCTTGTCGTGAAGCCGCTTGAGCCGCAGGATCTCGTCGTGGACCATGCCGGCCTGCACTGGGCTTCCGCCGGGTGAGTTGAAGCGGATGACCACGGCCTTCGCGCCTTCGTCGTCGAACGCCGCACGCAATGCCGCGATCACCACCTCGGCACTGGCCTCGGTGTCCGACGCGATTTCACCGCGCACGTCGACCAGCGCCGTGTGGGCCGTGGACGGTGCCGCCGTGTTGTTGCTGGCCGCAAAGGTGCCCAGCACGATCAGGCCCAGCAGGCCGGCCCACACGAAGCGAAAGAACAGGCGCCAGCGGCGATCGCGGCGGCGCTCTTGCAGAAAGTCGCGCGCCAGCAGCTCGAACGCCTGACTCCATGCCGGCGGCGCGTCTGCCGCACCCACCAATGCAGCCGATGCAGCCACTGGCGCGGCGGCAGCAGGTGTGGCGTTGACCGAAGGATGGGCGTGGAGATCGGCAGGAGGCAATGTGTCTGGGAACACGGGTTCGTCGTGCGGGGTCATTCGGGAGTGCTTTCAGGAGGCGCCGTCTCGGAGGGCCCCGGAGTGTCGGACACAGGCTGCGTGTCGCGGGAAGGATACCAATACACCTGGCCGGCGCGCTCTTCCACTTTCACCGACGTCAGGTGGCCACGGCCGCAGGGGCCACCCGCACAGCGGCCCGTGCCGGGTTCGTACTCGGCGCCATGGATGGAGCAGATGATGAACTCGCGGTTGCGGTCGAGGAACTCGCCCGGTTGCCAGTCCATCTCGGTGGGCACGTGCACGCAGCGGTTGAGGTAAGCCACGACCTGCCCGTCGAAGCGCAGTGCAAAGGCGCGCGCGGGCTCGCGGTACTGCAGCACATCGAACACCAGCGCGCTGCCGCGTTCTTCGAGTTCACCTGAGGCGCACAGGTGCCGCGCCCCCGGCTCAACCATGTTGATCGAGCCAGGCGTGCAGGTCGGCCGTGGAGTGGGCCACGTGCAAGGTGGGAAACGCAGCAAACGAGGCCGGCTCGTGCGCGCCGTAGCTCACGCCCACGCTGGCCACGCCGGCGTTCAACGCCAGCTGCAGGTCGTGGGTGGTGTCGCCGATCATCAGCGTGCGCTCGGGCTCCACGCCGAACTCGCGCATCAGCTCGTTGAGCATCTGCGGGTTGGGCTTGGAGGCGGTTTCATCGGCCGTGCGGGTGGCGTTGAACATGCCGCGCAACTCCACGCTGGCGAGCGACTCGTTGAGGCCGGCGCGCGACTTGCCCGTCGCGACAGCCAGCCAGTGGTTGCGGGCCTTCAGCGCGTGCAGCAATTCCAGCGTGCCGGGAAACAGCACCAGGTCGTGCTGGCTTCCAAAGTAGTGGTGGCGGTAGCGCTGGCCGAGCTCGGGGTAGCGCTCGACCGGCAGGCCCGGGGCGGCATGCTGCAAGGCTTCGCCCAGGCCCATGCCGATGACATAGCTGGCATCACGGTCGCTGGGCACGGCCACGCCCAGGTCGGCGCAGGCTTTTTGAATGCAGCGCGCAATCAGCGCGGTGGAGTCGAACAGCGTGCCGTCCCAGTCGAAGGCGATGAGGTCGAATTGGCGGGGTCGGGTCATGGGGAGCTCGGACAAGGCGGGGGCATCAAGGCAGGCAGGTCCGGCAGCACAAAGAGCTCATGCAGCCAGCGCGCGCACGAAGGCATCACATTCTGGCGGCATCGGGGCCTCGAGCTCGATGGTCTCGCCGGTGGCGGGGTGTTCGAAGCGCAGGCGGCGGGCATGCAGGAACATGCGGTCGAAGCGGTGGCCGCGCAAGGCCTCGCCCTTGGCCAGGGCCTTGTTGACGGCGAAATCACCGTACTTCTCGTCACCGGCGATAGGGTGGCCTTCATGGGCCAGGTGCACGCGAATCTGGTGGGTGCGCCCGGTCTTGATGGTGACGTCGAGCAGCGTGAAATCCTTGTAGCGTGCGGCCACCCTCACCAGCGTGATGGACCGGCGACCGTCTTCGTGGCCCTCGTCGACCGTGCGCACGCGGCGCTCGCCCTCGGTGGTGAGGAACTTGTGCAGCGGCACGTCGATCACCTTGCGGCTGGCCGGCCAGGCCCCGTTCACCAGGGCCGCGTAGGTCTTGCCGGTCTCGCGG
Organism: Pseudomonadota bacterium; assembly: GCA_041179165.1. GTDB lineage: Bacteria > Pseudomonadota > Gammaproteobacteria > Burkholderiales > Burkholderiaceae_C > Rhizobacter. The sequence continues at coordinate 13,616 of JBEGTX010000138.1, read as the reverse complement.
CTGCGGAACTGCTCTTGCAGCGCCACCAGCGCCGAGCGCTTCTTGGCGATCAGCAGCAGGCCCGATGTTTCCTTGTCGAGCCGGTGAACCAGTTCCAGGAACTTGGCCGTGGGGCGGGCCTGGCGCAGTTGTTCGATGACGCCGGAGCTCACCCCGCTGCCTCCGTGCACCGCGACACCGGCCGGTTTCACGACCGCCATCAGGTGATCGTCTTCATAGGCGATGGGGAATTCGCGGGCGGGCGCGACCGGCTCTTCGCTGCGGTCGGCCACGCGAACGGGCGGAACCCGCACCACATCGCCCAGCACCAGCCGGGTGTCGGCCTGCGCGCGGCCCTTGTTCACACGCACTTCGCCCGACCGGATGACCCGGTAGACGTGGGTCTTCGGCACGCCCTTCAGCAGTTTCATCAGGAAGTTGTCGAGCCGCTGGCCTTCAGAGCCCTCGTCGATTTCCACCAGATGGACGGCTGGCGCGGCGCTTGTTGGCCTTGCCGGTTTGACCTCTATAATGCGTTGCACCACGTTATCGCTGTAAGTGTTTGATTTTTCAGAGTTTAACGTCGCACATGCGGCGAAACGCGGCGGCCGGACCGAATGTTCGGCCACAAGGTGATGCAACGCACACGGGTTGCGGTAGGCCCTGTCCCCATGTGACAGGGCGGCGCAGCGCCCGTGAACGGCAGAGAAACAAGAACGAACCCTGCAAAAAAGGTTTTCAGGTGGGAGATGACGAACCCCGCAGCCTTGCTCCAACGAGCGGCGCTGCAGCGGCCCCGATGTCTTCCGCCCGCGCCCAGTGATCAAGACGGATGATGCTCCCGGCCCCCACCCCTCACCGCCCCGTGCGTGCTGTATGGCATGCAGGCGGTGCCGTGGGCAGGCCCCGAACAACGGCCTTGTGGCCCGTCTTGCCCGCCTCCACGCATGCGCCAACGCTGCTCGACCGGCCGATCCCCTGATCGTCACCGCGTCAAAACAGTCCAGGGCGATTCCTTCCGGTTCATCTTCGTTTCTCGTGCATCGATGAGTCGCCCCTGAATTTTTTTCAGAGGCGGCATGTTGAGTAGCGCGGCCCACCCTTTCCCGGTGGCCGCGAAGGAGCGCACATGAAACGCATGCTGATCAACGCGACGCAGGCAGAAGAGCGTCGCCTGGCCATTGTCGACGGCCAGAAACTGCTGGATTTCGAAACCGAGATCGAAGGGCGCGAACAGCGCAAGGGCAACATCTACAAGGCCGTGGTGACACGTGTCGAGCCCTCGCTGGAAGCCTGCTTCGTCGACTACGGCGAAGACCGCCACGGCTTCCTGCCGTTCAAGGAAATCTCGCGCACCTACTTCCGCGACGGCGCCGACGTGCGCAACGCACGCATCCAGGACGTCATCCGTGACGGCGACCAGCTGCTCGTGCAGGTCGAAAAAGAAGAGCGCGGCAACAAGGGCGCTGCCCTCACGACCTTCGTGTCGCTGGCCGGCCGCTACCTGGTGCTGATGCCCAACAACCCACGCGGCGGCGGTGTGTCGCGCCGCATCGAGGGCGAAGACCGCGAAGAACTGAAAGAAAACCTCGACCAGCTCGAGTACCCGAAGGGCATGAGCCTGATCGCCCGCACTGCCGGCATTGGCCGCACCGCCATCGAGCTGCAGTGGGACCTGAACTACATGCTCACGCTGTGGAAGGCCATCGACGGCGCCGCCCAAGCGGGCAAGGGCGCGTTCCTGATCTATCAGGAATCGTCACTCGTCATCCGCGCCATCCGCGACTACTTCACGGCCGATGTCGGTGAAATCCTCATCGACACCGACGACATCTACGAACAAGCACAGCAGTTCATGAGCCATGTGATGCCCGAGTCGGCATCCAAGGTGAAGCGATACCGCGACGACGCGCCGCTGTTCAGCCGTTTCCAGATCGAACACCAGATCGAGACCGCGTTCTCGCGCACGGTGAACCTGCCTTCGGGCGGCGCCATCGTGATCGACCACACCGAAGCCCTCGTGTCGGTCGACGTGAACTCGGCCCGCTCCACGCGCGGCAGCGACATCGAAGAAACCGCCACCCGCACCAACATCGAAGCGGCCGATGAAATCGCCCGCCAGATGCGCCTGCGCGACCTGGGCGGCCTGATCGTCGTCGACTTCATCGACATGGAAGAGTCGAAGAACCGCCGCGACGTCGAAAGCCGTCTGCGCGATGCGCTTCGCCAGGACCGTGCGCGTGTGCAGTTCAGCTCCATCAGCAAGTTCGGCCTGCTCGAACTGAGCCGCCAGCGCCTGCGCCCTGCCCTGTCCGAAGGCAACCACATCACCTGCCCACGCTGCAACGGCACCGGCCACATCCGCGACACCGAATCCAGCGCGCTGCAGATCCTGCGCATGGTGCAAGAAGAGTCGATGAAGGAAAACACCGCCGCCGTGCACGTGCAAGTGCCGGTCGAGGTGACGTCCTTCCTGCTCAACGAAAAGCGCACCGAAATCGCGAAGATCGAACTCAAGCAGCGCATCACCGTGCTGCTCGTGCCGAACAAGCACCTCGACACCCCGAACTACCGCCTGGAGCGCCTGCGCCACGACGACCCCCGTCTGGACAACCTGCAGGTCAGCTACTCGATGATCGAGGAGCCTGAAGACGACGTCGGCATCACCCGCCGCGAGAAGTTCAAGGCCAAGCAAGAACCCGTGGTCAAGGGCATCATGCCCGACACCCCGGCCCCGATTGCCGCGCCGAAGCCCGAACCTGTGGCCGTGGTGGCTGCCCCTGTGGTGGCCGCACCGGTTGCCGCACCCGCTTCCCCTGCAGGTGGTGGTTTCTTCGGCTGGATCAAGGGCCTGTTCGGTGGCGGCGAAGCCGCCCCTGCGCCGGTTGCTGCCCCCGTGGCCGCACCGGCCGTTGACGGCGAGAAGCGTGAAGGCCGTGGCGAACGCGGTGGACGAGGTGACCGCAACGGCCGTGGCGGCCGGGGTGGACGTGACGGTGGTGGCCGCGGTGAAGGTGGACGTGACGGTGGCCGAGAAGGTGGCCGTGACGGCGCCAAGCGCGACGCCAAGCCCGAAGGCGAAGGCCGTGGCGAGCGTGGTCCACGTGCCGAACGTGGCGAAGGCCGCGGTGAGGCCCGCGGAGAAGGCCGAGGGGAAGGCCGAGGCGGCCGCCGCAACGAACGCGGCGATGCACCGGCCGAAGCCGGCAGCAGCACCGAGCCGAGCCGCAACCGTGGTGACCGTGGCCGCAACCCGGAAGCCCGTGCCGAGAATCCGGTCGTGGGCCGTGAAGAAGGCGCAGCTCGCCCTGAAGGCGCCCGTGAGCCGCGTGAACCACGCGAAGGCCGCGGTGAAGGACGAGGCGAAGGCCGCGGCCGTGGTCCCCGTCCCGAGCGTGAACCGCGTCCTGCCGCTGCCGAAGGCACCGAGAACGCCGCCGCACCCGCGTTTGTCGACACGGTGCCCGGTGGCGAAGCTCCCGATGCAGCTGGTGAAGGCCAGGAACGCACGGGCCGCCGTCGCAACCGCCGCGGGGGACGTGGTGGTCGCGACCGTGATGAAACCCGTGCAGGTGAAGGCGCGCCCGGCGATGCCAACGCCAACCACGCTGACCTGACCGCCTCCGACGCGCAAGACACCTTCACGCCACCGACCGCCTCCGCTGACGCGGCACCGGTCGATGCCGAAGGCGGTGTCGCCGCAGAAGGTCAAGAAGGCCAGGAAGGCGGAGAACGTGGCGAGCGCGGTGAAGGCCGCCGCCGCAACCGTGGCCGCGGTCGTGACCGTCAACGCCGCGAAGAAGGCGTCGACATCCCGAGCGACCCGAGTGCAGCCTCCGACGCACTGGCCCAGCCGGCCCATGGCGGTGTGGACCACGTGGCAACAGCCCAACCCGAAGCGCCTCGTGCAGAGGCTCCTCGTGAGCAAGCGCCTCGCCGTGTAGAAGCGGAGCCAGCACCTGTGCAAGCACCAGCCCCAGTGGCTGCAGCACCTGCACCTGCACCAGCGCCTGTGGTGGCCGCCGCCCCCGTGGTGGCCCCAGCGCCTGTCGCTGCCCCCGCACCAGCGGCGGCCGATGCCTTCTTCGAACTGCCGACCGCTCAGCTGACGGCCGTGGCCGAAAGCTTCGGCATGCAGTGGGTGAACTCGGATCCTGAAAAGATCCGCGCCGCCCAGGCCGCCATCGCTGCCGAAGGCAAGCCGGTCCACGTGCCGCGCGAGATTGTGGCCGTGGCTGCGGTCGACGAAGGTCCGTTGGTGCTGGTCGAGACCCGCAAGGACCTGTCGCAGGTGAAGCTGCCGTTCGAGTCCGCTTGATCCATGCACTGAGCGTTTGATCGCTCAGAAAAAAGGCGCCCCTCGGGGCGCCTTTTTTTCATGCCGGCGGTGGTGAGGCACACCCGTGTCGGTCCGCACTGTTGTCCTTCATCACCCCATTGACATAGAATGAATCCATCACCAGATGATGGAGATGCTCCATGTCCGTTTTGTACGATCCTCGAGACCGAGGGTTCCCCGAAGCCTTCACCGCGGTGGACCGGGCACAGGTGGCCATGTTGCGAGAACTTGCCTCTTCCGAAGCTCGGCTGGTGCTGAAAGGCGGCATGGCCATGCGGGTGGTCGTGGGGAGCATGCGACTGACCAAGGACGTCGATCTGGATCGAGCGGCCGATGCCTCCACCAACGCCATCAAGGCCAGCGTGCGCAAGGCCTTGACCTTTGCATCCCAATCGGCGCGACTGCTGGGCGCCACCGTGGATGAACTCAAGATGACGCCAACCACCGTCAGGATGCGCTTGTCAGGAACCACTTCGGCCATGCCAGTGAAGTTCGTGGTCGAAGTGTCCGGACGATCCGCACCGCCGCCAAGCAGTTGGACCAGGGTGACGGTCACTCCGCCTGCGCGCTATGGCATTGCGCCGTTCCAGGCTGCGGCCTACACCCACGACATGCTGGCAGCCAGCAAAGTGGCGGCCATCATGAGCCCGAATCGCAACGTCCCCCGCGACATCTACGATCTGAACGACCTCATCGCTGCCCAGCCTGAAGCCTTGTTGTCATCGCTCTTCGAGCACACAACCCTGATGCAATGGCGTGACGAATCACTCTCCAAAGCCTCCCTCATCACCTTCGATCAAGCCCAGGCCGAACTTCTGCCCTACCTTCCACCAGACATCCGGGACTCGCTCAATTCGGCCACCTGGGAGGACATGACGCTGCGCGTGATCGAACAGGTGCAGCGTTGGGTGATTGCCGCATTGGACATGGCGTCCTGACCATGAATGCCCATTGGAGGATCGAGCTCGATCGCCGACTTTTCGACAGCGATGTCGAGGCCTGGACAACAGGCATGCTGTGGAACGAGGCAGCGTCAACGGGTTCACCACCGTCCAAGCCGAGCTTCGAGCGCTGGGTGAGCGCCGCTGTGGCCTCAGGCCGCTTGCGCAAGGTCAGGAATGGCCTCTTTCTGAACGCGAGCGGCAACAAGGCCGTCAGCGTGGGGGCAGCGGCGGGTTACATCAGGCAGAGCGCGGTGCCAAGCCTGGCCTGGGTGCTCGAGCAAGACTGGGTCTTGAACAACTGGGGCGGTGTGGTCACCTGCGTGGTGTCGATGACGCCGGGACTGACCGTGCCCAACCTGAGCCGTGTGAAAACAGCGATGGGGGAATTCCGTTTCAAGGCCATGCCTTGGCATGTCTACGAGCTTGACCAGGTTCCCGTGGAGGATTGGCGAGACACCCGATTTGCGCACCCGCGGGCCACCCCTGAAAAGGCCTTCTGCGATTGGCTGTACTTTGCCGCCTCACCTCGAAGTCCCACGCAGCGCCCCCCTCTCGATCTTGAACTCGACCGGCTGAATTTCGACCGACTGCACCGATTGGCGCTGGCCATGTCGATCTCATCTCACCTGAACGCTTGGGTGGCAGCCAAACGCCAGTACGACAACGACCCCGAGGTGATGGAGAACGCCTCGATGAAAACCAAAGCGTCCCGCCCCTGATGTTCGTCGGACAGACTCAAGGCAGCCGTTCCAGCGCCCGCTGATACGCCGGGTGGTGCATCAGCTCGTCCCAGGTGAGAGGGGCCGATTGCGGCAACAAATCCAGGCGGCGCGTCTCGCTGTCAGGGTCGGCATGCCATTGCCCAGTGGCTTGGGCACCCTCCAGCCCGTCAAGCAGCTCATCGACCGCACGGCCGTCACCGGTGGACTGGTTGCACAGCAGCACCATGTCGCAGCCCGCATTCAAGGCCACGACGGCCGCATCGGCATAGCTGACCTCCACGCCGTCGATGCGGCGTGCGCCTTCCATGCTGAGGTCGTCGCTGAAGATGGCGCCGGTGAAGCCGAGCTGCAGGCGCAGGATGTCTTTCAGCCAGCGGGCCGAAAAGCCGGCAGGGTGCGGGTCGACCTTGGGGTAGATCACGTGGGCCGGCATGACGCTCGTGAGGCTGGTGCTGAGCCACTCGTAGGGCTTGGCATCGTCGGACAGGATGGCCTTCAGGCTGCGCTTGTCGATGGGCACTTCGGTGTGGCTGTCGGCCTTGACGAAGCCGTGGCCGGGAAAGTGTTTGCCGCAGTTGGCCATGCCGGCCAGCAACAGGCCGTGCATCAGACTCTTGGCGAGCACGGTGGCCACACGCGCATCGCGGTGGAAGGCGCGGTCGCCGATGACGCCGGAGCCGCCGTGGTCGAGGTCGAGAACGGGGGTGAAGCTCAGGTCCACGCCACAGGCACGCAGCTCGGCGCCGAGCACGTAGCCGGCGGCGGTGGCGGCGTCTGTGGCGGTGAGGGCATCACGCATCCACAGTTCGCCGAGCGCTCGCATGGGTGGCAGGTGCGTGAAGCCGTCGGTGCGAAAACGCTGCACGCGGCCGCCTTCGTGGTCGACGCTGATGAGCACGTCGGGACGCAGGGCCTTGATCTCGGCGGTGAGTTCGGTCACTTGGCCACGATCGACCCAGTTGCGAGCGAAGAGGATCAGCCCGCCGGTGAGCGGGTGACTCAGGCGGCGACGGTCATCGGCCGAGAGGGAGGTGCCGGCAACGTCGAGCACCACGGGCGCATGGTCGGTCATGGGTTCTCTTTCTGTTCAACCACCACGAAACTGGTGGCGTAGTCGGTTTCATCGGACAGGGTCACATGGGCGCTCAGGCCGCGTTCAGCGAACCAGTCGGCCAGAGCGCCATGCAGGCGGATTTCAGGCTTGCCGCTGGTCCCGTTGAGGACCTCGCAGGCACGCCAGGTCATGGGCATGTTCATGCCCAGGCCAATGGCCTTGGAGAACGCCTCTTTGACAGAGAAACGGGTGGCCAGGTAGCTGATGCCGCGCGATTCGGACTTTTCGCGTCGCGCAAAAAACACGTCGAGCTCGTTCGGCCCCAGCACCTTGCGGGCAAAGCGGTCGCCGCGACGGGCCATCGACGCCGCGATGCGGCGGATGTCGCAGAGGTCGGTGCCGACGCCGTAGATCATGGGTGCCCGGCCTGAGCGATGCAGCGCTGGTAGGCGCGCACGGTGTCGGTGATGCCGAACTCCAGTGCATCGGCAATCAGCGCGTGGCCGATCGAAACCTCTTGGACGCCCGGCACCGCGCGAAGGAAGTCAGTGAGGTTGGCCTGGTTGAGGTCGTGGCCGGCATTCACGCCCAGTCCTTCGCGCAAGGCGGCATCGGCCGTGGCGGTGAACGCCGCGAGCACTCGCGCTTGCTCCGGCGTGCCGTGGGCATGGGCGTAGCGTTCGGTGTACAGCTCGACCCGGTCGGCCCCGACGGCGCGCACAGCAGCCATGGCGTGCGGATCGGGGTCCATGAACAGGCTCACGCGCACGCCCAGCGCCCGCGCTTCGGCGATCAGCGGCGCGAGGCGGGCAGCATCCTCCGGGAAGCGCCAGCCATGGTCGGAGGTGCTCTGTTCGACGCTGTCGGGCACGAAGGTGCACTGGTGCACAGGCAACTGGCGGGCGACAAGCTCGCGCACGATGTCCATGAGGTTGTGCAGTGGATTTCCTTCCACGTTGAACTCGGCCTGCGGCCAGTCTTTCAGCAAGGTGGCGAGCTCGAACACGTCGCTCGTGCGGATGTGGCGTTCATCGGGGCGCGGGTGCACGGTGATGCCGCCCGCACCCGCGGCCAGCGACAGCGTGGCCGCGCGGGTGACACTCGGAATGCCGAGCTGGCGCGTGTTGCGCAGCAAGGCCACCTTGTTCACATTGACCGACAGCGTGGTGCTGCCGCGGTGCGTGTCCAATCCGGAGCTGATCAAGGGGTTCATGGTGGGTTCGGTTCGGCGCGGACGCCATCGTCAACAGAAAAGGCCAGCGGGGGTCAACCCGTCAGCGACTGCACACCCATCATGACCTGGCGGGTGCGCAACAGATTCGACCCCAGATGATAGTGAAGCAGCGCACGCAATTGGGCGCGCAATGCAGGCAGTGCCAGCGCACAGGTCTGCTGCAAGGCCGGCACGCTGCCGTGTTCGAGGGCCGCCTGCAGGCCGATCAGCACGCTGCCAGGCACGGCGCTCTCGCCCGTTCGCGGCGCGCCCACGCCAGCCTCGGGGAGCAGGCTATAGAGCGCCTCGGGCAGCACGGGCTGTTGCGTCAGCGTGAGCATGCTGAGGTCGGGCAGCAGGCCGGTCTGCTGCAGCAAAGTGAACTCGAAGGCGCGCAGTGCGGCCTGCACGCCGGTTTCGTCGGTGGACACCAGCGACGGCAAGGTGGCCGCGTAGGCATCGAACAAACGGGGATGGGGGTCTTGACGCGCAAGCAGCTTCATCAGCAGCTCGTTGAGGTAGAAGCCGCTGAACAAAGCCGCGCCCGTCAGCATGGCCGCGCCGCTCGCCCACTCGGCACCGCGCAGCGTTTGCACTTCGCTCGTGGTGGCACCGATGTCATCGGCCTTGGGCGGGCGGCCCAGCGACAGGTGGATGCGCTGGAAGGGCAGCAGCACCGAACGAAGCTGGCTGTAGGGGCGCTTGGCACCCTTGGCCGCCACGGCGATGCGTCCTTGCTCGCGGCTGAAGACATCGAGGATCAGGCTCGACTCGCTCCAGTCATAGCGGTGCAGCACATAGGCGGACAGAGGGGCCTGTGCGCGCACGCTGACTCGGGCCATCGAGCAGGTCCTTACTCGTATCCGTAGCTGCGCAGATGCTCTTCGTTATCGGCCCAGCCCGAGCGCACCTTGACCCACAGCTCAAGGAACACCTTGCAGTCCATCAGGCGCTCGAGTTCCTGGCGGGTCTCGGAGCCGATGCGCTTCAAGCGCTCGCCGTCGCTGCCGATGACCATGCCCTTGTGGGCGTCGCGCTCGACGATGATGGTGGCCGCGATGCGGCGCAGGTTGCCCTCTTCCTCGAACTTGTCGATGACGACGGTGGAGGTGTAGGGCAGCTCGTCGCCGGTCAGGCGGAAGAGCTTCTCGCGGATGAGTTCGCTGGCCAGGAATCGATCGCTGCGATCGGTGAGCGCGTCTTCTTCGTAGAACCAAGCCTGCTGCGGCAGGTAGGGCTTCACGATGCCAAGCAGGCGCTGCACGTCGGCGTCTTTCTTGGCGCTCAGCGGCACGAACTCGGCAAAAGCGTGGCGCTCTTGCATGCCCTTGAGCCAGGGCGCCAGGTCGGCGCGGCGCACCACGGTGTCGAGCTTGTTGGCGATCAGGAAAACCGGCTTGTCCTTGGGCATCAGGGCCAGCACCTTGGCGTCATCCAGGCCAAAGCGGCCGGCTTCCACCAGGAACAGCACCAGGTCCACGTCGCCCAGCACGCCATGCACCGTGCGGTTCAGATTGCGGTTGAGCGGCGCTTTGTGCTGCGTCTGGAAACCGGGGGTGTCGACGAACACAAACTGGGTGTCGTCGACCGTGCGGATGCCGGTGATGCGGTGGCGCGTGGTTTGTGCCTTGCTGGAGGTGATGCTCACCTTCTGGCCCACCAGCGCATTCAGCAGCGTGGACTTGCCCACGTTGGGGCGGCCGACGATGGCGATGAGGCCGCAGCGGCGGTTGGGATCCTGATCGGCATCCGGCTCGGGCAAGTCCATGGACTCATCGCCCGCGCCCTCGCCCTCGTCATCGCCCTGGTCGGGCAGATCGTTGTCGGGCAAGGTGTCGTCGGACTGGGGAAGATCGGTCATGGGGTAGCGCTCAGGCCTGCAGGGAAACAAAAGAAAAGCCGTGCGATGGCAGAGGGCAGCTTACACACGAAGAGGAGTCAGGTCCATGGCCCTGCGCATCGCAGGTCACGCCACGTCCCGCAAGTCACATTCAAAGAGAACGACGGCGAGCAGGCGCACGGGGCCGGAATCCAGAGCGAAGCGCATTGCCCAACGCCCGCGGATCTGGCTCTGCCAGGCCGCCAGGCGGCGCCCCTCGGGGGCAGGAGCGAAGCGACTGGGGGGCCAACATCAAGAGCGAAGCGCGCTTCCGGGCTTGTCGCTCGCTTTCAAGGCCTGGAGCATGCGGTGGGCCGCCTCTTGCTCGGCCACGCGACGCGAACGGCCCTCACCGTTTTCAGTGAGGCCAAGCGCCGGCACGGTGCACTCGACCTCGAAGGTCTGGGCGTGGGCCTGGCCGCGGGTGTGGACGATGCGGTAGCCGGGTACGGGCAGGCGGCGCGCTTGCAGCCACTCCTGCAGCTCCGTCTTGGCATCTTTGGCCCAGCCTTCGATGTCGGTGGTAGCGATCACTTCGCCGAAGAGCAGCTTGACGAGCTTCAGGGAGGCGTCGAAGCCCCCGTCGAGGAAGGTGGCACCAATGACGGCTTCGAGGGCATCGGCCAGGATGGACGGGCGCTGCGCGCCACCGCCGCGCGACTCGCCGTCGCTCAGGCGAAGCACCTCGGGCAAGCCCACGACCACGGCCACCTTGTAAAGGCTGTCTTCGCGCACGAGGTGGGCGCGAATGCGGGTGAGGTCACCCTCGTCAGAGACCCCGAAGCGCTCGAACAGCAAGGCGCTGATGGCCAGGCTCAGCACGGCGTCGCCCAGAAACTCGAGACGTTCGTTGTGGTCAGCGCCGAAGCTGCGGTGGGTGATGGCGCGGCTCAGCAACTCGGGCTGTGCGAACACGTGCCCCAGGCGTTGTTGAAGTGCGGTCAAACGAGAATCCACGGCAGAGCTCTGAAAAATGGTTGGGGTGCAAACAGGAACACAGGCGGACGCGATGTCAGCACGAGGTGCCCCTCGTGCGTCAAATCACTTGGATCGGCCTTCGTACTTCAACAGAAGGAACACCGGTGCCACGAGCTCAATCTCTTTGTTGTACGCGAAGGCCACGACCACCTTCTCGCCTTCTTTGGTGATGAGCAGGTCTTTGCCGCCGATGGAAGTGATCGAGTACTCGATCTCTTTCTGTTTGTCGAAGTCGGAACGGATCTGAGGCACCGTGGCCGATCCCGAGGCCGCAATCTTTTCGACGGCTCGCTTGATGGTGAAGTACTCATTCACCGTCGGCAGGACTTTCAACGCCACCAGCGCCAACATCCCGATCAGAATGGCCCAGAACATCAGCCCGAACAGCGTGACACCTCGTTGACGGCGCGGCGCTTGATACTGAACACTCATGGTCGATGGCTCCTGGTAAAAGGGATGGGGCTTGGCAGAGATGGGTTGGCGGTTGGTGCTCGAACTCAATGGAATGCGCCAACACGCTTGATGTCGCCGAAGTTCATCCAGACGAAGAATGCCTTACCCACGATATTTTCGTCAGGCACAAATCCCCAGAAACGTGAATCGTCGGAGTTGTCGCGGTTGTCGCCCATCATGAAATAGTGACCTGGCGGCACCTTGCACACCACCCCATCACTGTAGCGGCAGTTTTCCTTGAAAGGAAAATTCTCCCGCGGAATGACCATCGGCATGCGGTTCGGGTCGACCAGCAGGCGGTGCGACACGGCGCCGAGCTTTTCAGAGAACTGCTTGTGATACCTCAGGGGGCGCTGGTCCTGGCCCAGCAGCTCGGCGCGTTCAGGGTCCGGGGCCTCGTCGTAGAAGTCAGGCAATGCCGTGGTTTCAACAAGTTTGCCGTTCAGGTACAGCTTCTGGTTGCGGTAGGCGATTTCATCGCCCGGCACGCCCACCACCCGCTTGATGAAGTCCATGCTGGGGTTTTCCGGGTAGCGGAACACCATCACGTCGCCGCGCTGCGGGTCGTTCAGTGGAATGATCTTCTTGTTGATCACCGGCAGCCGCACGCCGTAATGGAATTTGTTGACCAGGATGAGGTCGCCCACCAGCAGCGTGGGGATCATGGAGCCCGAAGGAATCTTGAAGGGCTCGAACAAGAACGAGCGCAACAAGAACACGACCAGGATGACCGGGAACAAGCCGGCGGTCCAGTCGAGCCACCAGGGTTGCATGAGCAAGGACTCGCGGGCCGCGGTGATGTCGCCATCGACCTTGGTGATGCCCTTCTGAGCGAGTTGTTCACGGCGCTGGATGTCTTGCTGCTCCAGCCGCTCGGCGGCGGCCAAGCGGGCCGGCGCGAAACGAAAGCGCTCGGCCAGCCAGTACAGCAGCGTCACCACGGTGAGCACGAACAGCAGCAGCGAGAAATTTCCGGTCCATTTTCCGAGGTACCAGCCTCCGAGGAAAAACAGCAGGAAGCCGTACAACACGCCAGTCAGTGCACCCATCAATCGTCCACCTGCAGGATGGCCAGGAACGCTTCCTGAGGCACTTCGACAGAGCCGATCTGCTTCATGCGTTTCTTGCCCGCCTTTTGTTTGTCGAGAAGCTTGCGCTTGCGGGAAACATCGCCGCCATAACACTTGGCGATCACGTTCTTGCGCAGCGCTTTGATTGTCTCACGCGCAATGATATTGGCACCGATGGCCGCCTGGATGGCGACGTCATACTGTTGGCGCGAAATGAGCTCGCGCATCTTGGCCACCACCGCACGGCTGCGGAACTGGCTTTGCGCGCGGTGCACGATGATGGACAAGGCATCGACCTTGTCGCCATTGAGCAGGATGTCGACCTTCACGACGTCTGAAGCCCGGTATTCCTTGAACTCGTAGTCCATGGACGCATACCCGCGGGACACGCTCTTGAGCTTGTCGAAGAAATCGAGAACGATTTCTGCCAGCGGCATTTCATAGGTCAACATGACCTGACGGCCGTGGTACGCCATGTTCAGCTGGTTGCCGCGCTTCAAGTTGGCGAGCGTCATGACCGGGCCCACGTAATCCTGCGGCATGTACAGGTGGACGGTGACGATGGGCTCGCGGATCTCGTTGATGCGCCCGAGCTCGGGCATCTTCGACGGGTTCTCGACCTGGATCACGGTCTTGTCACCCAACTCGACCTGGTAGACGACCGACGGGGCGGTGGTGATGAGGTCCTGGTCGAACTCGCGCTCCAGGCGCTCCTGCACGATCTCCATGTGCAGCAGGCCCAGGAAACCGCACCGGAATCCAAAGCCCAGGGCCGCGGAGGACTCAGGCTCGAACACAAGCGCGGCATCGTTGAGCTGGAGTTTCCCCAGGGCCTCACGCAGTTCGGCGTAGCTGTCGGAGTCGGTGGGGTACAGGCCCGAATACACCATGGGCTTCACGTCGCGGAATCCCGCGAGCCGCTCGGTGGCCGGATTGTCGCGCTGTGTGATGGTGTCGCCCACGCGCGTGTCCTGCACCTGACGTA
>JBEGTX010000137.1:0-8772 GCA_041179165.1 Pseudomonadota bacterium | reverse complement strand
CGGTCGATGCGAAAGGTATGCAGCCCCGGACGCGTGGGCTGGCCGCGCATCTTCATGACCTCCATCTTGCGGACCATGGAGTTGCGCTGCACGCTCTGGCGCAGCCAGATGAGCCCGTCGGCCACGGTGAACACCGGGCTGGCGTCGGTCTCGGTGAAGTACTCGCCGATCAGGAACGTGGTGGCCTGCCAGGTCGTCATCATCATGCCGAGCTGCTGCACGAACTGGGGCAGGTTGTTGTTGGGATTCAGCTCGGTCTTGGTGGCCAGCACCACCGAGCGGAACGAATCCACGAACACCAGCGACGGCTCATGCGCCTCCACCTCGGACACGATGCGGCGCAGCACCTGGTCGAGGTCACCCGTGAGGGTTTCATCCGACAGGTTGATGAAGCGAATGGAGCGGTTGATGGCCTCGTGGTCGAAGAAGTCGAACTGTTGCTGGTAGCGCAGCATCTTCAGCGGCGGCTCGCCCAGCACGGTGAAGTACAGCGCAGGGCGCTCGGGCGTGGCCAGCGCAAACATCATCTGATGGGCGAGCGTGGTCTTGCCGCAGCCCGGGGGGCCCGCGATGAGGTTGAACGAGAACTCGGGCAGCCCGCCGCCGAGCACCTCGTCGAGGCCGGGAACGCCGGTGGCCAAGCGGTTGATGGTGACTTTGGTGTTCATGACGGGAGATCCTGCGCGGGTGCGCTGCTCGAAGAGTTGTCCCACGCCGAACGAAGCAAGCGATCGGTGAGCGAACCGCCGACCAGGGTGGCCAGCAGTCCGTGAAAGGTCTGAAGCAGCTGGGCACCGCCCGCCATGGCCTCGGCCGGCGTCTGCCTGGCCGTGGCGGCCAGCAGGGCATCGAAGTCCATGGTGATGGGCAGGGTGCTGCGGGCGTCAGCGAACCAGCCGTGAGACACGGCGGCCAGATGCAGGCTGCGTCCGAACAGCGCGGCGACACCACGCTGCCCGAGGATGGGCGTGAGGGCGGTGTCTATTTCACGCCAGATGGCCACCAAGGCGGCGGCAATCTGGGAGGGACTGGCCCCTTCGCCCACCCGCCGCGCCAGCGGCACGGTGAATTGACGACTCTCTTGGCTGTCCATCAGCTGAATCCCTGGCCGTCTTCTGACGAAACGGAATCAGCCATGGTACGTCGCATGAGACGCGCAAGGGCATTTATTCGCAGATGAAGGTCCCCCTAGGAGCCTGTCGGACTTGGAAAGCGTCGGCTGCAAATCGACCGCAGCGGTCCATTTTTCACCGTCTTTTTGTCCCATAGCGGGGCTATGGGCCTGCAAATCCGGCAAAACTGTCCTCGCTGGGGCCGATTTTCGCTTTCGACGTTCCAAGTCCGACAGGCTCCTAGAAACAGCGCGGGTGTCTGCAAAGCCCGATGGGCGCCGCGATCGATACAATGCGGCCCCACCCCACTCCTGCCTGCGCTCATGTCCGACCGCCTTGCCGTTCTGCCTCAGTACCTGATGCCCAAGCAGGCCCTGACGGCGTTTGCCGGCTTTGTGGCGTCACGACGGGGCGGCGCGCGAACGACGCGGCTGATCCAGTGGTTCGTGAAGCGCTACAACGTGAACATGGCCGAGGCGGCCAACCCCGATGTGGCGAGCTACGCCACGTTCAACGAGTTCTTCACGCGCGCACTCAAGCCCGGCGCGCGCCCGCTGGCCCAAGCCGAACTGATCTGTCCCGTCGACGGCGCGATCAGCCAGTACGGCCGCATCGAACACGACCAGGTCTTCCAGGCCAAGGGCCACCAGTACTCGACCACGGCCCTCGTGGGAGGCGACGCCGCCCTGGCCAAACAGTTCGACAACGGCAGCTTTGCCACGCTGTACCTGAGCCCGCGCGACTACCACCGCATCCACATGCCCTGCGACGGCCGCCTGCTGCGCATGATCCACGTGCCCGGCCCGCTGTTCTCGGTGAACCCCACCACCGCCCGTGGCGTGCCCGGGCTGTTTGCGCGCAACGAGCGTGTGGTCTGCGTGTTCGAGTCGGCCGCAGGGCCCTTCGTGCTCGTGCTGGTGGGTGCGACCATTGTGGGCAGCATGGCCACGGTGTGGCACGGCGTGGTCAACCCGCCTCGAGTGAAGGAAGTGCGCGAATGGCGCTACGACGACCAGAACATCCAGCTCGAGCGAGGCGAAGAGATGGGCCGCTTCCTGCTCGGCTCCACCGTGGTGATGCTGTTCCCGCAGGGCCCGCTGAAATTCAACCCGGCCTGGGCACCGACACGCGCCATCCAGCTCGGTGAAATGATGGCCGATCGCAGCGTCGCCTGATTCCCGCGCCGATCTCGGCATGGACACCGCCCCTCGGGCGGTCCGCCTTGCAGTTTCCCTGACTCGCCGCAGCACGTCTCGTTGCATCCAAGACACGCTGACCGAGTGACCCGCCTGACAGACCTGACCACCGCGGCAAACACCATTTTTCATTGAAGCCCGAGAGCTCAGCACTGCCTCATGCCATGGTTTCAAGGCTGGCTATAAACCATCCCGCCTATGTTTCAAGCAGTTCACGGTCAATATGGCGGTCTGGGCGAATCCGCCGCCCGTCCGCCGGAGCCCCCATGTCATTGCCGCCGTCACCTTCATCCCCCCACCCCACCCGCCTCGAACACGACAGCATGGGTGACATCGCCGTGCCGGCCGACGCGCTGTACGGTGCCCAGACGCAACGCGCGATCGACAACTTCCACCTGAGCGGCCAGCCCATGCCGGCCGGCTTCATTCGCGCGCTGCTGTGGGTGAAGGCCGCCGCCGCCCGGGCCAACGTGAAGCTGGGTGTCCTGCCCGAAGACATCGGCAACGCCATCGTCGCCGCGTGCCAGCAGCTGCTCGCGCTCGGTGAGGCCGAATGCATGACGCACTTCCCGGTGGAGGTGTTCCAGACCGGCTCGGGCACCAGCACCAACATGAACGCCAACGAGGTGATCGCGACCCTTGCCACCCGCGCACTGGGCCGGCCGGTGAGCCCCAATGACCACGTGAACGCGAGCCAGAGCAGCAACGACGCCATCCCCACCGCCTTGCATGTGAGTGCGGCCCTGGCCCTGCACCACGAGCTGCTGCCCGCACTGGCCCACCTCACCGCCACGCTCAACCGCCGCGCCCCCGAGCTGCACCGCCACATCAAGACAGGCCGAACCCATTTGATGGACGCCATGCCGGTCCGCCTGAGCCAGGTGCTGGAAGGCTGGGCGCAGCAGGTGGCCTCGAGCATCACCCACCTGCAGGCCCTGCAACCCGATCTGCAGCGCGTGGCGCAAGGCGGCACGGCGGTCGGCACAGGGGTCAATGCCCCCGCGGGCTATGCACTCGGGTTTGCGGCCGAGCTGAGCGCCCTCACCCGCCTGCGCTTCGAGCCTGCCCCCAACTTCTTTGCGGTGATGGGCTCTCAAGACACGGCGGTGGCGGTGTCGGGCCAACTCAAGGGCACGGCCGTGACGCTGATGAAGATCGCCAACGACCTGCGCTGGATGAACTCGGGGCCGCTCGCGGGCCTGGGCGAAATCGAACTGCAGGCGCTGCAGCCAGGCTCGTCCATCATGCCGGGCAAGGTGAACCCGGTGATCCCCGAAGCCACCGCCATGGTGGCGGCCCAGGTCATCGGCAACGACGCGACCATCACCATCGCCGGGCAGTCGGGCAACTTCGAACTCAACGTGATGCTGCCGGTGATCGCACACAACCTGCTCGAGAGCATCGGCCTGCTGTCGCGCGCCAGCACGCTGCTGGCCGACAAGGCCATCGCCACCTTCACCGTGAACGAGGCGCGGCTCAAAGAAGCGCTGTCGCGCAATCCCATCCTGGTGACGGCGCTCAACCCGCTGATCGGCTACCTGAAGGCCGCCGCGATTGCCAAACAGGCCTATGCCGAGGGCCGGCCGATCATCGACGTGGCCGATGAACAAACCGATCTGGGACGCGAGCGCTTGATGCAGCTGCTCGATCCGGAGGGGCTCACGGGCCCGGCTTGAGGTTGCAGGGAGGCAGTCGATCTAAACTGTCCGGCGTTGTCCCAGGAGCCTCGCTGTGAAGATGTCCCCGCTGTTGCCGCTGTCCTTGCTGTGCTGCTCGGCCCTGCTGCCGGCCCATGCACAGGCCCCGCTGAACGACCCAGCGCTGAACGGCTGCTGGCGCACGCAGCACGTGACGCAGTTCCGGGCCGACGGCAGCTCGCGCTCGCACAATCAGGACTGCGTGATTTTCATCGACGACACCCGCATGACCTCCCGGTGCAGCAGCCCGCCAGGAGGCACCACGAGCGACTTCGTGGCCGTGAGCGCCTACCGGCTCACCGCCCCGGGTCGCTACAGCATCCAGCCCGTTGCCAGCAGCCTGCCGCAGGCCCCGCGTGAAGCGGAATACTCAGTCGATGGCGACTGGCTGAAGATCAACATGGCACTGCCGCCTCGCCACAACGCCGACACCAACAGCAAAGACAGCGCCAGCGACAAAGCGGCCACCGCAGCGGTGCGGCTGCAGTCGCTGTCAGTGCGAGTGCGCCCCTCTGACTCGGCAGCCCGCAGCGCCGACACCTGCCTGCCCCGCGGCGCATTGGCCACCCGCGTGGGCAAGGGGGCACCCAGCTCACTGCGCGTGGCGGCACCGGAGGGCTTCACGGCCATCACGCGCGACCCGCAGCAGAACCCGGAACTCGCGCAGATCGTCGGCAACAACACGCTGCTCGGCCTGTACGTGCCGGCCAGCACACCCGCCAACGAGCGCAGCCCGCGCCGCTTTCTGGTGGCGATGGAGGACACCCGCAGCGGCACCGAGCCGGTGAAGCCCGCCGACTTCCCCGCCTTCAAGAAGGTGGCTCAGGGTGAGTTGAATGCCACCACGATGGCGCGCACCTCGCAGCGTTATCTGGGTGTCTCGTGCGACACGCCCGATCGGCTGTGCATCGACGCCGCCCAAACGCAACCCGGCGCGAAAAGCGCAGAGACTCCGCCGTCGGGCTACGTGAGCGCGGTGTTCACACACGCGCTCGGCCGCGTGGTCGTGATCTACAGCGTGGGTGAGGGCCGCACGCCCGACACCCTCAAGGCCACGCAGCGTGATGCGTTGCAGCTGGCCGACGTCATCACCGGGCTCAACCGCTGAACGGTTGGCTCAGTGGTGGTGGCCGCTGTGCGCGGGCGCTGCGCTTGCGGCCTTGCCTGAAGGTTTCGCCGCCGCAGGCATGGCGGTGTTCACCGCCTGCACGACCACGTCCACCGTCACGCTGCCGCCTTTGGCGAAACGCAGTTGCATCGGAAACCGATCGCCCAGCTTCAACGGCGCCTTGAGGCCGACGAACATCAGGTGCAAGCCGCCGGGTTTGAACTCCACCAGCCTGTCAGGTGGCAGCTCGACGCCATCGACCTGGCGCATGCGCATCACGTCGTTCTCGACGCTCATGGTGTGAATCTCCACCCCCTCCGACACCTTGGCGGATGCCGACAGCAGGCGGTCTGCACGGCCCTTGCTCAACAAGGTCAGGTAGCCCGCCCCCACCACCTGACCGGGCACGGTGGCGCGCGCGTGCGGATGGTGAATGACCACGGCACCGGCCTTGTAGTCGTGGGCGAAGGCCTGTGAGGCGCCTCCTGCAGCGGCCGCGAAAAGTACGGCACACATCGCCGACATCGCCCCCACGCGGGTGCTTGTCCGAACACGGCTCAACACGCTCATGGCAACTTTCGGGAAGGTGTGGAGGCAGGCGCCAAGGCAGGCATTGAGGCCGGCGATGTGGGCGCCGCGGGGGCCATCCAGGCATCGATGTCGGTGCGGGTGGGCGGGCCCACCACCCACAGCGGCGGCTCGCCCGGCCGCAACAAGGCGATGTACGGCGTGACACCGCGCCAGGTCGGGTTCACCGCATGACGCAGGGCCGGTGCCTGCCCCGAAAAGGCCATCAGCTGGTCGACCGGCTTGTAGTGCGCGTTCTTCAGCAAGGCGGCATCGGCCTCGCCGGGCGCCACATCCATCACCACGGCGACGAGGCCGCCCTTGGCGCGGGTCACCCGCGCATCGGAAGCCAGGGCTTTGATGACCGCCGGGCAATGCGCGCAGTCGGTGGTGGTGAAGACGACCGCGGTCGGGCGTTTGATGTCGGCCTTCAACGCAGCCCAGCGGGCGTTGTCGAAGGGTTCGACCACGCGGGGTGCGGCGGTGGCGTTCATCGACAAAGCAGACATCAGGCCGACCATGCCCATCAAGCCCGCCCGAGAGATGTCACGGAAATAGTGTTTCAACGAAGACTCCTGTTGCCGTGCGCCACAGCGCATGGATCTGCTGACCGTGCTGCACCAGGCGCGGGTGGTCGTTGTTCTCAGCGCTGCGGCCGAGCTCCTTCAGCGTGAAGCTGCGGCCGCTGTCGGTCGACAACCAGGCGCGCCAGCGGGTGGCCTCGCCATCGTAGCTCCGCCACACCACAGCCACCCGATTGCCCGCACTGGCCACGTCGGCATGTTCGGCGCGCTCGTCGGGCAGCAGCATCGGCGTGCCGCGCGGTGCGCCCTGGTCATCGAGCTGCCCATAGCGCACCTGCGCCACACCCGCACGGTCGCCGAACCACACGGTGTGATACCCACCGCCCGCCGCTGGCGCCAGACCGGGGCCGTGGTGCGGGCAGGCGTTCAGCGCCCAGCGGTCCAACGTGGCGCGCACCGGCTCGGCCGGCGCATTGCCGCTCAGCTCGGCGAACGCGTGGTCGCGCTCGCTCGGCGCGAAGACATGCCGCCACATCGCCACCATGCGGCCGTTGGGTGATGGCGCGAGTGCAATGCGGCAGCACTCGCAGGTGTGGTCGGCGAGCTTGATGTCGGGGCCGAAGCTCTTGCCGCCGTTGGTCGATTCGTTGCGGTACACCGCCGCACCTCGGTAGCCCGGCACCGGCTTGCCTGCGGCGTCGGTGAGGTCGCGCTTGTCGATCCACACCGTGTGCAACACACCGCGCGCGTCGAAGCCCACCGACTCGAAGCGGTGGGTGATCACCTGGCGGTCGTGGTGCACGGTGAACGGGGCCGAGAACGTGCGGCCGCCGTCGATCGAACGCAGCATGCGGATCTGGCCGGTGTAGGGCTTGGCCAGCGGGTTCGTGTAGGTGATGACGGCCAGGAGGTTGGGGCCGAAGGCGAGCTTGGGGCGGTTCTCGCCATCGGCGGCCACCACGTCGTCTCCGGTGTCGAGCACCTGTGGCGTTTGCCACAGACGCCCGTTGCCCAGGCGCCGCTGCACGAAGAGCTGGCGCTTTTCGTTGACGCCGACGATCCAGATCTCGCCACTGGGTGCCACAGCCACGCCAGTGCCCAGGCTGGTGTGAGCGTGTCGGGGTGCCGAGGCGGCGGCGGGGGCTTGTGCGTGCGCCACCGCCGGGGCCGCGATCAGGCAGGCCGACAACCCTGAGAACAGAACCGCCTTGAACTGCCGCAGGAGCTGGGTCATCACCATCAGTAGGTTCCTCTCAACTCGGTGAACACCGTGCGGCCTGGATACGGATGCGCCTGGTAGCCGCGTGAGTCGGCCACATTGTCGACGCCCAGCGACAACTCCAGCTGATCCGTGATCTTGCGCGCGAGCCGCATGTCCACGAAGGTGAACGATGACACGCCGCCATAGACGTTCGGGTTCACGTCGGCATTGCGCACGTCGTTGTAGGCGCGGCCCGAGTGGCGAACGCCCACACTGCCTCGCCACAGGTCATCGGGCCGGTAGGCGACGAGCAGGTTGGCGCGCACCTTGGGAACGCGCAGCCAATTCATGCCCTCCGAGCCCGGGTCGCGTGCGTTGCTCACGATCTTCGAACGGGTGAACGCCAGGTTGGCATCGACGCTCAGGCCGCGCGCGAGCAAGTCTTGCGCCATCCACACGAACTCGATGCCGCGCGTGCGCACCCGGTCGACGTTGGAGACGCGGGTCACGGTGGGGGTGACGGTGATGTCGGTCTGGCGGTAGATGGCATCGCGCACGTCGTCATGGAACAGCGAGACGCGCAGGCGGTGGTGGTCCCAGTCTTTCTCGGCGCCGAACTCGAAGGCGTCGGAACGTTCGGCCTTCAGGTCGGGGTCGCTCAGCGTTTCAGACGTGGCCGTGACCGTGCCGTTGTAGAGCTCTTCCACATTGGGGAAGCGCACGCCGCGGCCGTAGCTGCCCTTGAGCACGAGGTCGTCGGCCAGACGCCACGCGAGCGAGGCCTTGGGGGAGGTGGCGCTGAGCGTGCGGTCGCCGTACACGGGATTGCGCACCAGCGTGACCGATGGCGGCACGGTGCCGTTGTCGGTGCACACCGAGCCGGGTGGCAGCGTGGCCGGGCAGGCGGCCAGCATGAAGCGACCGTACTGCGAGCCGTTGAATGCGTCGAAACGCTCGTGACGCAGGCCGAGCGTGAGGCTCAGGTCGTCGCGCAGCTTCCAGGCGTCTTGCGCATAGAGCGCCGTCACCTGCGTGCGCCCGGCGTACTGCTGCGTCAGCGTGTCTTCGCTGCGCTGCCAGTCGGCGGCCGTGCGCGTGGGGCTGTCGAGCACGTAGCGGTTGCGGTGCAGGCCGAAGGCGAGCGTGTGGCGCCCGCCGGTGAAGTCGCCTTCGCTCGGCGTGTAGGTGGTCTGCAGCTCGGCCGTGTTCCAGCCCGTGCCGTCGCGGCGGGTCACCGAACCGGGGCCTCCGTCGGAGCGGTTCTGCGGCAGGTTGGCCTGGCGCGCCACGTCCTCCACGATGCGGTAGTTGCTCACCACCAGCGAGCCGTTCCAGCCGGTGGCGTAGCGGGTCTTGAGCGTGAAGCC
>JBEGTX010000136.1:0-18572 GCA_041179165.1 Pseudomonadota bacterium | reverse complement strand
CACGTTGTTGAGCTGCGTGTCGGTGGCGCCGAACCAGCCCAGCAGCGTGGCCGCGTACTGGTCGACCGAGGTGGTGGGCAGGTAGCGCCCTTGGCGCTCCCAGGTTTCCACACCCACGTCGTCTGGTCCGCCGAGCGTGAGGTCGGGGTAGGTGCCGTAGCTCGCGCCACCCTTCACCGCCCCACCGATCACCAGATGCTGGTTGCCCCAGGCGTGGTCGGTGCCGGTGCTGTTGTTGGTGAGGAAGGTGCGGCCGAAGTCGCTTTGCGTGAAGGCCGTGACCGACTCGCCCAGGCCCAGCATGTTCATCGCGGCATGGAAGCAGGCGAGGGCGTCGGCCAGCTCTTTCAGCAGCCGTGCGTGCGCGCCTTCGGTCGGGCTGCCGGAGATGGTCTGGCCGGCGTGGGTGTCGAAGCCCCCCATCTCGGTGAAGAAGATCTGCTGCGTGCCTTGCACGGTGGCGTTGCCGGCGATCAGCTTGGCCACCTGATAGAGCTGGCGGGCGAGGCCGGTGGCGAGGGTCTTGTCGGTGCGAATGAGCGGCGCGAAGGCGGTGTCGATGGCGGCACTCGCGCCGGTGCCGCCCGGCGTCACCTTGACGAGCGCGCCCAGGCGGTCGGACACGACGAAGGCATTGCGCTGCGCCGTGCTGAAGGCATTGCCCAGCGCCACCTCTTGCGGCTCGGCGTAGAGCGCCGTGAGCGCCGCCTTGCGGGCTGCATTGGGGGCGTAGCGCAGGTCATCGGGCTGCAGCCCGTAGGCGCCGAAGGTCTCGCCCGGGGTGTCGGGCAGCACCAGCGGCGACTGCGTGTCGGAGACCCCGAAGCGGGCGCTGCCGCTGACCGAAATCACCGGGTTGGCGGTGGCCAGCGCTTCGGAGGCGCGGCCGCCCCAGCCACTGCGGGTCAGCACGCTCGAGCTCCCGGTTTCCCATAGCGTCTGCTGGTCGGAGTGCGAGAACAGGTTGTCGGGCAACAGGTCGGAGCTCGACGGCTCGGCGCGGAACTGCGCCTTGGTGAGCGGCCGGTTGAGCGTGCCGAGGTTGAACACCGGCGCGAGCTGGCCCGCCGCGGCGGCCGGCGCCAGCGCCGCCATCGACGGGTGCAGGCCGAAGTTGATGCCGGGCAGGCGGCTCAACGATGCGTTCGGAACGGCCATGTCACCGCGCACGCTCTGGTACAGGCTGTAGCGCGGCGCGTCGGTGGGCACGATGGTGTTCAGGCCGTCGTTGCCGCCGTACAGGAACACGCAGACCAGCGCTTTGTAGTCGCCCGGTGCGGCGTGGGTGGGGCGGCCTGCGCCTGCGATCAGGTTGCCCAGGGTGCCGACGCCGAGGGCACCTGCGAGGCCCATGCTCGAACGGGTGAGCCAGGCGCGGCGGCTCAGGCCCGTCGTGGATGCAGTAGTGGGTGCGGAGGAGTGGTGGTGTGTCATGGCGAGGTCCTCAGCGCATCACGTGGTAGTTGGGCGAACCGAAGACCAGGTAGGCCGCGGCCTTGACCCGCTGGGTGCGCCAGTTGGCCGAGTCGGTGGAGGCGGTCCAGTAGCTCACGGCACGGATCACTTCTGTGCGCGGTGCGGTGGGCAGGGGCTGGCCGAGCGCCAGCATCGACATGCGGTCGACCAGCACGGCGGCGTCGTCGGCGCTGGTGACGAAGGCACTCAGGTTGACCTGCGTGCCGACGGCGCTCGGCACCGAGGAGTTGCCCACCGAGGTGCCGCCCCAGTCGATCAGGTAGGTCAGGAAGTTGAGCCGACCGAGCGCGGTGTTGGCGTTGTGGATGCCGAAGGTCGGGCCCACGAGCGTGGTGCCGGCCACCGGATAGTCGGGCGGGTAGAAGTTGAACACCGACGGCGGACGGAACACATGCTGGCGCATGGTGCCACCCCACCACCAGCTCATCGGGTCGCCATCGGTGCGGCCGTTGAGGGCGCGAAGTACGCCGGTGAACATCTGGATGGGCTCGCGCAGCTTGCCGGCCGAGTTGGCCGGTGTGGCCGTGCGGGCTTCGGCGTCGAGCAATACGGCGGCCACGGTGGCCGTGAGGTCACCGCGCACGCCGGTGCCGAAGGTCTGGAAGCGGCCGCTGTTGAACGCGGCGGCCACGCGGGCCACGTAGGCCGGGGTCGGGTTGCTGCTCACCAGGTGCTGGATGAACTGCTTGCCGATGAAGGGTGCCGTGTTCGGGTGGGCCATCAGGCTGTCGAGCACGGTCTCGAGGGCCGATGCAGACGTGTGGCCGGCCGTCAGTGTCGAGGTGCCGAGCAGCGTTCGGGCGGCGGTGTTGTGGTACCTCGCGACAGGCACCATGTCGCCGCTGTAGGAGCGGCAGTTGGCGCCTGTGGGGTAGCACCCATACGAGGTGGCGCCGCCGGCGGGGTAGGTCCAGCCCGTGAGTGCGAACGCGTAGGCGCGCACCGTGTCGTTGCTGTAGGTGGGCGTGCAGTTGCCGCCCTTGAGCGTGCCGTCGAGGTTGAGCTCGCAGGTGCCGATGGAAAAGAGCTGCAGCAGTTCCCGGGCGTAGTTTTCGTTCGGCGCGTCCTTGTCGTTGTTGGCGTTGTTCAGGAAGTCGCCCATCACCGGCGACAGCGTCACCTTCTTGAGCACGTCCCGGTAGTTGCCGAACGACAGCGACATTAGGTTGTTGTAGTAATTGCGAAAGCCGTAGGTGCCGCTGACATCGAGGTTGTTGATGACGAGGATCTGCTGCAGCGCGAAGGCGGTTCGCTGGCGCAGTTGGTCGGGCTGGTTGACGGCGTTCTTGTAGAAGTCCCACAACAAGGGTTCGGTGGAGTAGTAGTCGCGCCAGCAGGTGTCGCCACGGCCGTCGCAGAACTCACCTGCGGCCGTGTACTGGTGGATCTCGCCGCCGTTGCCGCTGGTGTAGCGCGAGCTCACGGGCAGTGCCAGTTGCGCGGCCACCCAGGCCGAGGCGCCTTGCGTGCGGATGGCGGTCACCAGCGCTTCGGTGGGGCCGAAGCTCGCTTGGTCGGCCAGGCGCACCGCGTCTTTGGCGGTGGTGGGGGCTGGGGCCGGGGTGGGCGCCGGTGCGGGTGATGGGGTGGGGGATGGGGCGGGTGATGGGGCCGGCGCGGGCGATGGCGAAGGAGAGGGTGACGGCGCAGGCGAAGGTGAAGGAGATGGCGCAGGTGACGGTGACGGTGTCGGTGTCGGTGTCGGCGCCGTGGGGGTGCCGGCCGACGGACTCGGGGCCGCGCTGTCGCCCCCGCCGCCGCAGCCGGCCAACGCAGTGAACAACGCGGCCGTGGCCACGGACTGCCAATGCCCGCGCAGGGCAAGACGTTTCAGAGCGCGGGATCGGGAGGAGCTGGCAACCATGGGGACGACCTGTCTGCGTGCAAAAGTGGCGTTTCGTGTCGGGGGACGCCGAAACATGACAGGCTTTGTCGGCCCCGCAGCGTGCGGCGGGGTCGGGCCTGGCCTTGGCGGCCTCTGTGGCCGCGCGCACCACCATTGCAGCAGGAACGATGCCCACCTCTGTTACGGGATGTCAGTGGGGGTGCGGCCGCACGCTGTGCCGTCTCGGGAGGGCTCCTGCCGGGCGAGCCGGTCAGCGGGCCGGTTCGGCCACGGCCGAACGGGCCGCCCGTACCGGGCCGTCCATCTTTCATCTTCTTGCAAGTGTGTGCCTCGGCCGAGCCACTGTTCGCCGGGCCGCGGCGATGTGTCAGTGCCCGGTGCCGTGAGGCGGCGCTTTGGATTTCAGGCGCGCCAGCACGTGGTCTGTCATGCCGGTGGCCAGTTGTTCTTCGCCGAGAAACACGGTGCCGATCTGCTCTTGCGCCAACAAAGCCGCTTCGGTTTCGTTGTGGGTGCGCACCACCACCCCGACGGTAGGGTTCAAGGTGCGCGCCACCTCAACCATCTTGCGCACGCTGAAGGTGTCGGGTGTGGCGATCACCAACAGGCTGGCCTGGGCGATGTGCGCCTGGATGAGCACCGCCGGCTCCGACGCATCACCGAACACGGCGGGGATGTTGCGGGCGCGAAGGTCCTCGATGATTTCGCGGTTTTCATCGGCCACCACGTACGCAATGCCTTGGACCGACAGCGTCTGCGCGATGCGTCGACCCACCCGGCCGTAGCCGACCAGCACCACCTGACCGGTGAGCGAGGCGGCATCGGTTGTCGTGGGCAGCTCGGCCAGCGGGTCGTCGCGCTCATCGAGGCGCCGCGCAAAAGCCGACCGCGCCTTCACCCAGACCAGGGCCGGATCGAGGGCAGAGAACAGCAGCGAGTTGAGCGCAATGGAAATCAGCGCGCCGGCCAGGATGAGGCTTTGGCCTTGCGGCGTCAGCAGCCCGAGTGACAAGCCCAGCCCGGCCAGGATGAACGAGAACTCACCGATCTGTGCGAGGCTCGCACCTACCGTGAGGGCGCTGCTCAGCGGATAGCGGAAGGCGAGCACGAGGGCCATCGCGGCGAGCGTCTTGCCCACCATCACGATGATCACCACGATCAGGACCTTGAAGGGTTCTTGCACCAGGACCATGGGGTCGAAGAGCATGCCGACCGACACGAAGAACAGGACCGAGAAGGCGTCTCGCAGCGGCAAAGATTCTTCGGCGGCACGGTGGCTGAACTCCGACTCGCGCATCATCATGCCGGCGAAAAAAGCGCCCAGTGCGAAGGACACATCGAACAGCTTGGCCGAGGCATAGGCCACGCCCACCGCGGCGGCGATGACACACAGCGTGAACAGCTCGCGCGAGCCCGTGCGGGCCACCAGCCACAGCAGCTTCGGGAACGCCCAGCGCCCCACCACCAGCATCAGCACCATGAACGCACTGACTTTGGCCAGCGTGACGGCCAGCGTGCCCCACAAGCCACCCGTGCTGGCCACCTCCTGGCCCGCAGGGGGATGCCCGCCGAGCATCGAGGCCAAGGGCGGCAGCAGCACGAGCACGAGCACCATCACCAGGTCTTCCACCACCAGCCAGCCCACGGCAATGCGACCGTTGGCCGACTCGAGCACCCCACGGGCTTCGAGTGCGCGCAGCAGCACCACGGTGCTGGCCACTGACAACGCCAGGCCGAACACCAGCCCTTGCCCGAGCGGCCAGCCCCAGAAGTACGACGCCGCCATGCCCATCACCGTCGCAGCGGCAATTTGCAACAGCGCGCCAGGGATGGCAATGCGCCGCACCGCAAGCAGGTCCTTGAGCGAGAAGTGCAGGCCCACGCCCAGCATCAGCAGCATCACGCCGATCTCGGCCAGTTGGCTGGCCAGCCCCACGTCGGCCACGAAGCCGGGCGTGGCCGGCCCCACCACGATGCCTGCGATCAGGTAGCCCACCAGCGGCGGCATCCTGAACCTGGCCGCCAGTATCCCGAAGAGCAGGGCCAGGCCGAGGCCGACGGCGATGGTGGAGATCAGGCTGACGTCATGCGGCATGCAGTGGAACTCCGGGAGAGCGGGAACAAGGAGCCTGGGTGGCAAATCTAGCACTTCGGGGGGCGGATGGCGCGTGCGGGAGTGGGAACCCACATCGGCGGCAGTCCAGTGCGAGTCTGCGCCACGGCCGATGAGGCCCGAAACAGAGTGTTCTTTCTGCGTGGAGTTCCTCAAGTTCTGCAGCAAGCGGCCGATATGGTCGTGAGTGCGTTTCTCCGACGTGCATTGCCTGAAGCCGCCGATGCCTCCAGACACCCCTGATCACCGCCCTTCCGCTCCGAAGCGGGCCATCACCGCCCGCGCCGCGCTGGAGGGCTTCGGGGAAGAAGCCCCCAGCGAAGACTGGGACCGCGCGCCGCTCTACCGCGTGGTCGAGGTCGTGCGCGACGCCGAAGGCCGCTTGCGCAAGGAAGGCCGAATCTGGCACACCGACCTGAACCACCTGCGCCGCTTCGGCCGGGCCGTGGCGTCCAATGCGTCTGCCCACAAAGTGATGATTGCCGACCACTTGGGTGACGTGATCGAGGAGCTGCCGGTGGCCGCACCCGAGGACCGCGCCGGCTGCTGGGGTGGTGGCTGGCAAGACATGCCGCTGCCGCCGCGCCCTCCGGTCAAGCGCTCGCCCGTCAAACAAAAGCCCGGGATGTCATCGCGACCTGTGCCCGATCTGGCGATGCCGCAGGTCGAGGAGGTGGTGGCAGCGTCAGCAGCCCAAGCCGTGCCCGAGCCCGCCGTTGAATCAGCCGCTGTTCAGACTCTGGAATCCCCCGGCACCTTGGTCGAAAGCAACCCAGCCGACAACAGTGGTGGACCAGCCTTCGACAACCCGATGGTCGAACACGAGACCGACGTGGACATGGTGCTGCCGACCTGACGTGCGCTGTGACTGGCCGTTGCACCGGGCGCTGCATCGTGTGCAGGCATGCGACGCGCATGAAGCGCGACGGGGTCACTCGGGCCACAACACCGCGGTCTGCGGTGCAACGGCCGCTTGGCCGAGGATGCTGGCCGCGTGTGGCAACGTGGGCTTCAGCCAGGCGCTGAGAAAGCTCCACGCCGCGGCCACTTCAATCAGCAACTGGCGCACGAGCCAGTGCCGTTCCTTGTCGGGCAACTGATCGAACCACCCATGTGCGCGCCATGCGGTGGCGACGGCGCGCGGCAACTGGCCGGTGCGGATGTGCGCGGGCAACACCGAGAAGCGCTGGACCACGTAATTCCACAAGCAGGTGAATCGGAGAGAGGACTCGTGCTGGTTGAGCGTGAGTGCGGGTGGCGTGTGAGAGGCCATGAAGCTGGCAGCCTGTCCGAAGGCGGCCAGCAGGTCGAGGCTGTCCCAGTTGTCTGCGGGGGTGGGGTGGTGCATGGGGTTCCTTGGGGGCGCACCGGAGAGGAGTGCTGTGGCGCAGTGTGCTGGCGCACAGGCTCACTGAGTGAGCCTGTGGCTCGGCCCGCACTCCCCAAGAAAAAGGCCGGGGGTTCCCGGCCTTCACGGTGACTCAAGTCGTCGTCTCGTGCTGTTCTGATGGCGAGGCGGCGCCGAACGTAGTTGGCACGTGTCTAGAGCGAAGCGCATTGCCCAACGCCAGCGGATCTGGCTCTGCCAGGCCGCCAGGCGGGCCTTGCAGGCCGCGTTGAGCTGAAGCTCAACCCTTCGCCAGGCATGAACAGTCCACTGGACTGTTCATGTCCGGGCTCAGCCCCTTGGGGGCAGGAGCGCAGCGACTGGGGGGCTCACAAGAACCCCAGCCGGCGCGTGCTGAAGTTCTGCAGGTTCGGCAGCACGCGGTTCAATTGCGTGTCGGTGGCGCCGAACCAGCTCAGCAGGGTGCTGGCGTACTGGTCGACCGAAGAGGTCGGCAGCCAGCGGCCTTGGCGTTCCCAGTCTTCCACGCCCACGTCATTGGTCCCGCCGAGGGCGAGCTCCGGGTACGCGCCGTAGCTCGTGCCGCCCTTGACGGCGCCGCCCATCACCAGGTGATGGCTGCCCCAGGCGTGGTCGGTGCCGTTGGTGCGGTTGGGTGCAAAGGTTCGGCCGAAATCGCTCTGGGTGAAGGTGGTGACAGCATTGCCCATGCCGAGTGCGTTCATCGCTGCGTTGAAGCAAGCCAGTGCATCGCCCAGCTCCTTCAGCAAGGTGGCGTGGTAGCCGCCTGCGGCGTTGTCGGTGATGACCTGCGCCGAGTGGGTGTCGAAGCCTCCCATCTCTCCAAAGAAGATCTGGCGGTTCCCGCCGATGGTGGCGTTGCCGGCGATGAGTTTGGCCACTTGGTAGAGCTGGCGGCCGAGGCCGGAGCGCACGGTCTTGTCGGCGTTGATCAGCGGAGCGAACGCGGTGTCGATGGCGGCCATCGCACCTGCGCTGCCGGGGGTCACCTTGATCAGGCCTGACAGGCGAGCGGACAAGGTGAACGCATCGCGCTGGGCCTTGGCGTAGGCATCGGTGAGCGACAGGTCCTGGGCATGGCCGTACATGGTTGTGAGGGCATTGCGCCGCAGCACGTTGGGGGTCCAGCCGAGGTCGGAGGCCTGCAGGCCGTCGAGGCCGAATACGGCGCCCGGGGTGCTGGGCAGCACCATGGGCGCCTGGGTGTCCGAGCCACCGAAGCGCGGGCTCCCGGCCACCGAGATCACGGGGTTGGTGGCGCCGAATTCAGCCGCTGCACGGGCGCCCCAGCCCGAGCGCGTTTCAAGGCGTGCGGTGCCGGTCTGCCAGTGGTTCTGCTGGTCGTTGTGGGAGAAGAGGTTGTCGGGGAGCATGCGCGAGGTGTTGGGCTCGGCGCGGTACTCGGCCTTGGTCATGGGCTTGAACAGCGGGCCCACGTTGAACACGGGTGCGAGGTTGCCTTGTGCCCACGCGGGGGCCAGCGCGGCCATCGCAGGGTGAAGGCCGAAGTTGATGCCGGACAGCGGCGTGAGGCTGGCGGCGGGGATGGCCAGTTTCTGACGAACGTCCTTGTACGCGGCGTAGCGGGCGTTGTCGGTGGGGACGACCATGTTCATGGCGTCGTTGCCGCCGAACATGAAGATGCAGACCAGGGCCTTGTAGTCGGCGGTCTGTGCCTGAGCGTTGCCGGCTCCGAGCGCCAGGTTGCCGAGTGTGCCGGCGCCCAGCGCGCTGGCCAGACCGAGGCCCGAACGGGTGAGCCAGCTGCGGCGGTTCATCGGCGTGCCGGTGTGGCCGTGGGTGTGAGCGTGGGCGTGGCTGGTGGAGTGGTTGTCGTGATGCATGTCCGTGTGCCTCTCAGTTTTGCACTTGGTAGTAGGGGGAACCGTAGATCAGGTAGGTCGCCACCTGCACGCGGTAGATCTTCCATTTCACAGGGTCTTGGGCCGCAGTCCACCAGGCCACGGCGGCCACCACATCGGCACGCGATGCGGCCGGCAATGGCTTGCCGAGCGCCAGGTTCGAGATGCGGTCGACCAGGGCGTCAGCGTCGTCGGCGCTGGTCAAGAAGTTGTCGAGCGTGACCCGGGTGCCGACAGGGTTGGGCACGGGCGATGCGGTGGGCGCGGTGCCGTTCCAGCCGATCAGGTACTGCAGGAAGTTGATGCGCGCCAACGCCGTGCTGCCGCTGTGTATGCCGAAGGCCGGGCCGACCAGCGTGGTGCTCGGCACAGGGTAGTCGGACGGATAGAAGTTGAACACCGACGGCGGACGGAACACGTGCTGGCGAAGCTGGCCGCCCCAGTTCCAGCCGAGGGCGTCGCCATCGGTGCGGCCGTTGAGGCCGCGCAGCACGCCGGTGAACATGAGCACGGGTTCGCGCAGCTTGCCCACGTTGCGCGAGCTGGTGGCGCCACGCGCTTCGGTGTCGAGCAGGATGGCGGCAGCCGTGGCCGTGAGGTCGCCCTTCATGCCGGTGCCGAAGGCCTGGAAGCGGCCGGTGCGAAAGGCGTCGGCCACGCGCGCCACATATGCAGGAGACGGGTTGCTGCTCACCAGATGCTGGATCAGTTGTTTGGCGATGAAAGGCGCCATGTTGGGATCGGCCATCAGGGCGTCGAGCACGCTTTCGAGCGCGCTGGCTGGCGTGCTGTTGGCGGGCAGCGTGACGCCGTTCATCAGGTAGCGCGAGCTGGTGGCGTGGTAGCTCGGCAAGGGCACCAGATCGCTGCCGTAGTAGCGGCAGTTGGCACCGAT
Organism: Pseudomonadota bacterium; assembly: GCA_041179165.1. GTDB lineage: Bacteria > Pseudomonadota > Gammaproteobacteria > Burkholderiales > Burkholderiaceae_C > Rhizobacter. Next base: position 9,011 of record JBEGTX010000136.1, on the reverse strand, counting down.
GGGGAAGCAGCCATAGGGGGCGGCGCCGCCGAGAGGAAACGTCCATCCGGTCAGGGCCATGGCGAAGGCCCGCACCGAGCCGTTGTCGTGGGTGGGGCTGCATTGGTTGCCCTTCCACGTGCCGTCGGGGTTGAGCTGGCAGTTGCCGATGGCGAACAGTTGCATCAGTTCGCGTGCGAAGTTCTCGTTCGGGGCGTCCTTGTGGTTGTTGGCATGGTCGAGGTAGTCGCCCATCACGGGTGACAGCGCGGCCTTGCGCAGCACGTCGCGGTAGTTGCCGAGGGCCAGCGTCATCAGGCTGTTCTGGTAGTTGCGCAGGCCGTAGGTGCCGGTCACCTTGATGTTGCTCACCACCAGGATCTGCTGCAGTGCAAAGGCCATGCGCTGGCGCAGCTGGTCGGGCTGCGTCATGGCGTTCTTGTAGAAGTCCCAGAGCAGGGGCTCCGACGACTGGTTGTCACGCCAGCAGGTCGCGGGCTTGTCGGCGCAGTAGTCGTTGGTGCCGGTGTGTTGGTGCATCGCACCATCGGCGCCGCTGGTGTAGCGAGAGGTGTTGGGCAGGTTCACTTGCCAGGCCACCCAGCCAGCAGCGCCTTGCGTCTTGATGGCATTGACGAGGTTCTCCGACGCACCGAAGGTGGCCTGGTTGGCCAGACGGACAGCGTCGAAGGTGGTGGTGGGCGCGTTGGGTGGCACCGGCACGAGTGCCGCGAGGCTGACGCCAGGCAGGGCGCTGTCGGCCGACGGGGCCGGGGTCGTCGGCGCAGGCGCCGTCGGTAAAGCGACGGCAGGCGTTGGGGGCATTGCAGACGAAGAGCCCTCCATGGAGGACGACGCGGCACCGGCACTCGCCGTGGCGCGCGCGGCGTCGGCGGGTACGGATTCGCCGGAGCCACCACCTCCACCACATCCCGTGAACAGGGCCATCAAAGCGGCCGCTGCAACTGAATGAAACGGCAGGTGGAGCGCCTGTCGTGTGACAAGACTGTAAGTGGAGGAGCTGGCAGTTTGCATGTGTTCGTGTCGATTGGCGTGCATGGGTGGCGGATCGCGTCGGTGGTGACGCCGTGAGTGACAGGTTTTGTCAGACCAGGCCGGGACTGAGTCCCTGAGCCTGGTGCTGACAGCAGATCGCCACGCACATCCAGGTAGTTGCAGGTCGGGTGCCACTCGGGTTACGGAACGTGTTTCCCTTGTCAGAAGAAAGATGACATGACGGATGACATCTAAAGTGACTGAAGATTTTTTGACGATGCCTTGGAATGTCGATTTCTAAAGGATTCTCTCAGTTGTGGTTTCTTTTCATTGGCCTGGAAAAATCCCGTTGGATGCTGCGTTCGGTGGCGCATGGGCCAGGCGTGCGCTTCGTCACGAATCACCGATGCCGAAGTGGTCGCATCGGTAAATTCACCCTGCCGTGGCATGAGGCCGCGTGGCGCACAGGGGCAAATCTGGAACAGTTTTCCGGGGCGGACGGATGTGTTCAGTCGCGGTGAGCGGCCGTGCTGAGGAACTGCCCGTCGCAGGCGTGCCGAACGGCGCCGCGTCTTGGGTTCAGCGGCGTGACAGCAGTGTCGAAAAATCAGGGTCGAGAAACGAGCTTCGAGAAACGAGCGTCGAGAAATCAGCGAGGCAGCAGCCACCACCACTCGGTTCGCGGATGCTCACCGTCTTCCACCCAGCCGAGCAGCAAGCCGGGGGCTTGTGCTTCGCTCTCCACCAGGTGTTGCCAGGCGAGCGGATCACGCGCGGTGACGAAGCGGGCATCGCCTTGCCAGGCGAGGTGTTGGCTCAGCGCTGCGAGCATCTGGCTCGGCTGGCTTTGCATGAAGCTGAAGGGCATGGGCGAGCCTGTGTGGCACTGCGCCAGGCAGGCCAGTGTGGCGGAGCGCGCACCGTTGAGGCTGCCCACACGCAACACGGCGTCCGCAGGCAGGGTCTCCACGCCGGCCTGGTCCAGGCAGCAGCGGGCCCCATGGAGCGCGAGTTCGGCCCAGGTGCCGAGCCGGCGCGGGCGCTGGCCGAGGCGCGTGGCCAACTCATCGCGCCAGCCGAGCGGCGGCGGCGCGAACACCACGTGGGCGACGGTGTGCCAGCGGCTCATGGGGCCAGGGTGTCTTGAACCACCACCGCGGCATGCCCGCCCCCGAAGCCGATGATCGACGCGAGCACGTGGCGCGGCGATGGCGGCAGGGTGGTGTTGAGCGCACTGAGCGGCAAGGCGGGGTCGAGTGGGTAGCCGGTGGAGGGCCAACAGCCCGTTTCGAGGCACGCCAGCAGCAGTGCCAACTCAGCGGCCCCGGCCGCGCCAAGCGTGTGGCCGATGGCCGATTTGAAGGACACCAGTGGCGGCATGGGGCCGAACACCGACGCCATCGCTTCGAGTTCGATGCGGTCGCCCGCCACACTGCCTGCGGCTTGCGGCTTGGCCAAGCCGATGTCACTGGCTTGGAGCCCGCTCGCGGCCAGCGCCTGGCGGCACATGGCCACCACGGCCTCGGGCACGGCGCCCGCGGGATCCCGGCCGTCGACCACATTGGCACCGCCCGCCAGACGCCATCGGGACGGCGAGGACGACAGGTGCAGCGCGGCCACCGCCTGACCCAGCACCAGCCCGTTGCGCTCTGCGCCGCAAGGGCGCGCGCCATCGGCCGACAACAGCTGCATGGCACCGAACCCCGCCACGGTGAGGCGGTTGGGCAATTCGATGCCGAGCACGAGGGCGCTGGCCGCCTGACCTTGTGCGATCAGCGTGGCGGCACTCAGCACGGCGTTGAGGGAGGAGGTGCAGGCGGTCGACACGGTGAACACCGGGCCCCGCCAATCCAGCCATCCTGCGATGCGGTCGGCGAAGACCTGCATGTCGCCGGTCAATTCCGTGTTGGCATCGATCTCGATGGCACCGATGTCCAGCGACGAGGACGCAATGAACAGCGGGCCGTGCCGGTCTGCCAGCGCGCCGCTCTGTTGGGCCGTCTGGGTGATGACCGCCTGCGCGCGTGCCCGCCAGCGGGTCGCCGATGCAAGGTCAAAGTCTGCCAATGCGTACACCGGCCACGCCGTGTCTGAGGAGACAGTCATCGGCCGAGGCGGCACGCCGCCCGTGCGCAGCGCGTCGAGCGCGTGCGAGAGGTCGGGGCCGAGCGCACTGGCCAGGGCCCGGCCAGCGATGTACACCGGGTTCATGCGGCTCGGTCGTGCAGGTACTGCGCCAGGTGAGTGATCGAGGTCAGCGCGCGGCGGGTGTCTTTGCTGTCGGGCATGCGCACACCAAAGCGCTCTTGCACGGCCATCGAGACCTGCAGCGCATCCAGCGAGTCGAGGGCGAGCCGTGCATCGGGGCCGAACAGCGGTTCGTCGTCAGACAGGCCGCCGTCGGGCGCATCCTTTTCGGCGGCTTCGAGCACCAGCGCCTTCACGGCAGCAATCAGGTCGGGAGAGGCGCTCATGCAGTGGGCTTTCGAAACAGGACAAGGGCCAGCAGCAGCATCACGGCGGCAAAGCCGCCGAGGCGGGCCACGAAGGGCAGCGTGGCCGCGAGGTCGCCGCCGCGCAGCAAGACGGTCAGCAGCGCTTCCAGGCCCCAGTTCATGGGCGACCACTCGGCCAGGCGCTGCATGAAGCCCGGCATCACGAACTTGGGCACCATGATGCCGCCCACCGCCGCCATCAGCACGTTGAGCAGAGGCCCGATGGCGGCGGCCTGCGCGTGGCTTCGCACGGCACAGGCCAGCACCAGGGCCATGCTCACGGCAGCCAGGCTGATGGCTGCGAGGGCGGCGACGAGCGCACCCCAATGCACACCCTTCAGCGACAGTGCATCTCCGCCGATCAACGGCATGAGCCACACGCCCACTGCCAGCATCAACACGGCCTGAACGGCATTCACGCCCAGGTAGGGCAAGGCCTTCGACACCAGCATCACCCGGCGCGGCACGCCCAGGCTGTGCAGGCGCGCCAAGGTGCCCGAGCTGCGCTCTTGCACGAACAGGTTGGCCAGTGATGCGATCACGAAGAACATCCCGAACACCAGCCAGGCGGGCACATTCTGCTGAACGGAGGTGGGCCGCGGGCCTTTGTCGGCAAAGCGCTCTGCGCGCACCAGCGCCATCATCGAGGCGTTGGGAGGTGGTGGCGGTGCGTCGGTTTCCGACAGCGCCGCGCGGGCCTTGATTTCCCCGGCGGCACCGGCAAGTTCCGAGCGCAGCGCATTGAAGAGGTTGCCGTCGATGCCGGGCTCGGCCAGCAGTTGCAGCCGTGCAGTTTCGGGCAGCGAGGGCAATGCCAGTTCTTCGGACAGGCCGGCATCGAGGACCAGCACGTACTTGAGGCGGCCGCTGCGCAGTTGTGCCTGCCAGTCTGCGGGCAGCGATTGAGGCGTGCCATGGCCGCGCTGCCAGCTGGCGGCGAGTTGCGCGGCGAGTGCGCCGGCATCGTGTGAGCTCACGGCATAGCGCATCGTGGCGAGCGGCGGGTTGTACACGTCCTTCAACGCGAGCGACATGATGACGATGAACATCACCGGCATCAGGAACAGCGCGGCCAGGCCGTGCACATCGCGGGTGAGCGCCAGCAGCTCTTTCTTGACGAGGGCAAAGAGCATCAGCTGTCGCGCAGAGACCGGTCGGTCAGTGCCATGAAAAGTTGTTCGAGATCGCAGCGGCCGAACTCGGCCTGTTGCGCGGGGGTGCCGGCCTGCTCGAGAGCGGCGAGCACGGTGGAGGGTGACACACCTTCGTGCAAGCGCAGGCGCCATTGGCCTGCGGTGTCGTGAGGCGAGGTCTCGAGTGTGCCGAAAGCGGCCAGGGCGCTGGCGTCGGCCCCCGCGGCCACCAGGCTCAACAGCCGCGTGCCATCGGCGAGCAGCTCGGCCAGTGTGCCCTCGCGCAGCACCCGGCCATGATCGAGGATGACCACGCGGTCGGCGATGGCCTCGATCTCCTCCATGTAGTGCGAGGTGTAGATGACGGCCGCACCTTGTGTGGACAGGGCCTTGATGGCCTCGAGCAGGAACGCGCGCGACTGTGGATCCACGCCCACCGTGGGCTCGTCGAACAGCATCAGCTCGGGCTCGGGCAGCAGGGCGATCGCGAGGTTGAGCCGGCGCTTCAGGCCGCCCGAGAGTTTGTCGGCCGCAGTGCCGGCAAAGCGCTCGAGCTGCGCAAAGGCGAGGCAGGCGTCGATGCGTTCACGAGCGCGCGCGCCCTTCAAGCGCCCCGCCGCCGCAAAACACGCCAGATTCTCGCGCACGCTGAGCATGCCGTAGAAGGCGTATTCCTGCGGCGCGACCGCGATGCGGGTCGGGTGGTGGGCGCGCACCGCGTGCAGGGGCTCGCCGTCGATCAGCACCTCGCCCTGTTGCACGGTCAGTGTGCCGGCCAAGTGGGAGATGAGGGTCGTCTTGCCCGCACCATTGGGCCCCAGCAGGCCCAGTACGCTGCCGCGCGCGGCGGTGAGCGACACCCCGTTCAGCGCCGCCGTGGCGGCGCCCGGGTAGGTGTGGGCCAGGTTGTGGATCGACAGCATGGCGTCGGGGTGGTGTCGGGGCGGTGTCAGCGTGGGGCTGTGTGAACAGCCTCAGGCGGCCACGGCCTTGAGTTCGCGGAAGAAGGCTTCTTCAAGGGCAGCCTGCTCACGCAGCCGGGTGGCCAGCGCAGGGGCATCCACGGGCTCGCGGCCCTTCACCATGCGCGCGGCCTTCAGCGCGTAGCCGCGCCAGCCGTCGCCGATGGCGATCATCCGTTCGGAGAACTGCACCAGCTGCGGCAATTGGGCCAGGGCCGCGGCCTCTTGCAAGAAGGCCGCATAGATGAAACGGAAACCTGCACCGCCCGTGCCGATTTCCTCTTGCATGCGCACCATGTGGCCGATGAAGGCCACGGTGTGGGCGTCGCCCGCGGGCAGGCGCTGCAGCTTGTTGGCGAGCATGCGCATGCCACGCACGCCGGCAATGGGCACTGGCGCGAGCATCGTGCGGCAGGTCTTGCGGATGGCCTTGCGCACCGACGCACCGTCAACCGACTTGCGGGCGATGGACTGCGGGTAGTACATCAGGCCTTTGGGTGCGAGCACGCCCTTGGCGAACCGCGCGCGCGACAGGTCGGCGCTCGCGCAGCGCACGGGTTCTTCGAACACCGGGTCGCTGATGAGGTAGTCGTCGCCGTCCTTGCCGTAGACCAGCAGGTTGTGCGCATTGAAGTGAAAGCGCATGTCGGGCGGGAAGTACGGCAGCCAGTACACCGAGGTCTGCAGGCCGACGATCTGGCCGCTGGCGAGCAGCTCGTCGAGACGGCGCTGGCCGGCCTCGGGCGCGCGAAAGGTTTCGAAGCGAAAGCGCGCCGCGAGTGGCGCGAGCAGCCCCTTGATGATGGCCTTGGGCGGCATGCGGAACGAGATGAGCGGCAGGCCCGACAGCTTGATGAAAGGCAGGCAGGCAAAGGACAGGGCCGACGACAGGCCGAACGCCATGCTCTCGGTCATGGGCACGCCGTGGTGGCGCAGCAGGTTCGAGATGACGCCGCTTTCGCAGTGCGCTGCGTGCTGGTGCTGGAAGGTCATGGCTGTGCGCGCGGAGGCAATTGGCTCAGGGAAGCGGCCGGCACGCCGAGGGCCTCGGCATAGCGGTTCAGCTGAGCGGGTGAGAGCTTGGCGAAGTGAGCCGGCTGCAGGTGGCGGCGCACGCGCCATTGCCAAAAGCCGCTGGTCTGCGACAGCAGCGCTTCGTCCATGCGGCAGGCGTACATCCAGTACTCGAGTGGCGAGGCCAGGCCGGTTTCAACGCGCGTGCGCGCCGCCTCGGCCAGCGCCACGAGGCTGTCCACCGCGTGGGTGGTCACGATCTCTTCGGCCTCCCAGCCGCGCGATGCGGCCATCACCACCCTGCCGTCGGCATCGCGTGCGTACATGGCCTTGCGATGGCCGCCGAGTGTGGCGTTGCCTTCTTGAGGAACCGCGTCGAGGTCCATGTCTACACCGCTTCCATGAAAATGAAGCCGCTGGAGAACCGCCCGCTTTCGGGCACGAACATCAGCAGCTTGTGGCCGGGCTGAATGCGCCCGGAGCGGAACAACTCATCGAGCATGATGTACGGCGACGCCGAACCCGTATTGCCCTTGCGGCTCAGGTTGCTGAACCAGCGCTCGCGCGGAATGGGCAGGCCCAGCTCGGCCAGGCAAGCCTGCACCGGCTCCACGAAGTAGTTCGACGACAGGTGAGGCAGGAACCAGTCGATGTCACCGGTCTTCAGGCCACGACGCTCGATCACGGTCTTGAGGGGCTCTTGCAGCGTAGCGCGCACGATGTTCTCGTTGAGCAGGCGAACATCCTGCTTGACCGAGAAAATCGAGCGGCTGCGCCATTCGTCGGTGGGCACATGCAGCCAGCCTTGCAGCGTGTCGTTGGCGTTCTTGTCGGCGCCGGTGTACATGCAGGCCGGCAGCTCGTGTGCAGCCGACGACAGGTCGATCCAATCGATGCGCAGCGACAGCGGCCCGCGCGGGGCGTTCTCGAGCAGCACGGCGCCCGCGCCGTCCGACAGCATCCAGCGCAGGAAGTCTTTTTCGAACGCGATTTCGGGCCGTGCCTCGAGCGCTTGCACACGCGCCTCGACCTCGGCCTCGAAGTTGTGCGCCATCAGAATGGGCGACGCGAGTTCAGAGCCGGAGGCGACGGCACGGCGTGCATCGCCTGCTCGCACCGAGAGCCACGCGTGTTTGAGCGCGGCGGTACCGGCCAGGCAGATGCCGGCACACGACACCACCTCGAGGCGCGGCCAGCCGAGTTCGCCGTGCACCATGACTGCGTGGTTGGGCATGAGCTGGTCGGGCAGCGAGGTGCCTGTCACCAGGCAATCGATCGGGCCGATGTCGCCGAGCGCGCGGATGGCATGGGCCGTGAGCTGCGCGTTGGTCATGGCCGGGCGGCCGGTGACGCGGTCGATCGCGTAGTGGCGTGTCTGGATGCCGTTGCTGCGCAACACCATGCGGCGAGCGCGTGACGGCTTGCCCCCGACACGCCCCAGCACGTCTTCGATCTCGTCGTTGCCCACCGGCGCAAAAGGAAGATACGACCCGGTGCGGGTCAGGAAAACATCAGTCCTCATACGTGTGGCAGCGCTCGGTCGTCGAGCCAGAAGGCAGCTCAAATCGGGTTTTCATTCTACCCAGGGCCTTTTTCAGGAAGGGCCGGAACAAGGCCTGCAGCGTCAGGCTGATCGGAATCACGGTGAAGATGAGGCAGATCAAGAAGCTCACGTACAAAGCGAGCAAGGGTTTGCGCGGCCAGCGGCCTGGTCCGCCTGCGGCCATGATGAGTTTGCCCCACAGATAGAAGCTGCGGGTGCCGGCCTTCTCGCTGACCAGCAGGCGCGGGTCGGCCACGACAGCCCCGAGGCCGGACAGCAGCGGCGCCGTGCCGCGCTCCAGATCGTGCTGCAAGGCGTCGCGCAGGGCGCGGCCGAAACGGCTCGCGCTTTCAATCTGTTCGTTGTTCAAGCCGGCATCGCGCAAGCCCCAGAAGCCCTTCTTGCGACCGGCGAGCATCCATGCGGTGGTGGTGAACACAGTGCCGAGCGTGGTGCCGGGGTCGGTGAGCACGATGTGGTCGATCAGTCGCGCGCCAGTGGCAGTCAGCATGGTCTTGAATTTTTCGTGGGCCGTGAGCCACATGTTGCGGCAGGCTATGACCGAGACCACTGGCTTGCCTTTCAGCACACGCTGGGCCATGGGGCTTTTCAAGAAGGCGGTGACAGGCAATGAGGGCGCCAGGAACCAGACCGAGTACGGCAGGATGACGAGGTCGAAGTCTTCGTCGCCGGTGAGGGTGAGCGGCTCGAGTGGCGGCGGCACCATGTGGGCCGACTCGGGAAAGGCGTCGAAGAACTCGAAGAACGGCCAGGGGAACGGGTACGGCTTCACGGGCCGCAGCGTTTCCACGTGCACGCTGATGGAAGGATCGGCGCGCAAGGGCGCCACGATCTGGTCGGCCACCGCCGACAGCTGGCCCGTCTGCGA